>CAZESN010000017.1:0-24704 GCA_964514775.1 uncultured Rhodovulum sp.
CGCCCTTGTGCTTGCCGTACCAGTAGACCGGCACGCTGTGCGCGGCGTCGATCAGCCCGTCATGGACGGCGTCGAGCACCTGGAAGGCGCCGACCACCGAGCCCGCGGACATCAGGTCGATCTGGAGGCGGCCGCCCGACATGGCATGCACGCGCTCGACATACTGGGCGGCCATGTCCTGGAACACGTCCGACGCCGGCCAGGACGTCTGCAGTTTCACGACGACCGGCGCCTGGGCGAGCACCGCCGGGGCCGCCAGGCTGGTCGCTGCCGCCGCTCCTGCGCCGATTGTACCGGTGCGCAGGAACGATCGGCGTGATACAGTTTTCGAGTTCTCGGTCATGTTGGCCTCCCTTGCCGTTGGTCCGAACCTTATCGTTCGCTGGGCGGGTTGATCCCGCCAGATGGGCTGATAATGGCCGGAAATGACGAGGATACAAGCAAAGTTTGCGCACAGGCATACGCTTTGCATAACTTTGTTGTCGGAGGCCTTGCCCGCCCGCAGGCGGAAAGCGGGGCCGCGCGGGACCTGGAAGGGTCGCGCAGCCCCGTGGAGCGGAGGTGTCAGAGGTCGCTCTTGACCTGCACCCGCGCCATCGCATCGGGCGTGCCGACGGCGCCGTTCGGACCGCTGCCGCGCCGGATCGCATCCACGACGTCCTGCCCCGATATCACCCGCCCGACGACCGTGTACTGGCCGTTCAGATGCGGTGCCGGAGCGAACATGATGAAGAACTGGCTGTTGGCGCTGTCGGAGCTCTGCGAGCGGGCCATGCCCACGACGCCCCGGTCGAAGGTGACGTCGGAGAACTCGGCCGGCAGGTCGGGCAGGGTCGACCCGCCGGTACCGGCGCGCCCGGCGCCGAAGGCCTCGCGGGTGCCGTGCTCGACATCGCCGGTCTGCGCCATGAACCCGTCGATGACCCGGTGGAAGACCACCCCGTCATAGGCGCCCTCGCGCGCCAGGGTGCGCATGCGCTCGGCGTGGAGCGGCGCGACATCGGGCAGGAGCTCGATCTCGACGATGCCCGTCGCCTCGCCCTCGACCTCGATGACGAGCACGTTCTCGGGATCATGAGCCTGCGCCGCCCCCGTCATGAGCCCGAGCGCCGCGATCGCGGCCAGAAGCCTCGTCCGCATCACGCAGCCGCACCAGTATCGGCCGCGACGCGCACGCTGTGCATACGGTCGGGGCTTGCGGGCGGCTCGCCGCGGGTGATCGCATCGACGTGCTCCATGCCGGAGATGACCCGACCCCAGACCGTGTACTGGTTGTTGAGAAAGTGGCCTTCCTTGAACATGATGAAGAACTGACTGTTGGCGCTGTTGGGGTTCTGCGACCGCGCCATGCCGACAACGCCCCGATCGAAGGGCAGCTTCGAGAACTCGGCCGGCAGGTTCGGCAGGCTGGAGCCGCCGGTGCCGGCCCGGCGGATGTCGAACCCGTCCTCCATGTCGCCGTTGGCCACATCTCCAGTCTGGGCCATGAAGCCGTCGATCACGCGGTGGAAGGCCACGTTGTCGTATTCGCCGCTGCGGGCGAGCGCCTTGATCTGCTCGACATGCCTGGGCGCCACATCGGGCAGCATCTCGACGACGACGTCGCCGTCCTTCAGGGTGATGACGAGGGTATTCTCGGGATCGCGGATCTCGGCCATGGCTTTCCTCCAGGGTTGCGCTTCGGCCGGACCCTAGGGTGTGACGCCGTCCTGGGAAAGAGGGCGCGAAAACCCGGCGGCAATCCCCCGCAGGCGGCGCATCGCCCCCAGCCCCTGCCCTGTCAGGCGGTGAATGTGGCTGCCGGGTGACCCTGAACCGGCGTCGAAATGCTGTTTTCCTGCCACGGATGTGTCACCGCTCTTGCAGACCCCGTCGTAGCCCAATAAAGCTGCGTTCACGCGGAGAGATGCCGGAGCGGTCGAACGGGGCGGTCTCGAAAACCGTTGTGGGGGTGACCCCACCCAGGGTTCGAATCCCTGTCTCTCCGCCAGAGATTTCGCGCATATCAACCTGATAATAGATCGCTTTTCAGCTTCTGCGGCCCTTCGGCCCCGGCCGAAGCGCTACCCGGTCTCATAACCCGGAGTCGGCACAATGTGCCGAATCCGCACGTGCCGACGGCGCCGTTTGTGCCGACTCCGCTTCGCAAATGGTCCAGTGCGCGGCTGGCGTCGGCCTCTGCTTCGCCACTGGCGCGCTGGCGCTCCCCACCTGGACTTCTCGCCCCGCTTCTCGCGCCGCAGTCGTCCTGCTCGACCTCCCTGGCCTCCCGCACCTCGCCCGCCTCTCCCGTCTGGCACGACCAGGATACCTGACGTTCGCAGTTGCTACTGATGCTGCACGCCGCCAATCTCTCCATGCCGCCGGGTCTCCTCGGCACCGCCGCGGGCGCCGCCGGGATCGTTCCTGGTACGGCGGGCCTGCTCCTCAACGGGATCGGGGCGATCGGCGGCATGACGGTGACGGTGATGATGCGCGCGACCCGCGGCCATGCCGGCGGCAATCTCGACGCCGGCTATTGGCTGGCCGCCGCCACCGCGCGTGGTCGCCGCCGCGGTGCTGTTGCATCCCACGGCGGGGCGTCTCCCCGGCCTCGACGGCATCGCAGCCTCCGCGGCGCTCTGGACCCTTGGCTTCCGCGAGCTTGCTCGACGGCGGGCATCGGGCGACGCAGCCGAGCCCACGGCGCCGGGCCGCCGTCGTCGGTGGTCATGACCGTCGGCACCGCGGTCCTCCTCGCCATCGTCGCCATGGTCGGGGCTGAGATCCCCTCCGGACACAACTGACGTGACCAGATGGTAGTCGTGCCGGTGCTGCTCGCGTCACCGCATCGATTGCGACCAGAAAAACCGAACCAACCGCATTTGTGTTGGAGCTAATGTTGTCGGTCACGGTGCGAAGCACGAATATCTCGCCTTGCCCCGCACCAAAAAACTCGTCGTACACATCGACCATGTCCACTGGCCCTGCCACCGCCGACGTGGTCCACAGGACCAAGCCGCTCGCACAGTGGCTGATGGGCTGAGAAGCTGATCGCAGCTTTATTCAGTCAGAGAGGTCTATAGCGTAAGTGTAGTTCTCTGTTTCCTCGGCTTCGGCCCGCCATAACCGCCGATTGCCCTCTATCGGGCGACATTGCAGCCGATCACTACACACCCGCCCATCGGCATAAAAACCGTCGATTCTACGCTATAGTTTCATAGATCTTGATGGTTCGCGATCCATGACTTTCGCCCTCTTGGTGGCCATGGACTGGATCATGTGGGCAGCCTGGAAGCGGGCAGACTGCAAACGGAGATTTATGCACAGAGGCTTGCAATCCTGACCGCCGATAGCGGTATCGCCCGGCGCCAAACGAAGGTCGCCGGACCTCTTTGCGTATCTTTTCCTAGGAGTTCTCATGATGAACGAGGACGTTGTCATCCGGCCTTTCGAGGCGACGGACACTGCTGACCTGTCAAAAATCTGGCTCGAAGCCTCCCTGATTGCCCACCCCTTCATCGGCGAGCGCCGTTTGACGGATCAAAGAGGGCTCATCGAAGATCAGTATCTTCCACGCTCCGAAACATGGGTTGCCACCATGGCGGGGCGGCCTGTTGGGTTCATCAGTCTTCTCCAGACTTTCATCGGAGGGCTTTTTATCACGCCAGAGCGGCAAGGGTCGGGGATTGGAGGCAAGCTCATATCCCATGCTCTGAAACTGAAGGGCGAACTCACTCTGGAAGTCTACACGGAGAATACCCAAGCGGTAAGCTTTTACCGCAGAATCGGTTTCCAGGAACTCTCTCGTCGATCTGTGGACGATGAAGGCTTCCCGTTCGAGAGCGCCCGATTGCACCTGGCCGGTTAAGGCAGCGTGTCGGGCCGCGAAAGCCGCTCGACAACAATCCACCGAATTCGCCTGAAAGCCGTCTATCGAATTCCCACCCCATCATAGTCATTCGCTTTGCCTCAATGTAGAGGGCGATGGCGCAGATGTTGTTTTCCGTTTCATCAGATTCGGCCCGCCGTGAGCTTCCCGTTCCAGCCCCCTGGCCGGGAGCTACTTTGCTACCCTCCCGGGACCAGTGCCGACATAGAGGCGCGCTGCCGCCATCGCCCGACATGATCGACCAGAGCGCGCAGCTTCGGCGCCATGTTGCGGCGTTGCGGGAAATAGAGAAAGAACCCCGGAAACGGCGGCAGGAAATCACCTAGCAGGGGCGTGAGTTCCCCTGTTTCGACAAGCGGCCGGAAAGTCTCCTCGGGTGCGAAGGTGATGCCGCCGCCTGCCAGCGCGACCCTCAGCATCAGTCGCAGATCGTTGGTCGTGATCTGCGGCTCTACCGCCACGTCGAACGGCATGCCGTTCTCCTCGAACTCCCAGCGATACGGCGCCACGTTCGGCGACGGACGCCAGCCGATGCAGCGATGCCGGACGAGGTCGCGGGGGTGCGCCGGCGCGCCGTGCTGGGCCAGATACTCCGGGGATGCGACCACCATTTCGCGCTGGTCGCCGGTCAGGGGGATGGCGATCATGTCCTGCTCGATGACCTCGCCCAGCCTGACGCCTGCATCAAATCCGGCGCCCACAATATCGAACTCGTCGTCCGTGACGCTGATGTCGATCGTCACCCCGGGGTTGGCCGCAGCAAAGGTGGCAATCAGCGGACCCGACAGGAATTGCTCGGCAATGGAGGTGGCGGCGATCCGCAGCAGCCCGCGCGGAGCATGCTCTGCCGCCGCGTCTTCGAGCGCGGTTTCGATATCCGCCAGGGGGTGCGACAGGGCCCCGCGCAGCCGCTCGCCCGCTTCGGTCAGGCGCACGGAGCGCGTCGTGCGCAGCACGAGCGCCGTCCCGAAGGTGTCCTCGAGGCGTCGCATTCCCTGGCTGACGGCCGATCTGGTCACGCCCAGACGGCCGGCGGCAGCGCGGAAGTTGTGTTCCTCCGCGACGGCGAGGAACAGCGGCAGAAGGTTCAGGTCGATCTTCATTGTAAACCAATGCTAACCAGCCAGTCGAGAATTCGACGGATACCAGAACCAGTCCTGGAGGTCCATTTTCACCCCGAACGCAATCGAGGGAGCAGACATGGACAAGGTCGTTCTGATCACCGGCGCCTCTGGCGGCATCGGCGAGGGCATCGCCAGAGAGCTCGGCGATGCGGGTGCAAAGGTGTTGCTCGGCGCCCGCCGGCTGGACCGCATCGAAGCCATCGCGGCAGAGATTCGCAACGCGGGCGGCACTGCGCAGGCCTGCGCGCTGAACGTCACCAGCCGCCAATCCATGGCCGCCTTCGCACGGGCGGCGGTCGGGAGCTGGGGGCGCATCGACGTTCTGGTCAACAACGCCGGCATAATGCCGCTCTCGCCCCTTTCAGCCGGAAAGCTGGACGAATGGGACCGGATGGTGGACGTCAACATCAAGGGCGTGCTCTGGGGCATCGGCGCGGTACTGCCGGTGATGGAGGCGCAGGGCAGCGGCCAGATCATCAATATCGGCTCGATAGGCGCGTTGCAGGCGGTCCCGACTGCCGCAGTCTACTGCGCGACGAAATTTGCGGTCCGGGCCATCTCTGACGGGTTGCGTCAGGAGACGACGAACGTCCGCGTCACCTGCGTCAATCCCGGCGTTGTCGAGAGCGAGCTTGCATCGACCATAACCCATGCGGAAACGATGGCGGCGATGGACGCCTATCGGGCCGTGGCGCTCCAGCCCGCCGACATCGCCCGCGCCGTTCGCCATGTCGTCGAGGCACCCTCAAGCGTGGACACCACCGAGATCACCATACGGCCGACCGCGTCGCCCAATTGACGCCCGCCGCGCAAGTACCCGGATGCGGCCAAGGCCGGCCGCACTCCGCCGATGGAAGCGAGGAATGTACCATGCAGCGTATAGTTGCGGCCCTCATGATGGCGGTGCTTCTGCCACAACACGCCCAGACCGAGGAGACCCCATTGGAAGCTCTTAACCCCTATGTCGGCCTTTGGGTCTCGGAGGATGGCCATATCCGCCATGAGCTTCTGGCCAACGGGCGATATGTCGAAGCGCGCGGAACACGCGAGATGGCCTATCAGGGGCGCTACGAAGTTACCGGCACCCATATCGAATACTGGGATGACACGGGTTTTACCGCCGATGGCGATTTCATCAACGACGTGCTGCATCACGCCGGCATGATCCTCTATCGCCAGTCAGCTGGGTATTCAGAACACGTCGTCAGGCCGCTTGAGTCAGAGGGATGCGGTGCAGACATGGCCGGCGCACCCGAGCCCGTTGCGCGGCGGGTCGCGCCCGGGGCTCGCTTGTCAGACAGTGACGAGGAAATGGCGCGCCAGATTGGACGGCGCCAGCACGGTTTACGCGGGACCCGGATCCTGGGTGGTGGATAGCGCGATGTTGCGCCCGTGGTGCATCTGCTCGAGAAAGTCGTCGCGCGCGCTGCGGACGTGCGCGGCGGCGGCGGCGGCGGCGGCGTCCGGGTCGGCGGCCTTGATGGCCTCGATGATCATCGCATGCTCGCGCGCGCGGCTCAGCGTCCGGCCACGGGTCTGCGCGAGCTTGGATCGAGCGGCATTGATGATGTCGCCATGCCGCTCGATCACCTGCAACGCTTCGGTGTTGGATTCCTCCTCCACCAGGATCTTGTGGAAGTCGCGGTTGCGGCCGTCGAGCGTGTAGAAATCCGCCGGATCGGCATCCGCCTCCATCGCGAAGGCATCCCCGGCCGCCTCCAACCGCTCGATGTCCCTGGACGAGGCGCGCAGACAGAACCGGCGCACGAAGACGGGCTCGATCAGCTCGCGCAGCTCGAAGATGTTGCGGATGAAGTCGTCGCCTATGACACGCACACGTGCGCCCTGGTTCGGCGTCATGACCACGAACCCCTCGCCCTGAAGGCGCCACAGAGCCTCCCGCACGGGATTGGCGCTGACCTGGAATTGCTCCGCCAGCACCTCTGTCTTCAGCCGCTCTCCGGGCGCGAAGACGCCCGCAACGATGGCGCTCCGGATGTCGGACGTGACGCGGAGGGAGAGGCTCGATCGCATGCGCTGGAATCCTTTCACGATGCCGGCCACTTACGCATGATATACAGGAATCCTCAAGATGGCCCAATTTTCTATAGACTCAAAAATGGATCATATATAAAAATTCCGCTCGACAATCGCAGGCGGGAGCGCACGGAGTCCATGAAGGTCACGCACCTTGAAACGTTCCTGGTCGGAAGACCGTGGAATAACCTGCTCATGGTACGGGTCCACACGTCCAATGGACTGACCGGTGTCGGCGAGGGCACGATGCAGTGGCAGGCCCCGACGGTGCGGACCGCCGCCGAGTTGCTCTTCAAGCGCTACGTCGTCGGCGCCAGCCCGTTCGACATCGAGCGCCTGGTCCAGGCGATGTACCGGAACGAATACGCGCGCGGCGGGCCGGCGGTGAACAGCGCCATCGCCGCCATCGAGGTCGCACTCTGGGACATCTGCGGAAAATTCCTCGACCAGCCGGTATACAACCTGCTGGGCGGCAAGGTTCACGACCGCATTCCCGCCTATGCGAACGGCTGGTTCGAGAACGGCAGCGAACCCGCAGAGGCTAGGAAGGCAGCGCGCAAAGTGGTCGAGGCCGGCTACAGCGGCATGAAGTTCGATCCCTTCTGGCTCGCGGGCGCCGATCCGCAACCCGCCGACCTGCGCTATGGCTACGATGTCATCGCGGCGGTCCGAGACGAGGTCGGACCCGACTTCCGCATCCTGGTGGACGGGCATGGCCGGTTCAGCGTCGGCACCGCCAGTCATGTGGCCGAGGTCCTCGCCGAGCATGGCGTCTACTGATTCGAGGAGCCGGTCGCGCCAGAGAACTTCGCCGCCCTCGGCGAGGTGGCGCGTCCGGCCGGGCTGCGCATCGCGACCGGCGAGCGCTGCTTTTCACGCTACCAGTACCCGCAGCTCATCCAGCTCGGCCGGCCCCATGTGCTGCAGCCCGACATCATCCAGGTCGGCGGCCTGCTCGAGGCAAAGAAGATCGCGGCCCTGGCCGACAGCCACTACCTCCCGGTGTCGTTCCACTGCCCGTTCGGCCCCGTCGCGACGGCCGCGGCTCTGCACCTGAGCGCGGCGACGACGAACATCGTCTGCCAGGAGTCGTTCTCGGCATACGACGTCCCCTGGCGAAAGGACCTGGTCACCAACTGCCCGATGCCGGTCGACGGCGCGTATGCCGTTGGTGGCGCGCCCGGGCTCGGGATCGAGCTGAACGACGATGTCATCCGCGAGCATCCCTATCGCGAGGAGGCCGTACAGGACATGTGGACGGAAAACGGGTCCATGTCCGCATGGCTGAACTAACGGGAAGGAAAGCGGCCGCCCGCCGCCGGGATACGAACTCGACATAAGCATAAACTCTATCCGGGAGGAAAATAATGAAGAGCTTCAGCAAGATCGGGATAGCCCTCACCTGTGCGGCCACGCTGCTCGGCGGCATCTCGACAGCGCATGCGATGGTCATCAAGCTCGGGACGAACTTCGCATCGCCCGAGCAGACAGAGTTTCAGGCCGTCGAAACCTTCAAGCGCTACGTCGAGTTCCGCAGCAACGGCGAGATCGAGCTGCGGGTCTTCGCCCAGTCTCTCGGCGGCGACCGCGAGATCTTCGAGCAGGTCCAGCAGGGCTCTCTGGAGATGGCCTTCCCGGCCGACGGCGCCATCGCCGGCTTCTACCCGCCGGTCCAGGTGCTCTCGATTCCCTACGCCGTCACCACCTCGCCCGTGGCGTGGAAGTTCCTGGACGGCCCGTTCATGCGGGAACTCACGCAGGACATGCTGGAGCAGACCGGCGTGCGCACCCTCATCACCTCCGAGAGCGGCTTTCGCTCCATGAGCAACAACGTGCGCGAGATCCGCGAGCCCTCCGACATGGAGGGGCTGAGGATGCGCACGATGGAAAGCCCGGTCTACATGGAGCTGATGCGGGCCCTCGGCGCCTCGCCGACGCCCCTGCCCGCCCCCGAGCTGGTCATGGCGCTGCGGCAGGGGATCGTCGACGGGCAGGAGAACCCGATCCCGGCCATCGCGGACTCGGGCATCGGCGAGGTGCAGAAGTTCGTCTCGGCCGACGACCACACCCTCGGCGTTCAGTTCCTGGTCGCGAACGACGCCTGGTGGCAGGGCCTCGACGAGAATACCCGCAATATCCTGCAGGAAGGCGCGCAGCTTCTGGCGAACTATTCGCAGGCGCTGAAAATGGACAAGCTCGAGCTCAGCATCCAGAAGCTGAGGGACAACGGTGTCGAGGTCTACCTCAACACCAACGCGGAAAAGGAGATGTTCCGCGAAGCGGCCCAGCCAGCCGTGCGCGCCCATATCGAGAGCCAGGTCGGGACCGAGCTGGTCGAGCGCTTCCTGGCCGCGGTCGAGCAGGCGAACGACGAGGTCTATCGCCACTGAGGCCGGAGGCACGCCCGGGGGCGGCCCACGGCCGCCCCCGGGCAGGTTCCTTTTTGCGGCGGGGGAATGATCCTGGACAGACTTCAGAAATCCATGGGCCGTGTCGTCCGCTGGCTCGACGAGGGCACGCTCTTCATTGCGGCCTCGCTGCTCGCCGCGATCGTCGTGATCGACGGGGCGTCCGTGGTCTTTCGCTACGTCCTGGGCTCGCCGCTCTCCTGGAGCGAGGAGGTCATGCGCTACTGCAACGTCTGGCTCTCCTTCATCGGCGCAATCACCGCATTCGCGCGCCGCGAGCACATGACGGTGGATTTCGGCCTCTTCGGCACTGGCGCGATCGGTCGTGTGGTCCGCGTGATCTGCCTTTTGGCAACGCTGGTCGTGGCCTGGTACATGGTGACGCTGGGGATCCGGGGAACCATCTCCAACATGGCGCAGGTCTCGCCCTCGGCGGGCATCATGATGGCGATCCCCTATGCCGCTGTGCCGATCGCCGGCGCCGGCATCTTCTTCATCTCCCTCTACTTCCTGATGCTCACGCTGCGGGGCGTCGAACGAAGACTGCCGGCTGAAGACGGCTCGGAGTAGGCGCATGCTGGTTGTCATCGGTGTTTTCTCGGCCCTCGTCCTCATTGGGCTTCCGCTGGCCTTCGCCTTCGGGCTCGCCGGCATCCTCGGGATCCGCGCTGAGGGGCTCAACCTCGTCGTCCTGCCGACGCGGCTTGTCACGTCCATCGACAGCATGGCGCTCCTCGCGGCGCCCTTCTACATCCTGGCGGGCGAGATCATGGGCTCGGCCGGGATCACCGACCGGCTGATCGCGCTCAGCCAGAGGATCATGGGCAAGGTGCGTGGCGCCACTGCCTATGCCAACGTGCTGGCCTCGGTGTTCTTCGCGGGCATATCCGGAAGCTCCGTCGCCGATACGGCGGCCCTGGGCCAGGTGTTCATCCGCGGCATGCCGCGCGAGGGCTACACCAAGGAATTCGCGGCGGCGGTGACCGTCGCCAGCGCGCTGATCGCACCGATCATCCCGCCGTCCGTCACGGCGGTCATCTACTCGGCGGTCACCGGCGTATCGGTGATCTCGCTCTTCGTGGCGGGCATCATTCCCGGACTGCTGCTCGCGCTCGCCTGTTTTGTGGTTATCTACGTCAAAGGCGCCATGGGGCAGTTGCCCGACTCTCGCGCCACGCTCAAGCTCGCGGACGAGCCCTTCTGGCGGCTCATGTTCGACGGCCTCGCGGTCGTCTCGCTGCCCGTGCTCATCGTCTGGGGGACGGTCGGCGGGGTCTTCACGCCGACGGAGGCGGGGGGCGTCGCCTGCATCTACGCGATCTTCCTCGGGATCTTCGTCTTTCGCTCTCTGACGCCGCGCACGCTCTGGGAAGCGGTTAAGAACTCGGCCAGGTCGAGCGCCACGGTGTTCTTTCTCGTCTCGATGGTGTCGCTCGCGTCCTACGTGATGATCATCAGCGGATTCGGCTCCGTCCGCGATTTCCTGGCGTCGAGCTTCGTCGACCAGCCCACCCTCTTTCTCTTCGCCACGATCCTCATCCTGCTCGCGCTCGGCATGGTGCTCGAGCCGACGGTGATGATCATCGTCTTCGTTCCGCTGCTGGTGCCCGTCGCCCGCGGCCTGGGTATCGATGACATCCACTTCGCGATGACCGTGATCCTGAGCATGACGATGGGGATGATCACGCCCCCCGTAGGGATCAACCTCTTCATCGCCATGCGCATCGGCAACATCGGGATGGCGCCGCTCATGCGGGAACTCATCCCGTTCATCGTCGCGCTGCTCGCGGTCATCGTGATCATCGCGCTGGTGCCGCCCCTGACCACCTACCTTCCCACCATCATTCGCTAGCGGATCAAGCCCCAGGGAACCTATGAAACCAATCAACGACATCCCCCAGTTCGGCCTGGGCACCTCGAAGCGAACCGGACCCGAAGGCATCGCCGCGATCGAGGCGGCCATCGAGGTCGGGTATCGCCACCTGGACAGCGCCCAGGACTACATGAACGAGCGCGAGTGCGGCATTGCGGTGGCCGCGTCCGGCATCCCGCGAGAGGACTTCTTTCTCGTCACCAAAGTCAGCACGAGCAACCTCGGCCCCGGCCAGGTGATGCCCAGCCTCCAACGCAGCGCCGAAGCGCTCGGCGTCGACGTGATCGACCTCGCGCTCATTCACTGGCCGGCGAAGAATGGCGAGTATCCGCTTGAAACCTACATGCCGCAGATTGCCGAGGCCCACGCGTCCGGCCTCGCCCGCCGGATCGGCGTGTCCAACTTCCCGATCGCCTACATCGAGCGCGCCATCGAGCTGGTCGGCGAGGGAGTGCTGGTGAACAATCAGGTCGAGGTCCACCCTTTCCTGCAGAACCGGAAGCTGGTGGATCACTGCCATTCGCGCGGCATCGACGTGACCTGCTACATGCCCCTCGCGGGCGGGCGCGTGGCTGAGGATGCCGAGATACGGCGCATCGCGGAAAAACACCGTGCCACGCCCGAGCAGGTCGCGCTGGCCTTCCTGATGGCGCAGGGCCTGATCGTCATCCCCTCCTCCACCAACAGGGAACGCCTGCACTCCAACATCGGCGCTCTCGAGGTCGTTCTCGACGAAGATGACATGGCCTCGATATCCGCGCTCGATCGCGGTGAGCGCCTCATCATCCGCGAATGGGAGCCGGTCTTCGACTGACGGCCGCCTCCTGGCCCCGAGCCGGCCCGTATTTCCACAGATATGTCGGGGTGGCGCCGCCGGCGCACCCCGGGCCGACCAGCGCTCAGGGGCCGCATCCCGGCATTCCGGCGCAGAACCGCTGCCCCCGGTCGACGCCGGTCGACGCCGGTAATGCGGGCACATCCGGGTTTTTCGGCCCCGTCGGCGGTCACGAAGATGGCCGGGATTGCTTTTCCGGCCCTGCCCACGCAACTTCCGTCGGGCATCATATGGCCACGCTCGTCCAGAGGCCGCACCGCGCAATGGCCCCGCCTTCCGCGCGGCACGCTGACCGACAATGCGCCGGCTAGGCTAAGGAGGCCACCAACAATGTCCCTGGAACCCCGCACCCCGTTTCTGCGGGTCGATCCCCCACGGCTGGAACGCAACATTTCAGCCATGGCGGCGAAGGCCCTTGAGGCCGGGGCGGTGCTCCATCCGCATGCGAAGACCCACAAGTCGCTGGCGATCGCCCGCATGCAGCTGGCCGCAGGAGCGGGCGGGGTGACGGCGTCGAAGCCCTCCGAGGCCATGGTCTTCATCCGCGCCGGCCTGCCCGCCGTGACCGTGGCCTATCCGCTGGTGGATTCGGCCGTCGTGACCGAGCTGATCGAGGCCGCCGCCACCTCCGGGACCGAGCTTCGGCTGATTGCCGCCCACCCGGCCCATGTCGCGGCCATCGAGACGGGGGCGCAGGGTACCGGGCAGCGGGCGGGAGTTTTCGTCAAGATAGACACCGGGCTGGGCCGCGTCGGCGTCCCGTCCGAGGGGCCTCTGCTCACGGCGCTCGCCGAACGGCTCGCCCAGGCACGGGGGCTCGGGGTCCTCGGTGTGCTCTCCCACGCCGGCCATGCCTATGGCGCGGGCGATGAGGAGCAGCGGAACCGGATTGTCACCGAAGAGATGGCCGACCTCCGGCGGGCGCTTGCCGGTCTGGCGGGCAGCGGTGCGGGGAGCCGCATTTCGGTGGGCTCCACCCCGACATGCCTTGGCGCGCTCATTGCGCCGGGCAGCGACGAGCTGCGCCCAGGCAACTACGCCTTCCTCGACATGACCGCCGTGCGCCTCGGGATCTGCCAGCGCGACGACATCGCTCTGACCGTGGAGAGCCGCGTGGTGTTCCACAGCGGTCGCACCGCTGTGATCGACGCCGGATCCAAGATCCTCAGCTCGGACGCCGGCCCGCACGGATTTGGCGCCGGTCAGGGGTTTGGCGAGTTCGACGCATCCGACGGCACGCGGATGCGCGTCGCCCGGCTGTCCGAGGAACACGGCACCGTCGAGGACCCCGAGGGCCGGCTGGCGGTGGGTGACCGCATCTCGATCCGGCCGAACCACTCCTGCGCGACAGTGGCGCTCGCCTCTGGCCTGCAGCTGGGCGGGCAGGCCATTGCCAACGACGCCCGGGGCTGCCTGACCTGACCCTTCCGGCCAGGCCGTACGGGACGGAAATGGCCTGACCGCTCCGGATGCCGGAACCGGGGCCTGCGCGGCGGCTGCGTCAGCCCGGGCGCCTCAGGCGCGATAGCGTTCGATCATCACAGCCAGGCGCCGCACCGCTGCGGCCGCCGCATCCGGGTCCTGCGAGAAGTTCAGCCGCAGGCAATCCTCCGCATGCGGGCTAAACTCGGTGCCCGGGGTCACCGTCACCCCGGCCTGAAGACGCAGAAGCCGGACGAAATCGGCATATGCAACAGCGAGCCGGGGCAGGCGCGGGAAGAGATAGCTTCCGGCCTCGGGCGCCCGAACATCCACGCCCGGAACCGCGCGCAGGATCACGAGCAGCTCGTCGCGTATGCCCTCGTGAAGGCGGATGCGTTCGGCCAGCCAACCCTCGGGCTCGGCAAACCATCCGCGCAGCACCGCCTGGGAATAGCCGGCCGCGCGCAGGCTGACGATCGCCTGGAGCTTCTCCATCCTGCCGACGATCGCTGCTGCACCGAACGCCACCCCGACCCGATAGCCCGACAGTGACTCGGTCTTCGACGGCCCCATGATCGTGATCAGATTATCAGCATCCGGCATCCGCGCCCGCAGATGGACATAGTCCTGCCCCGAATAGAGCAGCCGCGAGTAGAGCTGGTCCACGATCACGGTCACGCCGTAACGCCCGGCAAGGGACGCGATCGCCTCGATCTCGGACGCCGAATAGATCACGCCGGCCGGATTGTTCGGGTTGGAGAACAGGAACACCTCAACCCCCTCGCGGAAGGCCGCCTCGAGCCGGTCGAGGTCAATCCCGGCCCTCCCCTCCGCCGTTCCGTAGTCCAGCGGGACCGGCACCATCTCCGCCTCGAGGAATTCAACGATCTTGCGGTTGGCGAAATAGTCGGGCTGAACGACGGCCACCTTCGTCCCCCGCCCGACCGTCGAGGCAAGGGAAAGAAAGAGCGCGCCCTGCGTGCCCGGGGCCAGGAGCAGCCCTTCGCGCGCATCGACCGGAGCCCCGGTAAACGCCGACAGCCGGGGCGCCAGTATCTCGCGGATCCCCGGATCGCCCCGGTACTCGGTATAGGCCTGCGTGCCCCCTGCCCGACCCCCGGCACCGAACAACTCGAAGGCCCCGGGAGTAGGCGTGAAGGCATCCACATCCCCGTGCGAGAAATCCACCGGCCGGCCTTCGATGACCTCGCCCCTGATCAGGCTCTCGAGCCCCTGGCTGGCCAGCCGACCCTCCTGCCCGGGTGCGTTGTCAGTGCCAAGGCGGCTGAACTTCTGCGTGATGCTCACGGGGTATCTCCGGCTGGAACGAGGCCGGACGGACCGGCGGGCCGGCCCAGGATAGGCCAGCTTCGGGCGAAACAGAACCTGTGCAATCCTGACAGCAAACCAAGGAAAACACACCTTCTGGACCTGCGGTCTCTTGAAAGCCTCGTCGCCCTTTCCAACTGCGGATCGCTCGCAGGCTGACCCTGAGAACCAACGGCGGCAAAGCCCCCGGCAGGCGCAACGCCTTGCCTGCCGGCTTCAGCCCGCCGAATACGGCGCGAAACGGCTGACGCCCGCGTCGGCGGAGAGCGGCCTGCCGACTGGCGGGAAGGCGCGCTGGGGGCAGGCCGGGCGGTCGCAGACCTTGCAGCCGGCACCGATCGGGGTGGCCGCATCGGGGTTCTTCAGGTCAAGGCCGCGCGAATAGACCAGCCGCTCGGCGTGGCGCAGGTCGCATCCCATGGCGATCGCGAAGGTCTTGGCCGGTGCACCGAAACCGCCCTGACCCCGGGTGACCGTGCGGGCGAGCCACAGATAGCTGCGGCCGTCGGGCATCTGGGCGATCTGGGTCAGGATCTGGCCGGGGCGGGTGAAGGCCTCGTAGATCGTCCAGAGCGGGCAGGTGCCGCCAATCCGGCTGAAGTGAAAATCCGTCGCCGACTGGCGCTTGGAGATGTTGCCGGCGCGGTCGCTGCGGATGAAGAAGAACGGAACGCCCCGCGCCTCGGGTCGCTGGAGCGTCGAGAGACGGTGACAGGCCGTCTCAAACCCGACGCCGAAACGGCGGCCGAGCAGATCGATGTCGTAGCGCTCGGCCTCGGCCACCGCGAGGAAGGCCGCATAGGGCATAAGCAGCGCACCGGCGAAATAGTTCGCCATCCCGATCCGCACCAGCCGGTCGGCCTCGGCGCTGCGGAACGCCGCCGTCGCCGCGAGGGCGTCGATCTCTCCACCGCATTCGAGGAAGGCGAGCTGCGTCGCCATCTGGAAGGCCCGCTGGCCGGGCGTGATCCGGGGCGAGAGGCGCAGCACCCGCGCCGAGGCGTCGTAGGCGCGCAGCGTCCCGCGCTCCGCCTCCTCGATGCGGATGCCGTGGTGCGTGGTCAGCCGCATCGCCAGCCCGTCCGCCATCCGGCCGACCGGCAACGCCGCCTCGGCGGCGAGCCGCTCGGCCAGCGTGTCGAGCTCGGGCAGATAGTTGTGACGGGCGACGAAGAAGTCGCGCACCTCCTCAAAGGGCGCGGGCGTAGTCACACCCCCCTCGCCACCGAGGCGTGCGGCTATCGCATCCGCCCGCTCGCTTGCCTCACGGGCACGGCGATGCATCTCGAGGATCGCCCTCGCCAGCCCAGGCATGCCGGAGGCGAGTTCGCGAACCTCGGCCAGCGCCGCCCCCGGCCCATGCTCGGCCAGCGCGGCGCGCAGCTCGACGACCAGCCTCGCCTCCTCGTCCTCCGCGAAGATCTGGATGTCGAGGCCGAAGACGGCGTTGAGCTTGAGCAGCACCGGCACGGTCAGCGGCCGCTGGTTCTGCTCGATCTGGTTCAGATAGCTCGGGCTGAGCTCGAGCGCCCGGGCCAGTGCCGCCTGGGTCAGTCCCCGCTCCTCACGCAGCCGCCGCAGGCGGACACCCATGAAGGCCTTTTTCATCCAAGCCACCTTCGCAACATTTGCAAATCCAGCCCACGCCCTTCGCACTATTGCGCAAATTCAGTGATTTAGCCGGATTTCCCTTGCGAATACCGTCCCTTCTGTCGAACCGCAAGCAGGGAGGCTCCGATGATGCCCAGGGACTTCGCGCCCACCGGCCGTCTCGACCGGATCACGCCGGACCCCGCGCCTGTCGCCCGGTCAGACTTCTACTTCTCCGCCTTCGGGCCCGACCCGTCATGGGACGTGGTGTCCCCCGAGGCACAACCGAGAGAGACCACCATGACCCGAAACTACGCGACCCTGCGCAGCGAAGTGCTGGCGCGCTACCCCGACGGCGTCACCCGGGGCGGTGTCGGCGTGGACGACATCGTCCAGCTCAGGCTCCAGAACACCTACGATACCCACCTCGACATCGCCCGCGCCATGGGATCGGTCATGCGCGCCGACATGGCGGCCTATGACGCCGATCCCTCGCGGTTCACCCAGAGCCTCGGCTGCTGGTCGGGCTTCCACGCCCAGCAGATGATCAAGTCGGTCAAGCGCCTGCGCGGCACGGCGAAGGGCACCTATGTCTATCTGTCGGGCTGGATGGTCGCGGGGCTGCGCAACCGCTGGGGGCACCTGCCCGACCAGTCGATGCACGAGAAGACCGCCGTCGCCGACCTGATCCAGGAGATCTACGTCTCGCTGCGCCAGGCGGACGAGGTGGCGCTGAACGACCTCTTCGCGAAGCTGAAGGCGGCGCGGGCCTCGGGCGACGCGGCGGCGGAGAAGGCCGCGATCGCCGAGATCGACGGGTTCGAGAGCCACGTCGTGCCGATCATCGCCGACATCGACGCGGGCTTCGGCAACGAACACGCGACCTATCTGCTGGCCAAGGAACTGATCAGGGCCGGGGCCTGCTGCCTCCAGATCGAGAACCAGGTCTCGGACGCCAAGCAGTGCGGGCACCAGGACGGCAAGGTGACGGTCCCGCGCGAGGACTTCATCGAGAAGCTGCGCGCCTGCCGGCTCGCCTTCGAGGAGCTCGGGGTCGAGGACGGCGTGATCGTCGCGCGCACCGACAGCCTCAGGGCCGGCCTGACCCAGAAGGTGCCGGTCAGCCAGTACCCGGGCGACCTCGCGTCCGAATACATCAAGTGGCTGAAGGTCGAGCCGGTCGACACGCCGGTCGAGGGCGAGCTCGCGATCGTGCGGGACGGCGCCTTCGTGCGGCCGGTGCGGATGCCGAACGGGCTCTTCGCCTTCGCCGAGGGCACGGGCCGGGCGCGGGTGATCGAGGACTGCATCGCCTCGCTCAACGAGGGCGGCGCCGATCTGGTCTGGATCGAGACCGACACGCCGAACGTGGACGAGATCGCCGCGATGGTCGCCGAGATCCGCGAGAAGGCGCCGAAGGCCAAGCTCGCCTACAACAACTCGCCGTCGTTCAACTGGACACTGAACCTGCGCAAGCAGGTGCGGGCGCAGTGGCTGGCCGAAGGCAGGATCGCCGAGAGCGACTATCCCGACGGGCAGGGCCTCATGTCCGCCGATCTCGACGCGAGCGAGCTCGGGCTCGAGGCGGATGCGCGGCTCAGGGCCTTCCAGGCGGACATCTCGGCGCGGGCCGGCGTGTTCCACAACCTGATCACCCTGCCGACCTTCCATCTGACCGCGAAGTCGGTGGACGAGCTGAGCCGCGGCTACTTCGGCGAGGACCGGATGCTCGCCTATGTCGCGACCGTGCAGCGCGAGGAGATCCGGCGCGGGATCTCGGCGGTGCGCCACCAGCACGAGGTGGGCTCGGATCTCGGCGACACGTTCAAGGAGATGGTGTCGGGCGAGCGGGCGCTGAAGGCCGGCGGCCATGCCAATACCATGAACCAGTTCGCCGCCGAGTGAACCAGACGCCGCCGCGTCCCGATTCACCCGGCCGCGGCGGCCCTTCAACCCGCAAAGGATCGCAAGCCATGACTGCACAGCCCGATTTCCGCCGTGTCGATCTGCCCGGGAACGCCAATGTCGACCGCGCCGTCCACCGCATCGCCGAGGCGACCCACCGCCTCAACGAAGCCGTCCAGCGCGCCGTCGCCGCCGGTGTCTCGGTCGAACTCGTCCGCGTCTCGCGCCACCACGACGGGGGCGGACACTGGGGTGACCAGATCGTCCCGATGATCCGCGCCGCCGCGGACAAGCCCGGCGCCTGACATGGACCCCGTCGAGACCCGGTTCATCGAGATGATCTTCCCCGACCAGACCAACCACTACGGGACGCTGTTCGGGGGGAACGGGCTCGCGCTGATGAGCAAGGCCGCCTTCGTCACCGCCACCCGCCGGGCCCGGCGGGCGGTGGTGATGGCGGCCTCGGACCGGGTGGATTTTGCCGTGCCGGTGCGGCTCGGCGAGATCCTCGACATCGTCGCCCGGGTCGAGCGGGTGGGCAGGAGCTCGATGACGGTCAGCGTCACCGCCACGGCGGAGGAGCTGAAGACCGGGGCGCGGCGGCCGGCGATGACCGGCCGCTTCGAGATGGTGGCCGTCGACGACGACGGCCGCCCCATCGCGATCGCGCCGTGACGGGGGGTCCGCGCTCAGGGATTCGCACGCGTGCGAAAGACCGCAAGCACCTGAACAAAAAAGAAAAATGAAGATCCATTAACCGCAGGGAAACCTTCAACAACGGCCGGCGCGCAGGATTTCGGGCGCCGGGCCGCCCCTCCGATTCCAGGACAATGCGAGGAAACCCCGACATGCAGACCCATACCGTGCGCACCTACAAATCCGCCGAGCCGCTGGCCCGCGAGGACCAGCTCGCCTGGAAGATCGCCGAGGTGGCCGCCGATCCGGTCGCGGTCGAGCCCGAGGTGATCGAGATGATCGGCAACCGCATCATCGACAACGCCGCCGTCGCCGCGGCCTCGCTGAACCGCCGGCCGGCGGTCAGCGCGCGCGGCCAGGCGCTGGCGCATGGCGCGCGGCCCGGGGCGCGGGTGTTCGGGGTCGAGACCGCGATCCGGGTCTCGCCGGAATGGGCGGCCTGGGCAAACGGGGTGGCGGTGCGCGAGCTCGACTATCACGACACCTTCCTCGCCGCCGACTACAGCCATCCGGGCGACAACATCCCCCCATCCTCGCCGTGGCGGAGCATTGCGGGCTCGACGGCGCGGCGCTGGTGCGCGGGATCGCGGCGGGCTACGAGATCCAGGTGGACCTCGTGAAGGGCATCTGCCTCCACGAGCACAAGATCGACCATATCGCGCATCTCGGGCCGTCGGCGGCGGCGGGCATCGGCGCGGCGCTCGGGCTACCCGCCGAGACGATCTATCAGGCGGTGCAGCAGGCGCTGCATGTGACCACTACCACCCGGCAGAGCCGCAAGGGCGAGATCTCGTCGTGGAAGGCGTTTGCCCCCGCCTTCGCCGGCAAGATGGCGGTCGAGGCGGTCGACCGGGTGCTGCGCGGCGAAGGCGCGCCGTCCCCGGCCTGGGAGGGCGAGGACGGGTTCATCGCCTGGCTGCTCGGCGGCCCGGAGGCGCGCTACAGCGTGCCGCTGCCGGCCCGGGGCGAGCCGAAGCGGGCGATCCTCGACACCTATACCAAGGAGCATTCGGCCGAGTACCAGAGCCAGGCGCTGATCGACCTCGCCCGGCGGATGGGGCCGAAGATCGGCGACCTGACTAGGGTGCGCGACGTGCTGATCGAGACCTCGCACCACACCCATTACGTGATCGGCACCGGGGCGAACGATCCCCAGAAGATGGACCCGAAGGCGAGCCGCGAGACGCTCGACCATTCGATCATGTACATCTTCGCGGTCGCGCTCGAGGACGGCGGCTGGCACCACGAGAAGAGCTATGCGCCGGAGCGCGCGCAGCGGCCCGAGACCGTCGCCCTCTGGCGCAAGATCCGCACCATCGAGGAGCCGCGCTGGACCGCGCGTTATCACGACGTCAATGACAAGGCCTTCGGCGGCCGGGTGATCGTGACGCTCGACGACGGGCGGGTGATCGAGGACGAGATCGCGCTCGCCGATGCCCATCCGCAGGGCGCCCGGCCCTTCGCGCGACCGCAATATGTCGAGAAGTTCCGCAAGCTCGCCGACGGGATCATCTCGGGCGCCGAGCAGGACCGGTTCCTCGCCGCCGTCGAGCGGCTGCCGCGGCTCGGGGCCTCGGAACTCTGGGAACTCGGGATCGCGGCCGAGCCGGGGCGGCTCGCCACGGCCGCACCCGGCCTCTTCGACCGCGCCGCGCCGGCCCGGACCCCGGAAACCGTCTGAAGGAGACCGCCATGACCATCGAAGCCACGCCGCGCAAGGTAAAGAAGTCCGTGGCGCTCTCGGGCGTGATCGCCGGCAACACCGCGATCTGCACCGTCGGGCGTACCGGCAACGACCTGCATTACCGGGGCTATGACATCCTCGACCTCGCCGGGGGCGCGGAATTCGAGGAGATCGCGCATCTCCTGATCCACGGCACCCTGCCGAGCGCGGTCGAGCTCGGCGCCTACAAGGCGAAGCTCGCGGCGCTGCGCGGCCTGCCGGCGACGGTGCGCCGCGCGCTCGAGCTCCTGCCCGCCGCGGCGCATCCGATGGACGTGCTGCGCACCGGGGTCTCGGCGCTCGGCTGCATCCTGCCCGAGGCGGCGGACCACAACCGGGCGGGGGCGCGCGATATCGCCGACCGGCTGATCGCCTCGCTCGGGTCGATGCTGCTCTACTGGCACCACTACAGCCAGAACGGCAAGCGCATCGAGGTCGAGACGGAGGACGCCTCGATCGGCGGGCATTTCCTGCGCCTCCTGCACGGGCGGGAGCCCTCGGCGAGCCATGTGCGGGCGATGAACACGACGCTCGTCCTCTATGCCGAGCACGAGTTCAACGCCTCGACCTTCACCGCGCGGATGATCGCGGGCACCGGCGCGGACGTCTATTCGGCGGTGGCCGGCGCGATCGGGGCGCTGTCGGGACCGAAGCACGGCGGCGCCAACGAGGTCGCCTTCGACATCCAGAAGCGCTACGAGACCCCGGAGGCGGCCGAGGCCGACATCCGCGCCCGGATCGCCGCCCGCGAGGTGGTGATCGGCTTCGGGCATCCCGTCTACACCATCTCGGATCCGCGCAACGCCGTGATCAAGGGCGTCGCGGAACGGCTCGCCGACGAGGCCGGCACGCGGCGGATGTTCGAGATCGCCGAGCGGATCGAGACGGTGATGGCGGGCGAGCGCGGGCTCTTCGCCAATCTCGACTGGTACAGCGCCGTCTCCTACCACCTGATGGGGGTGCCGACGCTGATGTTCACGCCGCTCTTCGTCATCGCGCGCACCGCCGGCTGGGCCGCGCATGTGATCGAGCAGCGCGAGGACAACAAGATCATCCGGCCCTCGGCCAACTACACCGGTCCCGAGAACCGCCGTTTCGTGCCGGTCGCCGAGCGCGGCGCGACCGCCTTCGCCGCAGCCTGAGGGGAGAGACCATGCCCTATCTCGTCGCCGACGACCTTCCCGCCCGCCCCGCCGGGGCGCGGTTCCGCGAGCTGCTCGGCCGTCCGGGCATCCTTGAACTCCCGGGGGCGCACAACGGCATGGCCGCGCTGCAGGCGCGCGCGGCCGGGTTCGACGGGCTCTATCTGTCGGGCGCGGCGATGACCGCGTCGATGGGGCTGCCCGATCTCGGGGTGATCACCGTGGACGAGGTGGCCTTCTTCATCCGCCAGCTCGCGCGCGCCTCGGGACTGCCGGTGCTCGTCGACGGCGACACCGGCTACGGCGAGGCGCTCAACGTCATGCACATGGTCCGCGTCTTCGAGGATGCGGGCGCGGGGGCGGTGCATATCGAGGACCAGCTCCTGCCGAAGAAATGCGGGCATCTCAACGACAAGAAGCTTGCCGATGCCCGGGACATGGCGGCGAAGGTGGCCGCCGCGGTGCGGGCGCGGCGCGATCTCGTCGTCGTCGCGCGCACCGATGCGGCGGCGAGCGAGGGGCTGGACGGGGCGGTGGCCCGCGCCCGGCTCTATGTCGAGGCCGGGGCGGATGCGATCTTTCCCGAGGCGCTGACCTCGGCGGAGATGTTCCGCGAATTCGCCGCGCGGCTGCCGGGCGTGCCGCTTCTCGCCAATATGACCGAGTTCGGGCGCACGCCGGTCTTCACCGCCGCCGAATTCGAGGCGATGGGCTACGGGATGGTGATCTGGCCGGTGTCGTCGCTGCGCGTCGCCAACAAGGCGCAGGAGCGGCTCTACGCCGCCTTGAAGGCCGAGGGGAAGACCACGGGCGTCCTCGACGACATGCAGACCCGGGCCGAGCTCTACGCGCTGATCGGCCTTGGCGACTACGAGGCGCTCGACGCCTCGGTGGCGCGCTCCGTCGCGCCGAGCTGGCGCGCGTGAGGCCGGAGCCCGGACCGCCGGGGACCCGCGCGCATGCGGGTCAGAAGCGGTCCGGTGCGAAGGGCGACGGGTCGACATAGGGCGTCTCGCCGTCCAGCATCTCGGCCAGCAGCCTGCCGCTGGCCGGGCCGAGCGTCAGCCCCTGGTGGCCGTGGCCGAAGTTGAACCACAGGCCCCTGTGCCGCGGCGCCGGGCCGATCACCGGCAGCATGTCCGCGGTGCAGGGCCGGCTCCCGAGCCAGGGCGCGGGGGCGAGGCGGGGGCCGAGGGGGAAGAGCCTGCGGGCGATTTCCTCGGCACGGCCGAGCTGGACCGGGGTGGGCGGCGCGTCCTGGCGCGCGAGCTCGGCCCCGGTGGTCAGCCGGATGCCCGCGCGCATCGGCGCCAGCACGTAGCCGGTCTCGAGATCCGAGATCCAGTTCATCAGCGGCCGCTCGGGATCGGGCGCGTAGTGCATGTGGTAGCCGCGCTTGACGAACAGCGGCAGGCGGTAGCCGAGCGCGCGGCTGACCGTCCCCGACCAGGGGCCCGTGGCCAGCACGACATTGGCCGCGGTGACCGGCCGGCCGCCGATACGCAGCCGCCAGCCCGAAGCCGCCTCCTCCAGATCCCCGGCCTCGCCCTGCAGGAGCGTACCGCCGGCCGCCTCGAAGGCGGCGGCATAGGCCTGGACGAGCGCGGCGGGATCGCGGACCGTCCAGGGCTGGCGCCAGTGGACGGCCCCGGCCATCCGCTCGCGCAGATGCGGCTCGCGGGCGGCGAGCGCCGCGCCGTCGAGCACGGTGCTCTCCACGCCGTAGTCGCGCGCGATCGCGGCCGCCTCGGCGGCACTGGTCTCGAGCCGGCGCGCGCTGCGGTAGGCCTCGAGCCAGCCGTCGCGGCGGATCAGGTGCCCGGCGCCGGCCAGATCGACGAAGGGCGCGTGCTCGTCGAGGCAATGCGCGATCAGCGACCCATAGGCGCGGCTGATCCGCCGGTGCCGGGCGGGCGCCGAGTTCCACCAGTAGCGCAGGAGCGCAGGAGCCCCCGCCGGCAGGGCCGCGAGATGGTAGCTGATGTCGACCCCGCGCCGCAGCACCGCGCGGGCAAGGACGCCGGGCGCGCGCGGGAAGGCGTAGGGCACCACCGCCTCGCGCTGGATGATGCCCGCATTGCCGAACGAGGTCCCATCCCCCGGCGCGCCGCGATCGACCAGCACGACTTCGTGCCCGCGCTGGCGCAAGTGCAGCGCGGTGGAGACGCCGACCATTCCGGCGCCGACGACGAGAATCTCGGACAATTGCGTCAGCCCAGGTTGCGCGGCACGTAGCGGTCGCGATGCAGGAACGCACCCTCGCCCGGCGTGCCGACATAGTTGCGGTCCTCGACGATCACCTTGCCGCGCAGAAGCACGGTCCGCGGCAGGCCCTTCACGCGGTGCCCCTCGTAGGACGAATAGTCCATGGCGTTGTGCATCCCGGACTGGGTGATGGTCATCTCGGCCTCAGGGTCCCAGATGACGATGTCGGCGTCGGAGCCCACGGCGATGGTGCCTTTCTTCGGGAACATGCCGAAGACCTGCGCCGGGCGGGTGGCGACGAGGTCGACGAACTGGGTGAGCGAGATCCGACCATTGTTCACGCCCTGATAGACCATCATCAGCCGCTCCTCGACGCCGGGCGCGCCGTTCGGGATCTTGCGGAAGTCATCGCGGCCCCTGACCTTGTGCTCGGCGAAGCTCCACGAGCAGTGGTCCGACGATACCGTCTCCAGCACCCGGTTGGCCAGCGCGTCCCAGAGGATCTCCTGATCCTCGACGCTGCGCGCCGGCGGGGTGAAGACGA
>CAZESN010000018.1:0-1303 GCA_964514775.1 uncultured Rhodovulum sp.
AAGCGCATCGCCGAAGACCTGTATCTCGATATGCCGCGGCGCGGTGACGTATTTCTCGATCAGCACCGCGTCGTTGCCGAAGGCGGTGCGCGCCTCGCCCCGGGCCGCGGCGAGCCCTGCCGCGAAGTCGGCGGGACGGTCGACCCGCCGCATCCCCTTGCCACCGCCACCGGCCACGGCCTTGATCAGCACCGGATATCCGATCCGCGCGGCCTCGTCGGCTAGTCGTCGGTCGTCCTGATCGGCGCCGTGATAGCCCGGCACGACCGGTACGCCCGCGGCCGCCATCAGCGCCTTGGCCGCATCCTTCAGCCCCATCGCCCGGATCGCACTGGCCGGCGGCCCGACGAAGACGAGACCCGCTGCCGTGACCGCCTCGACGAAATCGGGGTTTTCCGACAGGAAGCCGTAGCCGGGATGCACCGCCTGCGCGCCCGTCGCGAGCGCGGCTGCGATGATCGCGTCGCCGCGCAGATAGCTCTCGGCGACCGGTGGGGGGCCGATCCGGACCGCGGTATCGGCCATCGCGACATGCTTCGCGCCCCCATCCGCGTCGGAATGGACCGCCACGGTCGAGACGCCGAGCCTATGCGCCGTCTCCATGATCCGGCAGGCGATCTCGCCCCGGTTGGCGATCAGGATCCGCTCGAACATCGCCCCTCCCTCACGCGCACCATCCGTCGCGCGCGCCACCGTCATAGGCCCGTGCGTGGCCGGCGCGGATCATCCGTTCCGCCAGCCGCTCGCCGTCGACGAAGACCTCCACCAGCCGCCGCCCCCAGCGATCGGTGCCGCCGATGACGAACCCAAGCTCGCCCGCCGTCCCGAGCACCCAACGCAGGTAGGTTTGCGATGCCAGTGCCGCCGCCGCTTCGGTCGTGCATTGCGGCGAATAGAGCTCCGGGGCGTCGAAGCCGGTGATCCGCGCCCGGATCAGTCCCTCGCCTGGGCAGTTGAAATCCACCGTGTCGCCATCGACCACATAGACCACGCGGCAGCCGTCGGTGATCGGCCGAAGCCCCAGGAGCACGTCGGATGCCTGCACGATCGCCACCAGCGCCGCCGCCCCGATCGCCAGCCAGCGCAGCCTCCGCCTCAGACCCCGCCGCCCTGCCGGCGCCCGTCGCCGAACCGCCGGTCGCGACGCCGACGCCCGCCGCCGCGCGGGACGCTTCGGCATGGGCTTGGCGGCGCGGGTCCATGGCCGGCTCACATCCGGAACACGCCGAAGCGTGTCTCGTCGATGGGTGCGTTCAGGGCGGCCGAAAGCGATAGTGCCAGCACGTCGCGCGTGCGCCGCGGG
>CAZESN010000018.1:1313-24429 GCA_964514775.1 uncultured Rhodovulum sp.
GGTCGATCACGCCGTCGTCCCAGAGCCGCGCGCTCGCATAGAGGGGGTGCGACTGGCGCGCAAACTTCTCGAGGGTAGGGGCCTTGAAGGCAGCCTCCTCCTCGGCCGACCATGTGCCCCCCTTGCGCTCGATCCCTTCCCGGCGGACGGTCGCGAGCACGCCGGCCGCCTGCTCGCCGCCCATCACCGAGATGCGCGAGTTCGGCCAGGCCCAGAGGAACCGGGGCTGGAAGGCCCGTCCTGACATGCCGTAATTGCCGGCGCCGAAGGATCCGCCCACCAGCAGGGTGATCTTCGGCACCGAGGTCGTCGCGACGGCGGTGACGAGCTTGGCGCCGTGCCGCGCGATCCCCTCGTTTTCGTAGCGCCGGCCGACCATGAATCCGGTGATGTTTTGTAGGAAGATCAGAGGGATGCGCCGCTGGCTGCAGAGCTCGACGAAATGCGCGCCCTTCACCGCACTTTCGGAGAAAAGCACGCCGTTGTTGGCGATGATCCCGACCGGCACCCCCCTCACATGGGCAAATCCGCAGACGAGCGTCGTTCCGAACCGCGCCTTGAATTCGTCGAGCCGCGAGCCGTCGACCACCCGTGCAATCACCTCGCGGATATCGTAGGGCGTGCGCAGGTCGGCCGGCACCACGCCGAGGATCTCCTCGGGGTCGTAGGCGGGCTCTTCGGGCGTTGTCATCACCGGCCCCGGCGGCTTTGCGCGGTTCAGCCCCGCCACGGCCTGCCGGGCCAGCGCCAGCGCGTGCGCATCGTCCTCGGCGAGATAATCCGCGACGCCGGAGAGCCGCGTATGCACGTCGCCACCGCCGAGATCCTCGGCGCTCACCTCCTCGCCGGTCGCGGCCTTCACCAGTGGCGGCCCGGCGAGAAAGATCGTGCCCTGCTCGCGCACGATGATCGCTACATCCGACATTGCCGGCACATAGGCACCGCCGGCTGTGCACGAGCCCATCACCACCGCGATCTGGGCGACATCTGCGGCGCTCATCCGTGCCTGATTGTAGAAGATGCGCCCGAAATGGTCGCGGTCGGGGAAAACCTCGTCCTGGTTCGGCAGGTTGGCGCCCCCGCTGTCGACCAGATAGACGCAAGGCAGCCGGTTCTCGCCCGCGATCTCCTGGGCGCGCAGGTGCTTCTTCACCGTCATCGGATAGTAGGTGCCGCCCTTCACGGTGGCGTCGTTGGCGACCACCATGACGTCCTGCCCCGCCACCCGTCCGATCCCTGCGATCAGACCTGCGGCCGGCGCGTCGCCGCCGTAGAGCCCGTGTGCCGCCGTGGCCCCGATCTCCAGAAAGGGCGACCCCGGGTCGAGAAGCCCGGCTACCCGCTCGCGCGGCAGCATCTTGCCGCGTCCGACATGGCGCTTGGCCGCCTCCGGGCCGCCGCCGGCTGCGGCCTTCGTCGCCGCCTGGGCCACCTCGTCGAGCGCGGCCAGATGGGCCTCGCGGTTGGCGCGGAAGGCCGCCGAGCCGGTCGCGACCGCCGAGGCGAGCTTCATTGCGCCTGCCGCCCGGACAGCCTGTCCTCGAGCGCCAAGGCCTGTCGCCCTGCGAGGGACATCATGCAGGCGCCGGAGGCCGGACCGGCACCTGTGCCGCCGCCCCACTGGCTGTATTCGTAAAGACACGCTGCGTCGCGCCATGTGATCCAGGCGCGCTGCATGTCGCGCAGTGCTGCGGCAGGCGAGGCGGCCGCCGAGCCGAGCGTCTTCAACTCGTCCGCGGTGGCGGTCTCCAGCGCCATCAGCGCCTGATAGGCGGTGTTCAGCCGCCCGTCCCAGTGTTCGTATTCGGCGTTGATGCAGAACCCCATGCCATAGGTGGTCTGGCCGTCCGTGGTCTCCATGCAGACATCGGCCGAGGCGCCCACACAGGCCTCGCGCGCATGAAGCGTGTCGGCACCGGCGAGGCAGGCCTCGGTGGCGTCGGCCGAGAAGGCGAGATCCTGCGCCGTGGCGGGAGCCGCCAGAAGCGCCAGCAGGATGGCCCAGATTGTCCTGTATCCGTTCATGGCTCCGTCACCCGCATCAGTTCGCGCCCGATCAGCATGCGCCGGATCTCGCTGGTGCCGGCCCCGATCTCCATCAGCTTCGCATCGCGCATGATCCGGGCGAGCGGGCTGTCATTGAGAAATCCCGCGCCTCCCATCGCCTGCACGCCCTGCACCGCCTGTTCCATCGCCTTCTCGGAGGCATAGAGCACGCAGGCTGCCGCGTCCTGCCGCGTCACCTCGCCCCGGTCGCAGGCCGCGGCCACCGCATATACATAGGCACGCGCTGTGTTCATCGCGGTGTAGAGGTCCGCGATCTTGCCCTGCATCAACTGGAAATCCCCGATCTTTTCACCAAACTGCCGGCGCTGGTGCATGTAGGGCATCAGATGGTCGAGGGTCGCCTGCATCAGCCCGACCCCGATCCCGGCGAGCACCACCCGCTCGTAGTCGAGCCCCGACATCAGGACCCGCACCCCGCGTCCTTCCTCGCCGAGGACGTTCTCGCTCGGCACCTCGCAGTCCTCGAAGATCAGCTCGGCGGTGTTCGATCCGCGCATGCCGAGCTTGTCGAAGTGAGGACCGGTCGAGAACCCCTTGAACTCCTTCTCTACGAGGAAGGCGGTGATCCCGCGAGACCCGGCACCCGGATCGGTCTTGGCATAGACCACCAGCGTATCCGCGTCGGGTCCGTTGGTGATCCAGTACTTCGTTCCGTTGAGGACATAGCGGTCGTTCTTCTTCTCCGCCCTGAGCTTCATCGACACCACATCCGAGCCCGCACCTGCCTCCGACATGGCCAGCGCGCCGACATGTTCGCCCGAGACGAGCTTCGGCAGGTACTTTGTCCTCTGTGCCGGGGTTCCGTTCAGGCGGATCTGGTTGACGCAAAGGTTCGAATGCGCGCCGTAACTCAATGAAACACTGGCGCTCGCGCGGGCGATCTCTTCCACTGCCACGACATGGCCCACATAGCCCATGTCCGCGCCACCGTATTCCTCTGGCACGGTGATCCCGAGCAGCCCGAGATCTCCCATTTCCCGCCAGAGCGCGTGCGGGAAGCGGTTGTCGCGGTCGATCTCGGCTGCAATCGGCGCCACGCGGGCCTGCGCCCAGTCCCGCACCAGATCGCGCAACGTGTCGACCTCGTCCCCGAGCGCGAAATCGAGCGTGGACATGAACATCGGACCCTCCCCGGTCTTTTCCGACCAAATGAACACACGTTCATTTTCAAGGCAAGCGGAGACTGGCCGGTACCGGCAGGTCAGCCGAAAGTGTCGGTGAGGTCGTACATGACCGGCTCGAAGGTCCGGCAGAGGGTATTGAACCGTTGCATGCGTTCGCGCATCCCCGGGGAGCGCAGCATGGCCTGGAAATCCTGTCTCCGTTCCCACTGGGAATAGACGGCGATGCGCGTCTGCGCGTCGTTGACATGCATGGCGGCCCCGACGAACCCGGGCTGGTTGCGGATGAATTCCGTGTAGGCGCTGCGCAGCTCGTCAAGAAGATCCTGACAGGTGGCAGGGCTGACCTCGA
The DNA here is from genome assembly GCA_964514775.1 of uncultured Rhodovulum sp. Classification (GTDB taxonomy): domain Bacteria; phylum Pseudomonadota; class Alphaproteobacteria; order Rhodobacterales; family Rhodobacteraceae; genus Amaricoccus. Next base: position 4,854 of record CAZESN010000018.1, read on the forward strand.
AGGTCGTGATCACGGTCTGAAGGTTGGCTTCGCGCGACAATGTCGGCATGGCACCCTCTCGCTGGCAATGGCTTGTGCCAGTCTAGGGGCCTGTCCTGTCCCGGGCAATCGTCTTGGCCGGCCGGGCTCAGCGCTCGATGAAGGACTTCGGCCGGAACTCAGCCAGCACACGCCCGCGCGGCTCGAAGGCGCGGGTGACGTCACGGACCGCGATATCGGCGACACGCACGACGCCGCCCTCTGGACCGAGCAGGTCGAGGCCGACGTGGGCATAGCGCGCGCGGACATCCCAGACTAAGTCGACGCCGGGCCGCACCTCAGGCCCGATGACGGCCGACATATCGACGACGACACCGTGTGCGGGAATGCGCACTAGCGCGCCTGTGCTCGGCAGGTCCGTGAGCCCCCGCCCGCCCGTGACGCCGGGCCAGGCGGCGATCTGCACCAGCGGCAGGGATCCACGCATCACCTTCAGCCTCACCGAGATTTCCAGATAGGCGCCGGGGCGGACCGGAACCTCGCCCATATAGCGCAGCCGCTGTACCCGGTCGGTCTTGCGCAGCTCGAGGCAGGTCCCGAAATGCTCGTCGCCGCGGGCGATGCGCGCGGTGATGTCTCGGTCGTAGGTCGCACTTTCCGGAGTGCCGTCGCCGCGGGACCAGTCATCGAGGCCATCGGCAAAGGGCGGGGGCATCAGGTCGGTACTGTCGAGCGGATCTGAAGTCATGCCGGCTCCCTCCTAGGCAGGATTTCTGCGGTATCAACGAGTAGTTAACGACTTGTTACTTCCGGTGGAGCAACACGTAAAACGATTAACCATTGACCGGCTCCGACCTTGTTGCGGTTGGCTGGCACTGCATGTTGGCATGTGGCGGAACGGAGGTAATCCGCATGATCGGCATGATCAGGCGCGCCATCGAGCGGCGTCGCGCGACCCGCGAGATGGTGGAGCGGCTTACCGAACAGTTGGAGGCCGGGGCCTGGAAGCACGCCCGCGACCGGGCGAATGCTGTCGCCACCGGTGAGGATCGTGCTTTCTGGCGCGGGGTTCTTGCGCATATCGAGGCGCGGGATGATTTTGCGGCCCGCACCTCGGTGGCGAGGCGCGCCCATACCTGAAACAGGTGTCCGGGCGCGCAGATATCAGCTGGTGAAGAAGCTCTGTGTGCCGTGCGCCTCGATCGCTTCGGCAAGCCGGCCGAGCGCGTGGACATAGGCGGCGGTCCGGACGGTAATGTCCTTCTCCTTCGCCACGTTCCAGATCGCTCGCCCTTCGCGCTCCATGATCGCGCGGAGCCGGCTGTGGATCTCCTCCTCGGTCCAGTAGAAGCCTTGGCGGTTCTGCACCCACTCGAAGTAGGAGACAGTCACGCCGCCGGCATTTGCGAGTATATCCGGCAGGACGACCACCCCGTTCTCCTTGAGGATCTCGTCGGCTTCCGCGGTCACCGGACCATTCGCGAGCTCGAGCACCAGCCGCGCCTTCACGTCTGTCGCATTGTCCTCGTCGATCATGTTCTCGAGCGCTGACGGGACCAGGAGGTCGCAGTCAACTGTCACGAGATCGTCGGCCGAGAGGAACTCGTGGCCGTACTGGCCGGTCGTCGCGGCAACGGATCCGCCTGCGTCTTTCGCGGCGATCAGCTGTCCAACGTCGAGGCCGTCATGCGAGTAAACCGCCCCCTGTGAATCCGAGACCGCAACGATCCGGTGCCCGTCCGCCGCCAGCAGCCGCGCAATGTGCTGCCCGGCATTGCCGAACCCCTGCACGGCGACCCGCATGCTGCCGTTCAGGCCGAGCTCTTCGGCGAGGTGGCGCACCAGATAATAGCCGCCGCGCGCGGTGGCGTCGCCGCGCCCGAGCGAGCCGCCGAGTGCGATCGGCTTGCCGGTGATGACGGCGGGCTCGGCTCTGCCGACGATCTGGGCGTATTCATCCGCCATCCAGCCCATGACCATCGAGTTGGTATAGACGTCGGGTGCCGGCACGTCCCGGTCCGGCCCGATCGTGCGCGCGAACGCCTGGATATAGGCGCGCGACAGTCTCTCGAGCTCGGCTTTGGAGAGCTTGCGCGGGTCGACCTGCACGGCGCCCTTGCCGCCGCCGTAGGGCAGGTTCATCACTGCACATTTAAACGTCATCCAGAACGCCAGCGTCTCCACCTCATCCGCGTCCGAATCCGGGTGGAACCGGATACCGCCCTTGGTGGGGCCGCGGGTATCGTCGTAGCGGCAGCGCCAGGCAATGAACGACTTCCGCGAGCCGTCGTCCATGCGGATCATCAGCCGCACCTTCGTGGTTTCGCGAGCGTATTTCAGTTTCTCGATCACGTCGGGGTCGATGGAAAGATGGGACGCGGCCTCGTCGAGACGGACGAGCGCATGATCGAGAAGACTGTCTTCCGACATCGTGGCTCCTGTTGATCCGGTGTGATGTTTGTGCCCACCGCATAGGCGACCGACTGCCCAACTGCAACATGAGTCGCCAAATTTTCCGGAAAAACGGGAGATTGTGCATTTTTTAGGTTGACTCTTCTGCACAATTTTGGAGCTGCCCGCCAGGGGTGGAGCCTGTCTGAAATGCGCAGGGAGCTGACTTAACGCTGCGTTCGCCTCATGTTGTGCCAGTATCCGCTATCTGCGCGAGGCTACTGTTCAAAGGGAATTATGGCGGATGGGACGGGTCTGGCGTCGAACCTTCTCTATTTCCAGCAGCGCCCCCTCGATCAGAACAGCCGCCGCAGATGGGGGTTTTCGGTAGATCGGCTAACCGTGGAAATCGTCCCGGAACCGGTCGATCTGGTGCATCCGCTCGTGCAGGATGGTGACGATACCGATATCGCCGTTCGACAGCCGTCTCCAATAGACGAAATGCTTCTCGTAGCGGAAGAAGTACCCCTCCACCTCGAATGCGGCGGGGATGGGCTTCGACAGGATCCCGTGCGTGTCGATCCGCTCGAACGCCTCGAAGATGCCGGTGATGTAGCGGTCGGCCTGCGCTTCTCCCCAACGGTCCCGTGTGTAGCGGTAGATGTCATCGAGGCGGAGCGAAGCCGCCTCCTGGATGCGGACGGTCATCTGGTCAGGCCCGGTTCCGGGCGATGACCTCGGCCGCGGTCAGTGGCTTGTAGCTGTTCTCGGGCGCGGCGAAGGCGTGGGTCAGCTCGGCTTTCAGCCGATCGAAGGCCTCGCGCTCGGCCCGCTCCTTGTCGCGTCGGATCAGGTCGCGGACGTATTCGCTGATGTTCTCGTAGGAGCCGTTCTCGCCGACATTGGCCGCGACGAAGTCACTGAGCGCACCGCTGAGGCGGACGGTCATGGTCGTGGTGCGGGACACGGCGCGTTCCTCGTGGCTGACATGCGTATTCAATATAACCAAAAACAAATACACATCAAGAGTGGCGGCATCTGGATGTCGCCCCCGTGCGCAGGACTGCCCAGCGGGGCGCGGATGCGCCAAGCCTTTGGCCTTGCCCATATCCTGTCGTCACGCCTTCGTCCGGTCGCTGCCTGTCCCACTCACTCGAAAGGAAATGGAATGGCCGTCAGACACCTCAGCCAAATCGAACTCGCCGCACGCTGGAACATCAGTCATCGGACGCTGGAGCGGTGGCGATGGACCGGGGAAGGCCCGAACTTCATCAAGCTCGGCGGACGGGTCATCTACCGGGTCGAAGATATCGAGGCGTTCGAACTGGAGCAACTGCGCGCCCAGAGCGATGACAGGGGCAATCAGGCGGATCGCCGGTAGACTTGTTCGCCAATGTTACGGTGCTGGCTGATCTCCTTCATATCGATTGGCCAGCATCAGGACCATATGGAACACGATGTCCGAATGTCTGGCCAGCGCGATCAGATGCTCGCCGCTCGGTCCCCGCTCGCCCGCGATCCAGTATTTCACGGTCCGCTCGCTGGCCCCCGTCCACCGCATCGCTGTCTTGACCGCCCGATGTGTCAAGCCGAGTTCGTCCCGAAGCGCGATGGCGATGGCGCTTCGGTAGTCGGCCACATCGGCTTCAAGGTGCACAATTGTGCCCGTTTTCGGCACAATTGTGCCCATCTTGATCCGCATCTCGGCATCCTCCTCCGATAAGACTTTGGGAAGGACATGAAAAACGGCAGTTCGTATTTGCGCCCGAACCAATGACAAGCGGCCATTCGCTCATCGCTGCCCGCATGACAGGATCGGGAGGCGGGCGTGGCTCGGGCAAGGACACCTTCATCTGGAGAACTGGCGGACGCGCCCGAGCAACTGCTTGCTGCAGAATACGTCCGGATGTCGACCGAGCATCAGCAGTACTCGACCCAGAATCAGGCTCAGACCATCCGCGAATATGCCGAGCGCCGTGGCATTGAGATCATCAAGACCTATTCGGACGATGCCAAAAGCGGGCTGATAATCGGTGGCCGCGACGCGCTGCAGCAGATGATCGCCGATGTCGAATCCGGCGCGGCCGGGTTCAGCGTGATCCTTGTCTACGATGTCACGCGCTGGGGACGATTTCAGGATCCTGACGAGGCAGCCTATTACGAATATCGCTGCCGGAAAGCGGGCATGCAGGTCGCCTATTGCGCGGAGCAGTTCGAGAACGACGGCTCGCCTACCTCGACCATCGTCAAGGGTGTGAAGCGCGCCATGGCGGGCGAATACAGCCGGGAACTCTCAGTCAAAGTCTTCGCGGGACAGTGCCGTCTGATCGAGCTTGGCTTTCGTCAGGGTGGGGCGGCAGGCTTCGGGCTGCGTCGTATCTTGCTAGACGAGCGCGGCGAGGTGAAAGCGGAACTCAAGCGCGGTGAGCACAAGAGTATTCAGACCGATCGGGTCGTCCTCGCACCCGGCCCCGAACACGAACAGGACGTCGTCCGGCGCATGTATCGCATGTTCGTCGAGGACGGCCAATCCGAGCGGGAGATTGCGGATGTCCTGAACGCCGAAGGGCTGCGCACCGATCTCGACCGGCCATGGACGCGGGCGACGGTCCATCAGGTGCTGACCAATGAGAAATACATCGGCAACAACGTCTTCAACAAGATCTCCTTCAAGCTGAAACAGCGCCGGGTGGTGAACCCGCGCGAGATGTGGATCCGCGCCGAGGGCGCCTATCCGGCCATCGTCGATGAGGCGCTGTTCCTACGCGCCCGGGAAATCGTCGATGCACGCAGCCGCCATCTTTCCGACCAGGACCTGCTGGACGCACTCCGGGCCCTGCTTGCCAGCAAGGGCTTCCTTTCCGGGCTGGTCATCGACGAGCACGAGGACACGCCGTCATCGAGCGCGTTCCGGTCCCGGTTCGGCAGCCTGCTGCGCGCCTACGAGATGGTCGGATATCAGCCCGATCGGGACTACCGATACATCGAGATCAACCGCAAGCTCCGCGAGGCCCATCCGCAGATCGTCGCGGGTGTCATCGCCGGGATCGAAAACGCCGGTGGCAGTGCCGTTCAGGACCCCCGGACCGAGCTTCTGACCGTCAACGGCGAATTCACGGTATCGGTCGTGCTGTCGCGATGCTTCGAGACTGCGGCTGGCTCGCTGCGCTGGCGCATCCGCCTCGACACGGGGCTCCTGCCGGACATCACCATCGCCATACGCATGGACGAGCTGAACGCGGCGCCACGCGACTATTACGTCCTCCCGAGCATCGACATGACCGCGGATCGACTTCGATTGACCGAGCAGAACGGCCTATCTCTTGATGCCTATCGCTTCGACACGCTCGATTTCTTCTTCTCAATGGCCGGCAGGGCCAGATTCTCGGAGGTGGCCTGATGCCCGAAGACATCCCGACCGATGACCACAAGCATGTGACGCTCATTCCGACCGACAGGATCCGGATCCTCAATCCGCGTGTGCGCAACCGGCGAACGTTCGAGGAAATGGTCGAGAGCATCGCGCGCATCGGCCTCAAGCGCCCGATCACCGTGACCCGGCGCGCGGACACGGAGCCTGCGGAGTACGACCTCGTCTGCGGCCAGGGGCGGCTCGAAGCCTTCATCGAACTGAAGCAGGACGCCATCCCCGCCATCGTGATCGATGCCGACGAGAGCGACTGCCTGGTGATGAGCCTCGTCGAGAACTGCGCCAGGCGTCAGCATCGCGCGATCGACCTGATGCAGGAAATCGGCACCCTCCGGAAGCGCGGCTACAACGACCGCGAGATCGCCGACAAGATCGGGGTCAGCCCCGAATACGTCAACATGATCGCTGGGCTTCTGGAGCGAGGTGAGCAGCGGCTCGTGTCTGCCGTCGAGACCGGACTCATGCCGCTGAACCTCGCGATCGAAATCTCCAGAGCGGACGACGAAGGTGCCCAGCGCGCGCTCATGGATGCCTATACGGAGAAGAAGCTGCGCGGGAAGAAGTTTGCGGCCGTGCGGCGCCTGCTCGAACGACGCCAGCGCCATGGACGGCGCGTCGATGAAACGCCCTTCGGCCGCAAGGTGAACCGCAGCGAGCGCCCCCTGACCAGCGATGCGCTCGTGCGCGCCTATCGTCAGGAAGCCGATCGCCAGAAGCTGATGATCAAGAAGGCGGAGCTGACCCAAGGCCGGCTTCTGTTCGTCACGGAGGCGTTCCGCTCGCTGCGGAGCGACGAGAACTTCCTGACGCTTCTGCGTGCCGAAAGCCTCGAGGTGATGCCCACCTATCTGGAGGAACACGCGAGGACGGATCCATGACACGGAAAGATCGCCGCCTTCCCGATGTCGTTGCCCATGCCTTTGAAGACGACTGCGTGACCCTGGCCGTGGACGCCCTTCTGCCGGTGCGAGTGCTTCGGACGGCCACGAAATCCAGCAAGAAATACCAGCAGATCACCGCCTCGATCCGAGAGGTCGGCCTCGTAGAGCCGCCCGTGGTAGCCCGCGATCCCGCGAATCCGGGCACCTTTCTGCTGCTGGACGGGCATGTTCGCATCGAGGTGTTGAAGGATCTCGGCATCGAGCAGGTCGAGTGCCTGGTCTCCACCGACGACGAAGCCTTCACCTACAACAAGCGGATCAGCCGGTTGTCGCCGGTCCAGGAGCACAGGATGATCCGGCGCGCCATCGAGCGCGGCGTTCTGGAAGAAAAGATCGCCAAGGCGCTGGACATCAATCCCCAGAGCGTTCGCCGTAAGGTCCGCATGCTGAACGGGATCTGCGATGAGACGGTCGCCATCCTCAAGGACAAGCCCTGTCCGATGGCCGTGTTCGAGATCCTCCGGAAACTGAAGCCGCTGCGCCAGCTCGAGGCCGCCGAACTGCTGGTCAACGCCAACAATTACTCGGTCGCCTATGCCTCGGCGATCCTGGCTGGTACCCCGCAGACACAGCTTGCGGAAGGTTCGAAGCCCAAGCGCATCAAGGGCATCACGCCCGAAGCCATGGCCCGGATGGAGAGCGAACTGGCGCGCCTTCAGGAGTCGATCACCTCCATTCAGGAGACCTACGGTCAGGACCATCTGCATCTGACCGTCGTCAAGGGATACCTAGCGAAGTTGCTCGGAAACGCCCGCGTGGTTCGCTACCTCATGCAGCATCGTCCCGAGTTCCTGACCGAATTCCAGGCGATCGCGGACATGACGTCCACACTGCCGCCAGAGGCAGCAGCCTGACCGGATTGCGACGACCGATGGGGGCCCGGACCCGATAAGCGCGGGGACCGCAGGAGACGCCGGACGGTGGGCCGGATCGAGCGCGGCGGTGGGGATGGCGGCGAACCCGTTCGGAGCCCACCAGGCTGGCTCGAGTTTTCGCCGGCCGCGTAGCCGCGCGTGCGGTTGCGTCACTCTTTGGGCGTGTCGAGGCTTGGCTCACTCGACACGCCCATTCCTATCCGCAAGATGTGGGTCGCCGGAGGCGCACCGCCCGGGTCGCATAGGCGAAGATGCAAGGCCGGTTCCCCGACACTCCCTTCGTTGTAGGTCGAAGATTCGCTTATTTGCTGCGAACGGTGTCCTAATATAGTTTCGTGAAGAGTAGGGAATCAGGGCGACAAGATAGTGAGCTTCGACAGGAGACGAGGGTATGCTGGGAGCAGTCCCGGACAAGCGCTTGAGACCGTCTTAGATCGTCTCACCGTTCGGGATTTACAGATTATCGTTGGAATGCGTGTTCTGCCGTTGCTTCCGGCCGCAACCCAGTCTGAGCGCACCGCGCTGACGTGCGCCGCGTTGCGCACAATCCGCGACCGACCGCGTCTGGTCTTCTCGTCGCCGGACCTCCGAAAGACCTTCTTGCGTAACCTCGATCCTGGGAAGCTAGACGAACTCAAGTTTCGCTTGGCCAAGGAAGGTCGCGCTGCGAGTGATTCTGCACTCGACGATCCAACATCGTCGACGGCCTGGCCCATTGTATCGGGCTTTTTCGGGTTGGAGCCTGACGAACTGGCGAGTGCGGCCCGGCCATTACCACGCCAGTCGATGGCGGGGCAATTCGGGCTGTTTGCTCACCAGCGGTCGGTGGTGCGAAGAACCTACAGTAAGATCGGGTCCGGTTATGGACGCACGCTCATCCACATGCCGACGGGCGCCGGTAAGACACGAACGGCGATGCACTATATCGCCCGTATCCTCAATGAATCTGAGCCTTGCGTGGTGGCTTGGCTAGCAAGCAGTCGCGAACTCCTCGAACAAGCCGCTGAGACCTTCGAAACCGCCTGGGCAGCACTCGGTAACCGCGCACTCATCCTGCATCGGTTCTGGGGTGATTATGGGGACGAGCCCGGCGACTTGACCGACGGAATCCTCGTCGGCGGTCTCGCAAAGCTGCATGCTTGGCGATCCCGTGACAGCACAGGTTTCCTGCGCTTGAGCGCGAGGACCCGGCTCATAGTCATGGACGAAGCGCATCAGGCCGTTGCGCCAACCTACCGCGCCGTGATTGAAGGGCTCGCTGACGCGGGCCAAGCGGACGCGGTGCTCGGGCTGACGGCGACGCCCGGGCGTACCTGGAACGACATCACCGAGGACGAGGAACTGGCCAGATTCTTTGGTGGCTCCAAAGTGGTGCTTGAGGTCGAGGGCTATGACAATCCCGTCGAGTATCTGCTCGCGGAAGGATATTTGGCCCGGCCCGAGTTTTCGAAGATTGAATACCAGCCGGACTCGTCGCCCTCGCCTGAGGCGCTGAAGCGGCTCGCCCGGCTCGACGACTATTCGGACGACATGCTCGAGAAACTGGCGGCGGACACGGGGCGCAACCTCGCGGTCATCGACGGAGTTCGGCAGTTGATCGACCGGGGGCACCAACGGATCATCCTGTTCGCGGCCTCAGTGGGTCATGCCGAGGATCTGGCGGCCGCCCTCAGCGCCTATGGAATTGAAAGCCTCGTCGTGACCGGAGGTACGCCGTCGGGACGCCGATCGGCAATCCTCAAGACGTTCAAATCATCTGCGGCGAAGCCGATCGTAGTCTGCAACTTCGGCGTACTGACGACCGGCTTCGACGCACCGAGAACGAGCGCGGCGATCATCGCCCGCCCGACCAAGTCGCTTGTCTTGTTCAGCCAGATGGTCGGACGGGCGACACGCGGCACTAAGGCCGGCGGCAACGCCACTTGCGAAATCTTGACGGTCCATGATCCGAGCTACCCCGGATTTGGAGACGTTGCCGAAGCTTTCTTCAACTGGGAAGATGTCTGGAATGAACACTGAAATCGAGATCGATCAGGAAGATGTTTCCTTTATTCCGCCCGACCTAGCCATCCAGGCGATGCGCGATAACGGCTACAAGAACACCGCTTATGCACTTGCCGAACTGATCGACAACTCGGTCCAGGCCAACGCCAAGTCAGTTGAGATCATCTGCATCGAAAAGGTGCAGCAAATCAACGAGCGCCAGCGCAAGCGGCTCTCCAGGATCGCCGTCCTCGATGACGGCGACGGAATGAGTGGGTTAGTGCTCCGTAAGGCGCTGCAGTTCGGCAACGGCACCCGTCTCAACGACCGCAGCGGCATTGGCCGGTTCGGCATGGGTCTTCCCAACGCATCCATCTCGCAAGCCGCGCGAGTGGACGTCTGGACCTGGCAAAACGGTCCGGATAACGCGTTGCATTCGTTCCTCGATGTCGATGAGATTCGTCAGCGCAAACTGAGGGACGTGCCACTCCCGCGGCCTTTCTCGGTGCCCGAGGAATGGCGTAATCGGGCAGAAGGGCTTGGCAGCAGCGGGACGCTCGTCGTCTGGTCGAAGCTCGGCGCGGACCGCATGACCTGGAAAGGCGCGAAAGCGACCTTGCGCAACACCGGCTGGCTGCTCGGTCGGATCCACCGCCGCTTCATCCACGACAAGAGCCTGAGCATCAATCTCGTAGGCGGCGAGGACGGAGCACTCGAAAAGAGCCACGTGGCCATCAACGATCCGATGTATTTGATTCCGGCGCCTACATTGCCGGCGCCCTACAACAGCGAACCGATGTTCGAGCACGTGCTGGACGAACCCATCAGTGTCGATGTGAACGGCGAAGTCTTCGAGGTTCGCACATCCTATTCGGTTGCCAAGTCGTCCACGCTCGAGTTGGCGGGCACCGCCCATCGGGGCGATACGAAATATGGCAAGGATGCGGCTGAGAACATCGGTGTGTCCGTCATGCGCGCCGGGCGGGAGCTGATGCTCGATCGCTCCTGGACCATCCAATACGATCCCCGTGACCGATGGTGGGGCTGCGAAGTTGAATTTCCCGCCGATCTCGACGAGATTTTCGGCGTCACCAACAACAAGCAGGCCGCAACCGTCTTCAACGAACTTTCCGCCCTTGATTGGAAGGAACTCGCGGAGGGTGAAGAGACACTACCCGAAGTGATAGAGCGGCTCCGCGAGGAGGGCGACCCTAAAGGGGTTCTCCTACACCTCAGCGAGGCAATCAAACGCAATCTTCGCGCGCTTCGCGAAAAGATCAAGGTGCAGGGCAAAGGCTCGCGTCGCCCCGGCAAGCGGCACGGTGATGGCGATCCGACCGAGGATACGAACGAGAAGTGGAAGGAGCGGGACAAGACCAACCCGATCCCTGACGGCGATAAACCCCCAACGCCCGAGGATGTCGAGGACATTTCCGAAGACCTCAAGGAAGATGGGATCGACGAGCAGGCCGCGGACGAGATCGTCGCGCGCGTCGTCTCCGGCGACCTCAAGGTTCTGTTCATCGACAAGACGCTGGGCAGCTCGGGCGAACTCTTCACCGTAGTCCCGCGCGGTCACACGACCGAAGTCGTGTTCAACCGGCGCCATCCGGCGTTCGAGATGATCTTTGACACCGTCTCTGCGGACGATGACCTCGACAGCCTTTCGAGCATGGAGTTGCAGGACCGACTCCTGAAGGCCAGTCGCGCCGTGCGGGTGATGTTTGCGGCCTGGGCGCGCATGGAACGCGAGGATCCGCCCAATCTCTCGCGCTACGAGCGCGTGCGTGAGGCATGGGGCAAGCTGGCACGGGATTTCCTTGAACCCGTTGGCGGCGAGGAGGCCTGATGCGTCGCGATGGCGACCGACTGGTCGAGCTTCTCGCAGCTGCAACCCAAGACGTCCTGATCTGCGCTCCCTTCATCAAGGCGGGGGTGCTGACACGCCTTCTGCAGGCGATCCCTTCGCCCGTGCCGGTCCGCGTAGTGACCCGGTGGCTTCCGGCGGAGATCGCGGTCGGCGTGAGCGATCTCGAGGTTTTCGATGTCGTGGCCGCGCGGGACGGCACGCGGCTCGACCTGCTCGATCGCCTGCACGCCAAGATCTATGTCGCGGACAATGTCGCGCTGGTAGGGTCGGCCAACTTGACCGGCGCCGCACTCGGCTGGTCGGACAAGCCAAATCTCGAATTGCTCACCACGCTGGCGGCGACCGGCGAGGCCATTCGCCAGTTTCTCGACCAACTCGCCGAAGCCCGGCCCGCGACGGTCGAGGAACGAGACCGGCTTCGCAACCTCGCCGCCGAACTGGACGTGCCCGAATTGAACCTCGTCTCGGACGCCGCGACGACAGCGTCGGCCGTGCTGTGGTTGCCGCGGCTCGCGGCGCCGGCGCGCCTGTTCCAGGCCTATATACCGCAGACGCGTGATCGCTTGGCCGCATCGGTCCTCGAGGCGGCGCTCAGCGACATCGATGCGCTCGGTATCCCGGCCGGCCTGCCGGAGCCGGCCTTCCGTCAAGCAGTCACCGACGCATTCGAGCGGATGCCGGCGGTGCAACGTCTACTCGCCGCGGCGGCCGATGACCTGCGCGACGCAGACGGCGCCGACATCATCCGCCAGATGCCAGTCGCCAGAGACCTCGATGCTGAACAGCAGTGGCTCATAGTCCGAGAATGGATGACCGGCTTCCTTGGTGATCGCTACGAGATTGCTCCGGCGAGTTTTGTTGTCCGGCTCAAACCCGGTGCGGGCCGCACCTAGCTACTTGTGGCAGACGACACAGCCAGCGGACGCCTCGTCGATCCCGTAGAAATCATCATTGGTAAGGGTACGGTCGCCAGCAAGCGGATTGGTACGGCGCCGGGCGAGTAACCGAACACGCCTTTCCTCGAACTCCCGCTCGATCTGCGCGACTCGTTCGGGCTGCTCCATATCCTCCAAGCTTTCGCCCTGACTCCAAGTGAATGGAGAGCCATGTTCCAGAGCAGTCTTCTCGTAACTCTTCGCATCCTCGTAGGCTTCCGGATGCTGGCGCTTGAGGCGCACCCATTCGATTTTCTGCTGGAAGAAACAGAAAGTGCAGCCTGATCGAGTACGCCAAGCGTAATATTCCGGCTCGCCGACGCCAGCACTGTCAAGCAAGTCGATTACCCCAGCGCGGTCAATGCCGGCCTCACGCAGTGGGAAATGCACCGACATATTTGCGTGCGTCGACTGGTATCCGTCGCGACGCGGTTCATCCGCACGGATTGCTACATAGGAATGAACTTTCACACCCGCGTCGAGATCCGGTGCAAGCCAGTGTTCGAGCGGGCGTAGCTTGAGCTGCCGCGTACACCAACGCGTGCGTGGTGAGGGGAGAAAGTGGTTGTACTCGCTCAGCCAGAAATCAAAATCGCGGTCCGGATTGATGCGGGCGATCGGCCGCCCCAAGAATCCTTCCAGACGATCAAGGAAGGTGTAGACTTCGGCTAGCTCCTTGCCGGTGTCGGTAAAAAAGTACTCGATCGGAAGATCTGGCTGAGTTTGGCGCATATGGACTGCGAGCGCAGCACTATCTCGTCCTCCCGAGATGCCTAGTATATGACGTTCCCGAATCTTGCTCATGCCGCATCTTCCGAAAGTCGTTCCATCACGCGTGCCAGAGCCGCGAGCTGTACACTTGTATCCACTGTCTGATCCTTGATGACGCGCACTAGTGCGTCAGCAATCCTGTGCGCCTCATTCAGTTCCGCGTCCGTTACTTCAAAACTGCGGTGAAGGGGCTGCTCCAGCGAGGCAAGTCCGACCATCACCGAGATCGCTTGTGCGGTCGGAGCACGGCCTTTCACGCGGGCGAACGCTTCAGCCTCCTTGAAGCGCCGCGAGAGCTTGGCTAGCTCGAACAGCGCCTGCTCGAAATCGCGGTCCGACCAGTTCCGTGCGGGCTTGTGGACGAGCAGGCTCGCAAGCCCCTCGATATCACCATCGCCTGTTTCGAATGCCGCAAGCCGCATCGCGAATGCATCTAACCGCAATTCCGCGCTGACACCTGTGGCAGTGTGGGCGCGCGCCTCGATGCCCCCGAACGTCGCCGGATCGACAGAGAGATCGCGCGCTGCCGCGCCACGCAGCCGTTCCAGCATATTCGGATAGGACGCTTCCGCAGCCGTGAGTGCCTCGAAGACCGAAGCCGCCCGCTCCGCCTCGTGCGGAAGCGCGGCTTCGATGTCGGAGAATAGTAGCGCTTCCGGGTCGTTCGCCTTTAGCACCACGTCGCGGATCCGCCGTGCCTTCTGATCGAGTGAGCTCGTTCGCTGCGACCACAACGGAAGCGCCGTGAAACGCTGAAACAGGGCCGATGCCACTGGCAGCGCCTCCGGTTCTACGACGGCATCGTCCGTGGAGAGCAGCAGAGCCAGCCGACGCAGGAACTCCCCGTGCGCTTTGGTCCGCGATACCCGCCGTAGTTCTACAAGTGCTGGATCTTGCAGCATCTTGTCGACGAACAAATCATTGATGACAGCTTGGTAGGTGCCGTCGAGATACACGGCAAGGTTGGCACGATGCGCGAGGATGAAGGCTAACGCCAATACCGGCATGACACCGCGCTTCAATCCGAAGGGTCGCTGTGCCCATTGGTCGTAGGCGTCCGAGAGCTTCAGCGCCTTCTGGTCGAGAAGAACCTTCCATGCTTCTTTCAGTGTCGCACCGGCGCCTGTGTCGGCGGGATCGGAGAATATCTGTCCGCCACCCTCTGCTTCCCTGTGCAAACCGAAGGGCTGGAGTACGGTAATATAGAGTCCTCGCTCTGCTGGATAACCTTCAATGCCAAGATCAGGTTCGCTACCCCGTCGCGTCATCGCATGCATCAGAATACGCAGCGCCGCCATCGCGCTTGTCGAAGGCTTGTCGCGGTAGAGCAGTTCAGATTGCAGGACCGGGGCCTTGTCGAAAGCAAGGTCCGCAAGCCTAGAGGCGACCACGCTCACGGGTTGATCGCGCAGTGATTTCTCTGCTTCACCTAGGCACCACCAATTGGCGCTGCCTAGGGCGTCGAGAAGCTCGCGTCGCACTTGTTCGGTCACTTGCGCCCGTCGTGCCACGAGTTCCCGCCTTGCGATCCGGTCGCCCTCGAGCTGGGGGTGGCTCGCCTCCACCCGATCGATGGCGAACAGTTCTTCTGCATGTTCCCGCAAAAGGAGGGAAGATTTGGTCACAGCGACAGCAGCCGTGATCTCGCGGGCTTCAAGGGCTTGCCCAAGCTGTTTTGCTGCCGTGTTCGGTTTTGCCTCGAACGTATGGGCGTCCGGCACCAGCAGCACTAAAAGCCCCGATGTACGGCGCGCGTCCCGCCGCAGGCCATCAGCCGTAACTTCGGCCCAAGCTTTCGGATTCTGTGGCACGTCCTCGCCTAGCTGCAACACGATATCGAACGTGCGTAGCGCCCCCGTGCGGAAATAATGCCGCTTGGCCGGGACCGGGCGGAGCCCCAAGCGTGCTGGTAAGTCTCGCATCTGTTCCGGGCCAAGCCGTTCGCTTGCCCGTTGCAGGGATTCATCAAGATCGAAGTCGCTGCCCGAGAAGAGGGCGAATGTACCAAGGCGCGGCTGCCGCAACAGGATCGCTTTTGACACAAGATCGTCGAGCGTGTCCGCAACGCGCGCTTCCTCGTCCTTTGCCAGGCACAGCCGCAGCACATCCGGCGAGGCGACCACACCCGAGCCGTTGCGAAAAAACTCGATCAGCGCAATGGTCTTCGTCAACCTTGCAGCAAGATCACCGCGCAAGCTCGCCCGCTCGATGGCTTCCATCGCCAACGCCATCTGAGCGCCATCCGTACCTGCGGCGATCGCTGAACCCATGTTGGCGATGAGATAGTCCCAGAGCCGGTCTGGGCCGAACCATGGGTCGGGGCCGTTTACGGGCGTCGACTGCAAGTGGGACTGGAATCCAAACGGCTCCGACGATGAAATAAAACCGAACACACTGCGCTCGTTCTGCGCGAACCGCTGTCGGGAAACTGGCCCGAGCAGTAGCGTGGTGACCGGGTGCAACGGCCAAGCGCCGGTCAAGATCTCGGTGAGGGCGGGCACATCGGTTTGGCGTCGCTGTCCCACGAATGCGGCAATCTTCTGTGCAGCTTCGGCGGCAGCCGGCGGCGTCTTGGTCGCCTTTATCGCACTCGACAGTAGAGCCGCGACTTCGTCCGGTTGCGAAACAAAGGGGATATTCTGGAAGCGCCCTTGAACCTTCGCCCATTCGTCACGGGCCGAGCGATTCAGCTTCGAGGCATATTGCTCAAAGGATTGATGCAGAATGCCGACAACGATCAGCCGACCCTCCGCCCGCGCCGCGCGCTCGGCAAGATCCTGCAGGAAGTGGACATCGCCGCCTTCGCCGATGGCATGCTCGAGGAACTTGCCGAGCTCGTCCAGTAGCAGAACGATGCCACCTTGCTGCGCGTCCTGAACGATACGATCGATAAGGGCCCGCGGGTCGATGCTCGTCGTTTCCCGCACACTCTTGTTCCAACGCAGGACCCCGGCGCATGCCTCGGCGAGATCGACGCGAAGGTCTGCCCGTCGCCCTGTGAGGGCAACCACCCGCCAGTCCTTGCCTGTTTCGGGGAACGCCACCCGGACACGCGCGGCCATGTCCTTTCCAGCGATTTTCGTGGCGAGCTTGCGTTGCTCGTCGGTGCCACCGACAAGACTCGCCAGAAGAAGTGCGGCACTCGACTTGCCGCCGCCATAGGGCCCAGTCCAAGTGAAAGCGCTTTGGCCGCCTTCGGCGATCCCCGCAATCATCGCGAGGAGAGATTTCTGCACACTGCCTTGCAGCACGTAGCCGGTAAGAGGCGGCGTTCCGCTCAGGTCGGCATCCAGCCGCGCCGACCGCGCGAAACGCCGCTCCACCGTAACGATATCTGCGAGCACGCTCATGCCACCAACCTTGCCTCGTAGGCTTGCTTAAGGAGCGCGAGGACATCGATCTTTTCCAAAGCCTCGCGTCGCGCCACCTGCCGCAAGCCAGCCGTGTCGGTCCAGACTAGCGCGCCGCCCGTGATGTCGCCGATTGCGGCGAGGCGAAAAGCGACGCTTTCTTCATCCAGCCGGAACACGCGGCCAGGCGCACCGACGCCATACGCAATGGCTTCGACAGAAAGCGTCGGCGAGTCTTTGTGCCAGCGTTGCCAATAGCCGATGAGCGCATAGGCGAATACAGCTTGCGAGAGACTTGGTTTCGGCCCGCGCACGAACTCGAATTGACCGGGACGCAACTCGCGGATCAAGCCGAGCTCGGCCAAGAGAGGCTCGGACGCATCTTCTCCGGTGTCAGCGACGCGCGGCGCATAGCTGCGCAGGAGCACCTCAACGTCGCGTTTGACGGTTTCGGCAGTCGCACGTGCGCCACGCTCCGCCGCGATTTCCGAGAGCTCTTTCACGAGCGCCGACCGATCGAAGAGCGGCTGCGAGAAGATATTGAAGGCGTAGAAGAAGGATGTGACATCGCGCATCGCGCACAGAGCGTCATGTATGAGCCAGATTGTCGATGGGTTTTCCAGGTACGGATCCAACCCATCCCTATCGTTGAACAGCAGGTCGCCGAGCGCGGTCACCTCTAGCTGCCCACTCCTCTCACCCACGACGCCGCAGGCTGTCGCCCAATGCAGCATCGACATCGCCATGTTTTTGCCGACGCCGAACCTTGCGATGGCACCCTGTTCCTGGAAAGTTCTTTTTGAGTTCACGCCGGCAATCACGGCGTCATACGCCTTCTTCAGCCAGAGCAGGCGAAGCGGAAAAGTTTCATGGCCGGAAAAGCGTAGCGTTACGGCCGAATCAAGCATCAGGTCCCTCATGAAGGGAACCTTACACCTTGAAGGCTCGACATGCTACTGGAGAGTGTCTCCAGTAGCCGCCCGCAATCTCGCCACAGCGACGGCGACCGCCTCGGCTGCGAGCACCGCGTCAGCCTCTGTATTGTAACGCCCGAAATATAGCCGAACCGTGCTTCGTACGAGACTGTCCGGAAGTCCAATAGCCCGCAAGACATGTGATGGCGTTATTTGTCCGCTTTGGCAGGCCGACCCTTCGGAGATGGAAATTTCCGAGGCAACAGAAGCAATTAGCTCGCCTCCATCCACACCTTCGACAGCTATACTGACGCTTCCCGGAAGGCGGGCGTCCTCATTGCCATGTCGGGTAAACCGCACCTGCCTGCCCCGCAGTTCTGCCTCGAAGCGCCTTGCGAGCGCAGCGCTGTGCCGCGCATCTGCATCGAGCCGTTTGGCCGCAACTTTCGCTGCCGCGCCGAACCCAACAACAAGAGGGGTCGGCAACGTTCCTGGCCGCAGTCCACCTTCCTGATCGCCACCGTACAGGATCGGGTGGGGCCGGTACGGGGCGGCGCCAGACACGTAGAGCGCGCCGATCCCCATCGGTCCGTAAAGCTTGTGCGAGGATAGGCTCACAAGATCAAAGCTCCTTACATCTAGTGAGAGCTTTCCTGCGAACTGCGCGGCGTCAATATGTACTAGCGCCCCTCGTGCATGCGCTATTTCGTTGATAGCCGTCACTGGCTGCACCGCGCCGATTTCGTTGTTGGCAGCCATCACGGAGACAAGCAAGGTGTCATCCGAGATCGTCTTGGAAGCCCACTCCAGATCGATGACGCCATTCGCAGCGACAGGCAGTTCCGTCACCGTGAAACCATCCTGCTTGAGTGCGCGTGCGGCGCTCAACACACTCTTGTGCTCGATCTTTGAGACAACGATCTCACGTCGCCGCTCGCCTCGATTGAGAGCCGCTCGCGCTATGCCAATAATGGCCAAGTTGTTCGCTTCAGTCGCTCCTGAAGTAAAATGGATCTCACCGGGTAGAGCGCCAACTAACTCTGCGACTTGAATCCGGGCACTCTCGACGGCGGCATCGGCATACTGTCCATGCCGATGCGGAGAATGCGGGTTGCCGGCTTGAGCATGCCACCATGGTTCCATTGCGGCGTGAGCTTCCGGCGCCAGTGGGGTTGTCGCGTGACCATCGAGATAGACGGGGGTGCCATTGCCGCCCTGCATCATCCTCCTGTTACCATCGCGATCCGACATCATGTTCTTCCATTGCGGACACCGCACTACTAGATGCGCACGTCGTGATCCATCTTACTAACCTATCGGATGCGACGCCGACATCCAACCGGTATTAAGCCTCAGATTTTGCGCGCTTAATGGGCATGTCCTTCACCTGCAGGCCCGTGCTTGGTCGCGCAGGACGGCGTAGTCGCTCAGCATCCCGGCAATCGCAGAGCCGTTCGGCAGGAGGGCTATCTCCTCGGCCGCGCGCGTCTGGACATCGCGGCTGTACTCAACGACGGGCGGGCAGACGGTGGCGACGCGAGGTTCAGAACCGACCGTCGCGCAGGCGCTCAGTAAGCTCGTCGCGATCGCGAGGACGGCGAGCTGCGGCATCCAGCATCTGGCGTTGGATGTCATTGGCGTTCTCCGATGTTTCGAGGCGTTTGGCGAGCCGCCCGGCGCGCTCACCGAACTGCCGGAGCGAAAGCAGGAACAGGACAATGGCGAGTGCGATGGCGCCGTAGCGCAGGGCCGCCCGTATCCAGGGGTTGGCGGCGATCCCGGTGAGAAGGGCGGTTATCATCGCTGCCCCCGTTTCCAGTCGTCGATGCGGGCGTAGATCGTGACGGCGACGCCGACGAGTGCCACGGCGATGCACACCCAGCGCAAGGTGTCGAGGTAGGGCACGAGCGGCAGGATTGCGGACTGGGTCTCCGCCAGGACGTCTTGAGCGACCTCGACGCCTGCGGCGCCCAGCGTCGCCACACCGGCCGCACCGCTGGCCTTCATCGTCCGGCTTTCGGTCAGCACTTCCCTTGCGGGCGGCGTTTCCGTAGCGAACGCCGTCGCCCGCACCGGGAAGCGCTCGCCCCACTGGCGCGCTGGCCCGAGGTCGGGGTTCATGCACATCGACCTCGGG
>CAZESN010000019.1:0-22338 GCA_964514775.1 uncultured Rhodovulum sp.
GGTCCGGGGCGTGGTCGCGGGCGAGTTCGGCCTCGACGAGAACCGCCAGCCGGGCCCGAACTACGAGCCGGGGATGGAGCTTCTCGGCCGCTACGTCCTTCTCGGCGAGGGGGTGCGCGGCTCGCTCTCGAAGCAGGTGATCGCGCGCTACGGCCTCGAGAACGGCCGCGAGCCGCAGAAATACGGTCTGGGCATGAAGGAGCTCTGGGAGGTGCGCCCGGAGGTCCACAGGCTCGGCCAGGTCACCCATACCATGGGCTGGCCGCTCGGCGCGAATGCCGGGGGTGGCTCGTTCATGTACCACCTTGAAAACAATCAGGTCTATGTGGGGTTCGTCGTCCATCTGAACTACGAGAACCCCTATCTCTACCCCTATATGGAGTTCCAGCGGTTCAAGCATCATCCGCTGATCGCCGAGGTCCTGAAGGGCGGCAAGCGTGTCGCCTACGGGGCGCGGGCGATCTCGGAGGGCGGCTGGCAGTCGATGCCGAAGCTGACCTTCCCGGGCGGCGCGCTGATCGGCTGTTCGGCGGGGATGGTGAACGTCCCCCGCATCAAGGGCAACCACAACGCCATGCTCTCGGGGATGGCGGCGGCCGAGGCGGCCCATGCGGCGATCCGTCTCGACCGGCGTGGCGACGAGCTCGACGCCTATGCCGAGGCGGTGGCCGCGGGGCCGATCGCCAGGGACCTGAAGCCCGTGCGCAACGTCAAGCCGCTCTGGTCGCGGTTCGGCCTGACCGCCTCGCTGGCGCTCGGGGGTTTCGACATGTGGGTGAGCTCGCTGACGGGATGGTCGCCCTTCGGCACGCTCCGCCACGGCAAGACCGATGCCGAGGCGACGCGGCGCGCGGAGCACTACGCGCCGATCGACTATCCCAGGCCCGACGGGGTGCTGAGCTTCGACCGGCTGACCAATGTGGCGTTCAGCTTCACCAACCACGACGAGAGCCAGCCCTGCCACCTGACGCTCAGGGATCCGCGGGTCCCGATCGACATCAACCTGCCGCGGTTCGCCGAGCCCGCGCAGCGCTACTGCCCGGCCGGGGTCTACGAGGTCCTGCGCGATCCGGACGGGTCCAATCCGCGGTTCCAGATCAACTTCCAGAACTGCGTCCACTGCAAGACCTGCGATATCAAGGACCCGCTGCAGAACATCAACTGGGTCACCCCGCAGGGTGGCGACGGGCCGAACTACCCCAACATGTGATCGGCGACGGGCGGCCGGGGGCGTGATTCCCCCGGGTGCGCCGATTGCAACGGCGCCGCACGCGCACTAGGCTCGCGCGGCACCCGCCTTCGGGAGATATCGCCCGTGCCGAATACCCTAGCCCGCCTCGCGCGCGGCGCCTGCCTCGCCGTCCTGATCGCCGCCGCCCCCGCGGCATCCGGCGCCGCCGGTCTGTCAGGGCCTTATCTCGCGGCGATGCAGGCCGATTTCCGCAACGATTATTCCGCCACCTCGGCCTATCTCGCCCAGGCGCTGCGGGCGGATCCCGATAATGTCGGGCTTCTCCAGAACATCGTCGTGACCGGGACCATCGCCGGGGATGTCGGCGCGGTCGTGCGCCATGCCGAGCGGCTGGCGGAGCTGATGCCCGACAACCAGGTGGCGGCGCTGGTCCGGGTCGCCGACGCGATCGCCCGCGACGACCACGACCATGCCGAGACGCTGCTCGTCGAGGCGGGTCCGGCGATGAACCCGCTCCTTGGCGGCCTGCTGCTCGGCTGGATCGAGGTTGCGCGCGAGGACTTCGCCGCCGCCCGCACGCGGTTCGACGCGCTTCAGGGCAATGACACGCTGCGGGCCTTCGGCCAGTACCACAAGGCGCTGGCGCTGGCGCTCGCCGGGGATTTCGTGACCGCGGCCACGATCCTCGCCGGCGAGGACGGGGTGCCGCTCCACGTCAATATCGGCGCGATCATCGCGCATGCGCAGATCCTCGCCCAGATCGATCGGGAGGACGAGGCGCTCGCGCTGCTCGATGAGGTGCTGGCCGGCGGCTTCCCGAGCGAGGTGCTGGTGGAGCTGCGCGAGCGGATCGGCGCGGGCGAGGAGGTCGCCTTCACCAAGGTGCGCAGCGCCCGCGACGGCGCGGCCGAGGCGCTCTTCACGCTTGCCGACGCGCTCAATGCCAACGAATCCGAGCGGA
The DNA here is from genome assembly GCA_964514775.1 of uncultured Rhodovulum sp. GTDB lineage: Bacteria > Pseudomonadota > Alphaproteobacteria > Rhodobacterales > Rhodobacteraceae > Amaricoccus. Next base: position 2,154 of record CAZESN010000019.1, read on the forward strand.
TCTCGCTCGTTCATGCGCGCCTTGCCATGCATGTCGCGCCCGACGCGGTCGAGGCGCGGCTCGTCGCCGCCGAGATCCTGGACCGCCAGCAGCAGTACGGTCTCGCGGCCGCGGCGCTTGCCGACCTGCCGCCCGAATCGCCGTGGTATGTGTCCACCGAGATCCGGCGGGCCGCCACCCAGCGCGCCGCCGGTGACGCCGAGGCGGGCATCGCCACGCTGGCCGCGCTCAGTGAGAGCCATGGCGACCGGATCGAGGTCCAGTCGGGGCTCGGCGATGCGCTCCGGATGGCCGAGCGCTATGACGAGGCGGCCGAGGCTTACAGCCGCGCGATCGAGCTGATCGACGGATCGCCGCAGCGGGTGCACTGGCCGCTCTTCTACACGCGGGCCATCGCCTATGAGCGCGCCGGCGAATGGGTTCTGGCCGAGGCCGACTTCCGCCAGGCGCTGGCGATCGAGCCCGGGCAGCCGCTGGTTCTCAACTATCTCGGCTATTCGCTGGTCGAGCAGCGCCGCAATCTCGACGAGGCGCTCGACATGATCGAGCGCGCGGTCGCGGGCGAGCCCGACGACGGCTACATCACCGACAGCCTCGGCTGGGTCTATTACCGCCTCGGCCGGTTCGACGAGGCGCTCGGCCCGATGATGAAGGCGGTCGAGCTCGTGCCCTCCGACCCGGTTCTCAACGATCATCTCGGCGATGTGCTCTGGAAGGTCGGGCGCAAGCGCGAGGCCGAATTCCAGTGGCGCCGGGCGCTGTCGCTCGGGCCTGCCGCGGATCTCGACATGGACCGTGTGCGCCAGAAGCTCGAGATCGGCCTCGATCGGGTGCTCGAGGAGGAAGCCGCGGCGGGCGACGACGGCTGACGTGGCGCGTGTGATCGCGGGTGCAGGTGTCGAATTCGCTCCGGCAAAGGTCAACCTGACGCTGCATGTGACCGGGCGGCGGGCGGATGGCTATCATCTGCTCGACAGTCTGGTCGTGTTTCCTCGGATCGGGGACCGTCTGTCGGCAACCGCCGCGCAGGACCTGACGCTCGACCTCGCCGGTCCCTTTGCCGGCAGCCTGTCGGCGTGTGACGACAATCTCGTCTTGCGCGCGGCGCGGCTGCTGGCGCGCGCGGAGGGGCAGGGCGCGGCGCTGCGGCTCGAGAAGATCCTGCCCGTGGCCTCGGGGATCGGCGGGGGCTCGTCGGATGCCGCCGCCTGCCTGCGGCTCCTGTCCCGGCTCTGGGGCGTCGAGTTGCCGCCGCCGGAGGCCTGCCTCGCGCTCGGAGCGGACGTGCCGGTCTGCCTCGCGGCGCGGCCCACGCGCATGACCGGGGTCGGCGAGGGGCTTGTGCCGGTCGATGTTCCGCCGTGCTGGGTCGTTCTCTGCAATCCCGGCGTGCCGGTCGCGACCGCCGGGATATTCCGGCGTCTCGAGCGCGCCGATAACGCGCCGATGCCCGGCCCGCCACCGATGCCCGATGCGGCTGCGCTCGCGGCCTTCCTGCGAGCCCAGCGCAATGACCTCGAGGCGCCGGCGCGTGCCGTGGCGCCGGTCATCGGCGAGGTGATCACCGCGCTCGACAGCTCGCCGGGGTGCCTGCTTGCGAGAATGTCGGGGTCGGGTGCCACCTGCTTCGGGCTTTTCGCCGGCGAGGACACCGCACGAGCGGGCGCCGCCCGCATTGCCGCCGCCTCGCCCGGCTGGTGGGTGCAGGCGGCGATGGCGGGTGGTCCTGCCGGCCTTGAGGCGGGCCCGGCATAGCGGGCGAGATCGGTGGGGCGGAGAACGGCCGCAGGTGTCTTCAGGCCGAGGCCGCGGTCAGGCCAGCCGCGCCACCACGAAATCCGCCAGATCGTGCAGGTGCTGCCGGATCGGCCCGTCGGGCAGGGGCGCGAGTGCGGCCCGGGCGCGGGCGGCATAATCGAACGCCGTCGCGCGCGTGCTTTCGAGGCTGCCGTGCCGGGCCATCAACCCGAGCGCGCGTTCGAGATCGCCGTCATCCTGCTCGCCCTTGCCGATCACCCGCGACCAGAACGCCCGTTCCTCGGCGTCGGCTTTCGCCACGGCCCGGATCACCGGCAAGGTCACCTTGCGCTCGCGGAAGTCGTCCCCGGTGTTCTTGCCGAGCGCGGCACTGGCGCCGCCATAGTCGAGCAGGTCGTCGGCGATCTGGAAGCTGATGCCGAGCGCGTCGCCATAGGCGCGGAGGGCTGCGACCTGCGCCTCGGGCGCCCCGGCGACCACCGCGCCCGATTCGGCGGCGGCGGCGAAGAGGGCCGCCGTCTTGCCGCGGATCACCTGGATATAGGCGTCCTCGCCGGCGCTGATGTCGGTGGCGAGGGTGAGCTGGAGCACCTCGCCCTCGGCGATCACGGCCGAGGCATTGGCGAGGATGTCGAGCACCCGCAGGCTCCCGGTCTCGACCATGAGCTGGAACGAGCGCGCGAAGAGATAGTCCCCGACCAGCACGCTCGACTTGTTGTCCCAGAGAAGGTTCGCGGTCGGCCGGCCCCGGCGGCGGGCGCTCTCGTCGACCACATCGTCGTGGAGGAGCGTCGCGGTATGGATGAACTCGACCGTCGCCGCGAGCCGCACGTGGTGCTCGCCCTCGTAGCCGCAGAGCCGCGCCGCGGCGAGCGTGAGCAGCGGCCGCAGGCGCTTGCCGCCGGCCTCGACCAGATGCGCCGTCACCTCCGGGATGCGCGGCGCGTGCTCGCTCGCCATGCGCGCGCGGATCAGCGCGTTCACCTGCGCCATGTCGCCCGAGAGCAGCGCGAGGAGGGAATCGACCGGGGTGGGTGCGGGGGGCGTGATGCGGGCAGGCTCGTTCATCGGCTCTTCGCTCTCGACCTCCGGACAGGGGCTCACTAGGCTGGCGCGGATGAAGGAGATCCTGCGCACCACGGACCCGACGACGGTCGCCTTCGGCACCGCACTCTTGCGGGCCGAAGGTATAGAATGCTTCATTCTGGACGTCCACATGAGCGTGCTCGAAGGCGGCATCGGAATTTTCCCCCGCCGGGTCGTGGTCGCGGACCGCGACGCCTTCCGCGCGCGGGCGATCCTGCGCGACAACGACGTGGCGGACCTGTCCGAAGCATGATGCGCGACGCCCTGATCGACGGCTTCCTCGCGCGTGCAGGCTGGGCCGGTGCTCGCCGGGCCTCCCTCGCCGGCGACGCTTCCGCCCGGCGCTACGAGCGTCTGGCGCGTGCGGGCGGCAGCGCGATCCTGATGGACGTCCCGCCCGCGAGCGGGATCGGCACCGCCCCGTTCCTCGGCGTCACCCGCTGGCTGCGGGCGGCGGGCTTCAGCGCCCCGGAGGTGCTGGCCGCGGCGCCGGACGACGGGCTTCTCCTTCTCGAGGACCTCGGTGACGACACCTTCGCCCGGCTCTGCGCGGAGGATCCCGGGCGCGAGGCCGGCCTCTATGGTGCCGCTATCGACTGCCTCGCCGCGGTCCAGCGCCTGGAGCCCCCTGTCGGCGAGGGCGGCTGGACGCCGCCCGTCTACGATCTCGGCATCGTGCTGCGCGAGGCACGGCTGGCGGCCGAGTGGTACCTGCCCGCCGCCACCGGCAGGCCGCTGCCGGGGACGGCTTCCGCCGATTATGTCGCCCTGATCGGGGACACGCTCGGTCCGTTCCTCGACGGGCCCCGTGTGCCGGTTCTCGTCGACTACCACGCCGAGAACCTGATCTGGCTGCCGGGCCGTGCCGGCGTGGCGCGTGTGGGGATCCTCGACCATCAGGACCTGCGCATCGGCCATCCGGCCTACGATCTCGTCTCGCTCATCGAGGACGCGCGCCGCGACACCGGCGCGGACATGCGCGCGGCGATGCTGCGGCGCTATCTCGACCTCACGGGCCATGAGGCCGCCGGTTTCGGGCACGCGGCCCATGCCTGGGCGGCGCAGCGCAACCTCAAGATCCTCGGGCTCTTCGCCCGGCTGATCCGGTCCGAGCACAAGCGGCGGTATATCGACATGATCCCGCGGGTCTGGGACCATCTGATGCGCGATCTCGATCATCCGGCGCTGGCACCGCTCGCCGCCTGGGTCCACGCGAACCTGCCCCGGCCCGATGCGGCGGTGCTCGCGCGGATTGCCGGATGAGCCCGGTCGCCGCCATGATTTTCGCCGCCGGCCTCGGTACCCGCATGGGCGCGCTCACCCGCGACCGTCCCAAGGGGCTGATCGAGGTTGCCGGCCGCCCGCTTGTCGACCATGCGCTGGCGCTGGCCGAGGACGCGGGTGTCGGGCGGATCGTGGTCAATACCCACGCCCATGCAGGGCTCATGCAGGCCCATCTCGCCCGCCGTGCTCCCTGGGCGATCGTGTCCCACGAGCCCGAGCTCCTCGAGACCGGCGGCGGCCTGAGGCGGGCCCGCCCGCTGCTCGGAACCTCGCCGGTTTTCACGCTGAACGCCGACATGGTCTGGACCGGCCGGAACCCGCTCGGCGCACTCGCGGCGGCCTGGGACGGGACGCGGATGGGCGCGCTTCTCTGCCTCGTGCCGCGCGACGCTGCGATGGGCCATGCCGGTCCCGGCGACTTCTTCCGCTCGGGGGAGGGCGAGCTGACCCGGCGCGGCACCGAGCCCCTCGCAGACTTCGTCTATGCCGGCGCCCAGATCATCGACACCGGCGCCCTGGCGGAGTTCCCCGAGGGCGCGTTCTCGCTCAACCTTGTCTGGGACCGGATGCTCGCCGAGGGCCGGCTCTTCGGCGTTGTCCACAGCGGCGGCTGGGCGGACATCGGCACGCCGGCCGGCCTCGCGCGGGCCGAGGCGGAGTTCGGCCGGTGACGCGGATCTTCGCGCCCGCGACCGGCGCGCGGGTCTTCAACCTGCCCGCCGGCGTCGATTTTGCCGCCGGGCTGGTGGCGGGCCTCGACGCGCGCCTCGCCGGCCTCCCCCCCGAGGTGGCGGCCAGCGTCGAGATCTGGGTCAACACCCGTCGCGCCGCCCGGGCGCTCACCGACGCTTTCGCCCGGGGACCGGCCCGGCTCCTGCCGCGGATCCGGGTGCTGGCCGAACTCGCGGGCGCGCCCGAGCCGGATGTGCCCTCGGCACTCGGACAGCGGCTGATACTGGCGCGGCTGGTGGCCGAGCTGATCGACCACGACCCCACGCTCGCGCCGCGCGCGGCGATCTTCGATCTCGCCGACAGCCTCGCGGCCCTCCTCGACGAGATGCAGGGCGAGGGCGTGCCGCTGTCCGCGCTCGCCGCGATCGACGCCGCCGGCCATGCCGCCCACTGGCAGCGGAGCCTCCGCTTCCTCGACCTGCTTGCGCCCTTCGCCGAGGCGGGGGGGCAGGGACGGATGCGCCTCGCGGTCGAAGCCCTCGCGGCGCGCTGGGCCGAGGCGCCGCCCGCGCATCCGGTGATCGTCGCGGGCTCCACCGGCTCGCGAGCGCCGACGCGGGCCTTCATGGCCGCGGTCGCGGGCCTGCCGCAGGGCGCGGTGGTTCTGCCGGGCCTCGACGCCGACCTGCCGGCGCCGGTCTGGGCGCGGATCGGCGAGGGCGATCCGGGGGCAGCCGACCACCCCCAGCACGGGTTTCGCCGCCTGACCGAGGCGCTCGGCGTCGATCCGGCCGCAATCCCGCCCTGGCACGATGCGCCGCCGCCGTCGCCGGCCCGCAACGCGCTCGTCGCGCTCGCCCTGCGCCCCGCGCCGGTGACCGACCAGTGGCGGCGCGAGGGGGGCGCGCTGATCGACCGGCTCGATGCGGCGACCGAGGGGCTTTCCTGGGTCGAGGCGCCGGACACCCTGACCGAGGCCCGTGCCATCGCCCTTGCCCTCAAGGCCATGGCCGAGACCGGCGGGCGCGCGGCGCTGGTCACGCCGGACCGGACGCTGGCGCGGCGGGTGGCGGGCGAGCTCGACCGCTGGGGCATCACGCCCGACGACAGTGCCGGGCGCCCGCTCGCGCTCACGCCTCCCGGCGTGCTCCTGCGCCTGCTCGCCGAGGTGCAGGGCCGCCCGCTCGCGCCCGCGGCCCTTCTCGCGATCCTCAAGCACCCGCTGGTGGCGAGCGCCCGGCAGGCCCGCGCCGGACATCTCGCGCTGACGGCCCGGCTCGAGACCCAGCGCCTGCGCGGCGGCCCGCCCCGAATCGACTGGCAGGCGCTCGGGCGCTGGGCCGAGGAAGGCCCCGAGGGCGCGCCCGGCTGGATCGCATGGCTGCGCGCGGCACTGCTGCCCCTCGATGCTCCGGCCGCGACAGGTCTTGCCGAGCACGCCGCCCGCCTGCGGTCGAGCGCCGAAGCACTTGCGGCCGGGCCGCAGGGGGAGGGCGCCCACGGCCTCTGGGACCGGGCGGCCGGGCTCGCCACCGAGGCCGTGTTTGCCGCGATGGCCGCAGAGCCCGAGGTCTTCGGCCCGATGGCTCCGGCCGATTTCGGCTCGCTCCTCGCCCATGAGCTCAACGCCCGGGACGTGCCTGAGGAGGCGGTCGTCGCCCATCCCGGCATTGCCATCTGGGGCACGCTCGAAGCGCGGGTGCAGGCGGCGGATCTCGTGATCCTCGGCGGTCTGAGCGAGGGCATCTGGCCGCGCATCCCCGATCCGGATCCCTGGCTCGGCCGCAGCCTGCGCGCCGCGGTCGGCCTGCCGAGCCCCGAGCTGCGGATCGGTCTCTCCGCCCACGACTTCCAGCAGGCGGTCGCGGCCCCCCAGGTCGTGCTGAGCCGGGCCTTGCGCAGCGCCGAGGGGCCGATGGTGCCGTCGCGCTGGCTCCTGCGCATGGAGAACCTGCTGCTCGGTCTCGGCGACCCGGGCCGCCGCGCGCTCGATGCCGCGCGCGCGCGGGGCGCGGCGCTGGTGCGCGAGGCGGGCGCCCTCGACCGGCCGCCGGCCCCGGTCCCGCCTGCGCGCCGCCCGTCGCCACGCCCGCCGGCCGCCGCGCGTCCCGCCGCGCTCTCGGTCACCCAGATCGAGACGCTGGTGCGCGATCCCTATGCGATCTACGCGCGCAAGGTTCTCGGCCTGCGCCCGCTCGATCCGCTCGGCCGCGAGGCCGACGCGCTCGCCCGCGGCAGCGCGGTGCATGAGGTGATGGACCGCTTTCTCGCCGCCACCGCGGATGGCCTGCCACCGGACGCGGCGGCGATCTTTGCCGGCACGGTCGACACCGCGCTGGCCGAGCATGCTCCCTGGCCGGCGGTGCGGGTGATCTGGACGGCGCGTCTTCAGCGGGTCGCCGACTGGTTCCTCGCCGGCGAGGCCGAGCGACGGGGACGGGGCGTGCCGGCGGCCCGCGAGGTCTCGGGCCGGCGCATGCTCGACGGCCTTGCCTTCGCGGTCACGGCCAAGGCCGACCGCATCGACCGCACCCCCGACGGCTTCGCGATCTACGACTACAAGTCCGGCGGGGTGCCGAGCGCGAAGCAGGTGCAGACCTTTCACCTCCAGCTCCCGCTCGAGGGCGCAATCCTCGAGGCGGGCGGCTTCGACGGTCTGCCGGCCGGGCCGGTGCGCCATATGGAGCTGATCGGCCTCAATGCCCGCGAGACGCGGGTGATCCCGGCCGATGCGGTGGCCGAGGCCTTCGCCCGGCTGCACGAGCTGATCTCGGCCTATGACAATCCCGCGATCGGCTATACCGCGCGGCTTCGGCCCCAGCTCCTGTCCTATGCGAGCGATTACGACCATCTGTCGCGGTACCGCGAATGGGCCGATGGCGATGCGCCGGAGGAGGCGCCGTGAACGAGGCGACCCAGCGCCAGATCGCCGCGTCCGCGCCGGACCGCTCGAGCTGGGTCGCGGCGAACGCGGGTTCGGGCAAGACCCGGGTGCTCACCGACCGGGTGGCGCGGCTCCTGCTTGCGGGCACCGAGCCCGGGCGCATCCTCTGCCTTACCTATACCAAGGCGGCGGCGGCCGAGATGCAGACCCGGCTCTTCCGCACGCTCGGCGCCTGGGCGATGCTCGAGGACACCGACCTGCGCATGGCCCTTGCCACGCTCGGCGAACCCGCGGGCGCCCTCGATGCCTCGCGCCTCTCGCGCGCACGGACCCTGTTCGCCCGCGCGCTCGAGACCCCCGGCGGGCTGAAGATCCAGACCATCCATGCGTTCTGCGAGGCGCTGCTGCGCCGGTTCCCGGTCGAGGCCGGGGTCGCTCCCGGGTTCAGCGTGCTCGAGGACCGGCAGGCCAGGGTCCTGCGCGAGGAGGTTCTCGATGCGCTTGCCGAAACCTCTCCGGGCCTCGTTGCGGCCGTCGCCGCCTATCTCTCCGGTGACGATCCCGACCAGCTCCTGAGCGAGATCGGGCACCATCGCGCGGGTTTCGCCGGGGATTTCGACGCGCGGGCGCTGGCCGCAGCCCTTGGCGTTCACCCCGACGCCACTGCGGGCGATCTGGCGGCCGAGGTGATCACCGCCGCCGCCGAGACCGCCTTGCGCGCCCTCGTTCCAGTCCTGGAGACAAGCGGCGCCCAGGACCAGCGTGACGGCCGCAAGCTCGCGGCCGCCCTCGCTGCGCCAAACCCGGACATGCGCCTGGCCGGTCTCGAAGCCGTCCTTCTCACCGGCGCCGCCGCCGCGGAGCCGTTCGCCGCCCGGATCGACAAGTTTCCGACCAAGGCGGTTCGTGCCGCCCACCCGGCGCTGATGGCCGAGATCACCCCCTTGATGACCGCGATCGAGGCTGCGCGCCCGCGGCGGCTCGGCATCGCCGCCTTTGCCCGCAGCGCGACGCTCCACCGCTTCGCCCGTGCCTGGCTGGAGGCGCTCGACGCGCGCAAGGCCGCCCGGGGCCTTCTCGACTTCGACGACATGATCGAGCGCGCGCGGCGCCTGCTCGGCGACCCGGCCACTGCCGCCTGGGTGCTCTGGAAGCTCGACGGCGGCCTCGATCACATCCTCGTCGACGAGGCCCAGGACACGAGCCCGGTCCAGTGGGACGTGGTGCGGGCGCTCGCCGAGGAGTTCTTTGCCGGCGAGGGGGCCCGCGACGTCGCGCGCACGGTCTTCGTCGTGGGCGACGAGAAACAGTCGATCTACAGCTTCCAGGGCGCCGACCCCGCCGCCTTCGGCGCCATGCAGGGCCATTTCGCCGGCCGGATCGACGCCGCCGGGAGCATGCTCCAGCGCTGCGAACTCATCCACTCCTTCCGGTCCGCGGCTCCGATCCTCGATCTCGTCGACGCGGTGCTGGGCGGGCGGGCCGGCGAGGGCCTTGCCGGCCCCGTCGCCCATGCCCCGTTCGACCCCGACCGTGCGGGTCGTGTCGAGCTCTGGCCCTTTCTCGGCAGGCCCGAGCGCGAGGACGACACGCCCTGGTACCAGCCCCTCGACATGCCGGTCCCGGGCGATCCGGTGCAGGAGCTCGCCGCCATGGTCGCCGCCCGCATCCGTGGCTGGCTCGATGCGGGCCTTGTCCTTCCCGGCAGCGCCCCGCCTCGCCGACTGACGGCCGGCGACGTGATGATCCTGGTCCAGCGTCGCGGGCCGCTCTTCGATGCGATCATCCGCGCCCTCAAGCGTGCGGAGGTGCCGGTGGCCGGTGCGGATCAGCTCCGCGTCGGCGCCGAGCTCGCGGTCAAGGATCTCCTCGCCGCCCTGCGGGTCGCCGCCACGCCCGGCGACGACCTCTCGCTCGCGGCCCTCCTGCGCAGCCCGCTCGGCGGGGCCACCGAGGCCGAGCTGTTCGATCTTGCGCACGCCCGCCCCGGGACGCTCTTCGGTGCCCTGCGCGCGGTCCCCCCGGAGCGGCACGCCCCGCTGCGCGCCATGGTCGAGGACCTGCTCGCCCAGGCCGACTACCTGCGCCCCTTCGAGCTCCTGCAACGCATCCTGATCCGCCATGGCGGCCGCGAGAAGCTGCTGGCCCGGCTGGGGGCGGAGGCCGAGGACGGCATCGACGCGGCCCTCGACCTCGCCCTGGACTTCGAGCGCACGGGGCCGCCGAGCCTGACCGGCTTTCTCGACTGGTTCGACCGGGGCGAGGTGAAGATAAAGCGCCAGCTCGAGAAGGACGCGGGTCAGGTCCGGGTGATGACGGTCCACGGGGCGAAGGGGCTCGAGGCTCCGGTCGTCATCCTGCCCGACACCGCCACCCAGAGCGAGACCACCAATCCGCCCGCGATCCTGCGCCCCGAGGGGGGGCCCGCGCTCTGGCGGATGCCGGCCGCAAGCGCCGCGCCCGCGGTGGCCGGGGCGGAGGAGACGCGCCGCGCGCGCCAGCGGGCCGAGCGGATGCGGCTCCTCTATGTCGCTCTCACCCGGGCCGAGACCTGGCTGATCGTGGCCGGGGCCGGGGTCGACCCGAAGGACGGCGACAGCGGCTGGCACACGCTGGTCCGCGAGGGAATGGAGGCGCTGGGCGCGGAGGCGCAGGAGGACGGGACCCTGGTCCTCGCCCGCAACTGGGTTGCCGGCGTGCCGGAGGCGCCGCCGATGCCGCCCGTCGGCGTCGACTGGAGGCCGGGCTCGGCGGTGACGGCCCGTGCGGTAGAGACCGTCGCGCCCTCGGCGCTCGGCGGCCTGCACACGCTTGACGGCACCGAGGCCGACGAGGAGGCCCGCCGGCGCGGCACCGCCATCCATCTGCTGCTCGAGCGCCTTCAGGGGCAGGACGCCGAGGCGCGGCCGGATCTCGCCGCGCAGATCCTCGCGGGCTCGCCCGACGGGGTGGAGCTTCTGGCCGAGGCGGCTGCCGTCCTCGACGCACCGGCCCTCGCTCCCTTCTTCGGCCCCGGCTCGCTGGCCGAGATCGACGTGGCCGCGCCACTGCCGCTTCCGGGCGCGCCGCGCATCCTGGGGCGGATCGACCGGCTGGTCGTCGGCCCGGACGGGGTCCTTGCCCTCGACTTCAAGAGCAACCGCCTCGTCCCGGGGCGGCCCGAGGACGTGCCGGAAGGGATCCTGCGCCAGATGGGCGCCTATCGCGCGGCGCTTGGCGCGATCTGGCAGGACCGGCCTGTCGGGACCGGCATCGTCTGGACCCGGACGGCGACGCTCATGCGCCTGCCCGACGCCCTCGTCGATGCGGCACTGGCGCGGGCCGCCCTTGACCGGGGGCAGGGGGCTTCATAGGTTTCGCTGCAACGCGACACGCAAGGAGAGCCGTTATGGCAACCGTGAAGGTGACGGACCAGACCTTCGAGACCGAGGTGCTTGGCGCCGACGTCCCCGTTCTGGTGGATTTCTGGGCGGAATGGTGCGGCCCCTGCCGCCAGATCGGCCCGGCGCTCGAGGAGCTCTCGGCCGAGTACGAGGGCAAGCTCAAGGTCGTGAAGGTGAACGTCGACGAAAACCCGGGCCTGCCGGCCCAGTTCGGCGTGCGCGGCATCCCGGCGCTCTTCATGTTCAAGGGCGGCGAGCTCGTCTCGAACCGCACCGGCGCCGCCCCCAAGGCGAGCCTCAAGGACTGGATCGACGACACCGTCTGATCCCTGAGCGGACACGCGCCCGGTCCCGCCGGAGCACCGGCGGGTGAGCGCGGGGCTGGTGTGCCCGGACGGGAACGCTCACGCTCTTGCCAAAGGGGCAGCCCGTTTGATCGGGCCTGTCGGGCGGGGAACTGCCGGGTCCGGGCCAACCCGGTCCGCCGATGCCGGATGGCGACGGGTTCCCGGGGCGAAGATACCCAGGATGAAGACGGGCGCCGGGGATCGGATTATACCGATCTCCGGCGCCGTCCGTTTCGGAGCGGCGGATATATCGGGCGCGCCCGGGCCCTGCCCGAAGCGCAGGTCAGCGGAGGAACGAGATGGCGGCGGATGTGGAGCTCTTTATCGGGGGCGAGTGGGCCGGGGCCGCGGATGGCGGCACGATCGACGTCGTCAATCCCGCCGACGGCGAGCTGATCGGCCGGGTGGCGAAGGCGACCATCGCCGATCTCGACCGGGCGGCGGAAGCGGCGCGGGCGGGGTTTGCGGTCTGGCGCGACACCTCGCCCTTCGAGCGGGCGAAGCTGATGCGGCGCGCGGCCGACCTGCTGCGCGAACGGGCGGACGAGATCGCGCGGCTGATGACGCGCGAGCAGGGCAAGCCGCTCGGCGAGGCGCGGGCGGAGACCCTGTCGGCGGCCGATATCACCGACTGGCTCGCGGACGAGGGAAGGCGCGCCTACGGGCGGATCGTTCCTGCGAGGAGCCCCGGCGTCCAGCAGCTCGTGCTGCGCGAGCCGGTGGGGCCGGTGGCGGCCTTCACGCCGTGGAACTTCCCGCTGAACCAGGTGGTCCGCAAGGTCGGGGCGGCGCTCGCCACCGGCTGCTCGATCATCGTCAAGGGGCCGGAGGAGACGCCGGCGAGCGTGGCGGCCTTCGTGCGGGCCTATCAGGACGCGGGCCTGCCCGCGGGCGTGCTCAACCTCGTCTACGGCGTGCCGGCGGAGGTCTCGGGGCATCTGATCCCGCATCGGGCGATCCGCAAGGTGTCCTTCACCGGCTCGACCGCGGTGGGCAAGCAGCTCGCGGCGCTCGCGGGCGCGCATATGAAGCCGATCACGATGGAGCTCGGCGGCCACGCGCCGGTGATCGTCACGGCGGATGCGGATATCGGACAGGCGGTGAAGCTCGCGGGCGGCGCCAAGTACCGCAACGCCGGGCAGGTCTGCGTCGCGCCCACCCGCTTCCTGATCGAGGAGGCGGTGCATGACGAGTTCCTCGAGCGACTGGTGGCGCTGGCCGAAGGGGTGCGGGTGGGCGACGGCCTCGACCCCGCGACCACCATGGGCCCGCTCGCCAATCCGCGGCGGGTACAGGCGATGGAGGAGCTGATCGCGGATGCGGTCGGCAGGGGCGCGACGCTCGAGACCGGCGGGTCCCGGATCGGCAATACCGGCAATTTCTTCGCGCCCACCGTGCTTTCAGGGATGACCACGGAGATGCGGGCGATGAACGAGGAGCCGTTCGGGCCGCTCGCGCTTGTCGCGCGTGTCGCCTCGCTCGATGAGGCGATCGCGGAGGCGAACCGGCTCGACTACGGGCTCGCGGCCTATGCCTTCACCCGTTCGGCCCGGTCGATGGCGGAACTGCGCGCGCGGGTTGAAGCGGGCATGCTCAGCATCAACCACCACGGTCTGGCACTGCCGGAGGTGCCTTTCGGCGGCCTCAAGGATTCCGGGATGGGATCCGAGGGCGGGAGCGAGGCTCTCGACGGGTATCTGGTCACGCGCTTCGTGACGCAGACGGCCGTTTGAGCGCGCGCCCGGGTCGGCGAATCCGGTCCCCCACGGCGGAAGGCCGTGGGGTGGGGGGCGGAGAGAGGCCTGTTCCCCGGCCGGCTGCGGAAGCAGAAGTGGATGCTTTGACTGAGATGATAAGTAGAAAATAATCCCGGAATTATTCCGGGTTTGACTTTATTTAAGCATCGAAAATACAATTGTCCTGTCTCCGGGGTAAAGAAGGGGTGGGACTTGTCCAATATCGTCGAACTCGCGTCGTATAGGCAGCGCAGGCATGCCGGGGCGCCGCTCGTGCCCGCCGGAAGCACGCAGGCGGCAGCTTGTGCCTGGATCTGGTACCCGGTCTGGTTCGTGATGGCGCCCCTGCCTGCCTGCGGATGCGATCGTGACGTCGCCGCGACCTGAGGAAGCGGCGGATCCTGAAACGATAGGCGTCTCACGTGTGCTGCCGCATGAGCCCCGAGCGCTTGCGGCCCCGCCGGAACCGGGGAATGCCCCGGTCGATGCGCTGGCGCGGAACCTGCGGCGGCTGCGGCTGAGGGCGGGCCTCTCGCTCGACCGCCTTGCGCGGACCTCCGGTGTCAGTCGCGCCATGCTCGGCCAGATCGAGAACGGCAAGAGCGCGCCGACCATCAACATCGTCTGGAAGATCGCGACGGCGCTGAACGTCTCCTTCTCGACCCTGTTCGCCCTGAAGGACGGCGGTGGCACGGTGGTGCTGCGCCGGGACGATGCCAAGATCCTCGGCGCGAGCGGCGGCAAGTTCACCTCGCGCGCGCTCTTTCCCTTCGACAGCGAGCGGCGGGCGGAGTTCTATGAGCTGCGCATCGCGCCCCGGCACAGCGAGGCGGCCGAGGCGCATGCGCCGGGCACGAACGAGAACATCCTGGTCGCCCGGGGCGCGGTCGAGATCACCATCGGCAAGGAAAAGGGCGTCGCCCTCAGCGAAGGCGACGCCCTGTTCTTCCAGGCGGACCGGCCGCATCGCTACCGCAACCTGGGCGGCGAGGAGGCGGTCCTCTATCTGGTGATGACCTATCTCGAGACCATCGGCTGAGGCGCGTGGCCTCAGGCGGTCTTCGCCATCATGCCCATCATCATCGGCATGCCGCCGCAGGCCATCATCATCGGCATGCCGGCGTTCATCATCATCATCATGCGGTTGCAGCAGTCCATGAACATGTCCTTGGTCATGCCCGTCATCGGGGACATTTCCATGGTCATGCCGGTGTCGGTCATGGTGCAGGTCATCATGCACATGGCGACGGGCATCGGCATCATGCCGCCCATCATCATCGGCATCATCTGCTGCTGCGGCATCCCGGTCATCATCTGGGGCATGCCCATCATCGGCATCATCTGCATCGCGGTGGAGGTCATCGGGCTCTTCCTTTCGGGCCTGGGGCGCCGGCAGGAAGTCGGCGCGTCGTCTGACGTGGCGGTAAGACCACGTGTCGGCCGCGCCTCTCAACAACGCCAGGAGGGCCGGCGTGCTTTTGCTCCACTGGCGGCGACATTCGCGGTCGGTTGGCAGAGGCTTTGCGCGCGCGAGCGGAGGGACCTCCGGTTTGACGGAGGGAGCGGTCCGGCGGTTGATCGCGGCGGGGGGATTTATGCTGGCGGATGGAGGATCGGCAGATGTGATTCTGTCGTGGCTGGCCGAGCGTGAGGGATGTTCTTCCCCGACGGGAGCGCGGGCCCTCGAATGCCCTCACTTCGGGGGAAAGATTTCGCGCATCCGCCTTTTCGGGGAGAGCGGACCGGATCTCGTCGCGAGGTGCCTGCCGGGGTTCCAGTTCTTCCCGCTGCGCTTGCTAGCAGCGAAAAATCTCCGCTCCGGTCCAAGGGACTGGCTCGTCTCATCCGGTCCCGGGAAGTCGGCGGAGAGAAACCCGGTCGGCCGTAGTCGGGCTCAGTCCGTGCCGATCTCGAAATCCCCGGGCTGGGGCGGGGCGATCGGCGTGAAGCCGCAGCGGTCGGGCTTGAGGTCGACGAGCGGCGTGCCGTCGAGGCAGTCGAGC
This sequence comes from uncultured Rhodovulum sp., assembly GCA_964514775.1. Taxonomy (GTDB): domain Bacteria; phylum Pseudomonadota; class Alphaproteobacteria; order Rhodobacterales; family Rhodobacteraceae; genus Amaricoccus. Next base: position 17,307 of record CAZESN010000019.1, read on the forward strand.
CCGCGCACGTTGAGGACGGCGCCCTCGCGCGCGACCAGCGTCACCAGCGAGGTGCCGATCGGGTTGGGGCGCACCGGCGAGCGCAGCGCGAAGGTGCCGCGCGTGCTGCCGTCGTTGGCCGGGCTCTGGTGGACGAGATCGCGCCGGGACTCGTGCAGCCAGTAGAGGATCTCGAGGGACGTGTACTCCTCGATCCCGTCGAGCCCCGGAACCCAGGGCTCGAAGAGCTCGATCCGGCAGAGCGGGCCGTCCCGACGTCCCTGGCGCGGCGTCTCCAGCCGCGAGGTCCACGGCGTGCGGATCCGGCCGATGAAGACGAGGCCGGCGTCGGTGGCAGGCGGCGGAACCACCGCCCGCTCACCTGTACGGATCTCGTTGAGACGGACCATCAGTCGATGGCCACCATCACGTCCGAGGCCTTGATCACCGCATAGGCGGGCTTGCCGGCCGCCAGGCCAAGCTCGTCCACGGCGGCGTTGGTGATCGAGGCGGTGACGATGGCGCCGCCGATGTCGATCCGGACATGCGCGGTGGTCGCGCCCTTGGTCACCTCGGTGACGGTGCCCTTGAGAGTGTTGCGTGCACTGAGCTTCATGTCGTCCTCCTGGCGTCCTCGAGATACGGGGCGCATACGTGGCGTCCCGCTGCCGCTATCCATGCCACGGTGACCTCTACCCCGTAAAGGTCGCGGAGGTTCGAAGGGGTCACCACCGATTCCGGCGACCCCAGGGCAACGATGCCGCCGTCCTTCATCATTGCCACCCGGTCGGCGCAGGCAAAGGCGTGGCCGGGGTCGTGGGTGGAGAGGACCACGGCGATCCCGGCGGCGGATAAGCCGCGGATATGGGCGAGCACGCGGGTCTGGTTGCCGAAGTCGAGGCTCGCCGTAGGCTCGTCCATGACGATGAGCTCGGGCTCCTGCGCCAGCGCCCGGGCGATCAGGACCATCTGGCGCTCGCCGCCGGATATCTCGGTGTAGAGCTTGTCCGCGAGGCGCGAGACGCCGAGGGTGTCGAGCGCCCGGCGGGCGGCGGCCCGGTCCTGCTCCGAGGGAGAGGAGAAGGTCGGGATATGGCTCGCGCGGCCCATCAGCACCACGTCGAGCACGCCGAAGGGAAAATAGGCGGCGCTCGCCTGCGGGACATAGCCGATGCTTCGGGCGAATTCGGCCCGGGTGAAATCGGCGATGGGGCGGCCGTCGAGCTCGACCTGGCCTCCGTGGCCCGGGATGAGGCCAAGGAGGGTCTTGAAGAGCGTGGTCTTGCCACAGCCGTTCGGGCCGAGCAGGCAGACCACCTCGCCCCGCTTCACGTCGAGTGTGAGCCCGCGCCCGATCGTGGCGCCGCGGTAGCCGATGGCGAGCCCGCGCGCGGCAAGCATCAGCGCCAGCCCCGCTGCGCGGTCAGGAGCAGCCAGAGGAAGAAGGGCGCGCCGAGGGCGGCGGTGAGGATGCCGAGCGGCACCTCGATCTCGGCGACCGAGCGCGCGAGGGCGTCGACGCCGACAAGATAGCCGCCGCCGAGCATGAGGGCCGCGGGCAGAAGCCGGGAGAAGTCCGGGCCGACGAAGATCCGCGCGACATGGGGGACCAGCAGGCCGATCCAGCCAATGATCCCGGACACGGAGACCGCGGCCGCGGTCATCAGCGTGGCGGATGCGACGAGGAGGATGCGGATGCGGGCCGTCTCGACCCCGAGGGCGCGCGCCTCGTCGTCGTCGAGCGTCATGAGGTTCATCCGCCAGCGCAGCAGCACCATCGGGATCAGGCCGAGCGCGATGGCGGGCAGGATCGAGACGAGGTCGCCGCGCGTCACGCTGGCGAGGCTGCCGAGCAGCCAGAAGGTGATGGCGGGGAGCTGGTTGTAGGGGTCGGCGAGGACCTTCAGGAGCGAGATGCCCGCACCGAGCAGGGCGCCGATCGCAACCCCCGCAAGCACCAGCAGCAGCACCGGGTCCCGGCCGCGCGCCGCCGAGCCGATGGCATAGACGAGCGTCACGGAAGCAAGCCCGCCGGCGAAGGCGAGGCCCTGGATGGCGAGCACGTTGAGCGAAAGGAAGATCCCCGCAACCGCTCCGAGGCTGGCGCCCGCCGAGACGCCGAGGATGTCGGGCGAGACCAACGGGTTGCGGAAGAGGCCCTGGTAGACGGCGCCGGCGGCGGCGAGGGCCGCTCCGACCAGCAGGCCGGCGGCCACGCGCGGCAGGCGGACCTGCCAGATCACCGTCTCCACGGTCCCGGGCAGACCGCTCGGGGTGCCCGTGAGTTTCGCGAAGATCACCCGGACGATGTCGGCGGGGGCGACCGCATATTTGCCGGTCGTCATCGACAGGAGCACGACGGCGACGAGGATCGCGAAGGGGACGAGGCGGAGCAGTCGCCCGGTGGTCGCGCCGGCCCCGGGCGCGGCGACGTCCTGCGCCCCCTCGCGGCCGGTCATGACCCCTGCACGGCTCCGGCGAGCAGGCGGTCGATCTGCGCGTCGTCGAGGTCGACGTGGTAGAAGAGGCGGAAGAACTCGCGCACATCCGCACGCAGGTCGTTGGTCGCCTCTCCGGGGTAGAGGACCGAGGTGAGCCAGGCCACGCCGATCACCCGGTTGATGCCCGGGGGCGCGTCGAACCAGCCGAAGGGCAGGGTGGGCGCGCCGTAGACGCGGCCCTCGCGCACCGCGGCGATCTCGGCCCAGACCGGGTCGCTCGTGACCGTGTCGCGAAAGTTCGGGTCGAGGGCGAGGATCACGTCAGGGTTCCAGGAGAGAACCTGCTCGACCGAGACATTCGCGAGCCCGCCGGCTCCTGCGGCCTCGGCCACGTTGGTCGCACCGACGGCGCCGAGGACCTCCATGTTGATCGAGCCCGCGAGGCCCGTCTCGAGCCCGTCGGGGCCGCGTCCGTAGTAGACGCGTGGCCGTGCGTCCTCGGGCAGGCCGGCGATGGTCGCCTCGAGCCGGGCGAGGGCTGCTTCGGCGAAGGCCGCCATCTCCTCGGCCCGCTCGGCGACGCCAAGGAGTGCGCCGACCTCGCGGATCGTGTCGGGCGTGCGGTCGAAGCGGCCGTCGACGAGCACATAGGGAATGCCGGTCTGCTCCTGCACCCGGTCCGCGAGCGAGGCATAGGTGTCATCGATCGAGCCGACGTCGAGGATCAGGTCGGGCTCCATCGCGAGCACCATCTCGAGGTTCGCCGTGTTGCCGCGCCCGGTCAGGCGGCCGTTCACGGGCAGGTCCCGGAAAGGCTCGGCGATGAACTCCTTCGCTGCGGGCGAGGGTTCGGTGACCCAGCCGACCATCTTCTCGGGTGCCAGCGCGTAGAGGAGCACCGCGGCCGGCGGGCCTGCCGGCAGCACCCGCTCGATCGCGGGCGGGATCGCCACCGTGCGACCGGCCGAGTCGGTGAAGTCCTGCGCGGCAGCGGTTCCTGACCAGGATCCGGCGAGCAGCAGTGCGGACACGAGCATGAAGTGGCGGCGAAACATGGTCCTCTCCCGAGCTGGGTGGTGTTGACCTTGGCCGGTCATCCATTGTTATGTCCAGACGGACATATGTTCCAGAAGATATTTCGGATGGCGAGCTCTGGAACGCTCGATAAAGGGGAGGGCGCGATGCGCGTACTGAAGAATTTCGGCTCCGGCACCATCATCGCGGCGGGTCTTGCCGCCGCGCTCCTGGCCGCACCCGCGGCCTTTGCGCAGAACGTCACGGTCTTCGCCGCGGCGAGCCTCGCGAACGCGCTCGGCGACATCAACACGGCCTGGACCGCCGAGACCGGCAAGTCGGCGACGATTTCCTACGCCGCGAGCTCGGCGCTGGCCAAGCAGATCGAGGAAGGCGCCCCCGCGGATGTCTTCATCTCTGCCGACCTTGCATGGATGGAATATCTCTCGGAGCGTGACCTGACGAAGGCCGAGACCGAGGTGGAGCTCCTCGGCAACCGCATCGTGCTGATTGCTTCCGCCGATTCCGGCACCGCGGCCGAGATCGCGCCGGGCTTCGATCTCGCGGGCCTGCTCGGCGACGGCCATCTCGCCATGGCCAACGTCGAATCGGTGCCCGCCGGGCGCTATGGCAAGGCCTCCCTCGAGGCTCTGGGCGTCTGGGGATCGGTCGAAGGCCGCGTTGCCCAGGCCGAGAACGTCCGCGCGGCGCTGGCGCTCGTCTCGACCGGCGAAGCCCCGCTCGGGATCGTGTACCAGACCGACGCGGCGGCCGATGCGGCGGTGAAGATCGTGGGGCTCTTCCCCGAGGACACCCATACGCCGATCATCTACCCGGCGGCCGAACTCGCCGAGGCGGAGGGGTCGGACACCAGCGCCTTCATGGAGTATCTCCGCACCGAGACGGCGGCCGAGCTCTTCGAGAAGCAGGGCTTTACGGTTCTGGCGCCGGTTCTGGTGAACTGATCCGGAGGAGACGGATCCGCGATGGAGTGGCTTGCGCTCAGTCCCAGCGAATGGACCGCCGTGCGCCTCTCCATCCGCGTCTCGTTCTGGGCGACGATCGTCAGCCTCCCGATCGGGGTGCTCGTCGCCTATGTGCTTGCCCGGCATGAATTCCCGGGCAAGTCGATCCTCAATGGCCTCGTCCATCTGCCGCTGATCCTGCCGCCCGTCGTCACCGGCTATCTGCTGCTCCTGACCTTCGGGCGGCGCGGGCCGGTCGGGGCCTTTCTCGATCAGCATTTCGGCATCGTCTTCGCCTTCCGCTGGACCGGGGCCGCGCTCGCCTGCGGTGTGATGGCGTTCCCGCTGATGGTCCGCGCGCTCCGGCTCTCGATCGAGGCCGTCGATCGCAGGCTCGAGCAGGCGGCGGGCACGCTCGGCGCGAGCCCGCTCTGGGTCTTCGCCACCGTCACCCTGCCGCTGATCCTGCCCGGCATCATCGCCGGCATGATCCTCGCCTTCGCCAAGGCGATGGGCGAGTTCGGCGCCACCATCACCTTCGTGTCCAACATCCCCGGCCAGACGCAGACCCTGCCCTCGGCCATCTACACCTTCACGCAGGTGCCGGGCGGCGAACTCGGCGCCCTGAGGCTG
>CAZESN010000020.1:0-11593 GCA_964514775.1 uncultured Rhodovulum sp.
CGGCGCGGAACGCGCCTGCCGGGGGCAGGCAGGCGCGTCACGATTTGCCACAGGTCAAATCGTGCAGAAAGGGAACTCCCACGTTCCCCCCATCCATCTGGCAGAAACGGCACAGCCCGGCCGATTCCACACCAACCCCGCGAGCCCCCGTTCCCACGCACGCCCGGTCGTGATATCAACATGATCGCAGACACTGTTGACACGCCCGAGCGGCGGAGGCCGTGATGGATGACCTGAACGCCCGCGACATCGCCGGGACCGCGGCCCCCTCAGGCTCCGGCGCGGCCATGGCCGGCCAAAATCCCGGCTCCCCGATCGGCGTCTTCGACAGCGGCCTCGGCGGGCTCACCATCCTCGAGGCCTTCCGCCAGCGCCTGCCGGAGCAGGACTTCATCTATCTCGGCGACAACGCCAATGCCCCCTACGGCACCCGCTCGCCGGCCGAGGTCTACGACCTCACCCAGCGCGGCGTGCACCGGCTCTTCGACGAGGGCTGCGCGCTCGTCATCCTCGCCTGCAACACCGCCTCGGCGGTGGCGCTCCACGACCTGCAGGTGAGCTGGCTCGACCCCGCCCGCCACCGCCTGCTCGGCGTGTTCGTGCCGGTGATCGAGCACCTGACCCGGCGCAACTGGGGCGACAATTCGCCGCCCACCCATACCGGCCTGCGCGACGTCGCGCTCTTTGCCACCTCCGCCACCGTGATCTCCGGCGCCTTCCCGCGCGAGCTGCGCTTCCGCGCCCGCGACGTGAAGGTCGTGGCCCAGGCCTGCGCCGGCCTCGTCGAGGCGATCGAGGCGGGCGACCTCGACGGCGCCGGCGGTCTCGTCCGCCGGCATGTGCGCGAACTCCTCGGCCGCCTGCCCGGGCCCCAGTCGGCGGTGCTCGGCTGCACCCACTATCCGCTGGTCGAGGCGGCCTTCCGCGATGCGCTGCCCCCGGGCACCGAACTCGTCTCCCAGCCGGAGCTGACGTCCGCGAGCCTCGCCGACTATCTCGGCCGCCACCGGCGCTTCCGCGGGGGAACCGGCACGGTGCGCTATCTCACCACCGGCGACCCGGACGCGGTCGGGCGCCGGGCGCAGGTCTTCACCGGCCATCCCCTGCCGTTCGAGCCCGCCTGACCGCCCCGCTCAGTCGAGCACATGCGCCCCCGACCGCGTGCCGATGACGGCGCGGTACCGGAGCCTTTCCCCCGGGCGCACCTCCGGCGGATCCGCGATCCCGAGCCGTGCGTAAAGCTGCCTCACCCGATCCGGTTCCGGATGCTCGATCACGAAGGATAGGAGCGACGCGCCCCGGTCCGGCATTCCGGCCGCGGGGTTCCCGCGCGCGCCCCAGTCGATCACCGGCGGCACGGCGCCGCCCGCGGGCAGCGCCCCGTCGGGGCAGAGCGCGAACCGCCAGGACCGCTCGCCCCGCGACACCCGGATGCTTTCGCCCAGAAGCGCCGCCTCCCGGGCGAGCAGGTCATCCAGCCGCGTGGTCCGCGCCACCCAGGCCCCGAGCCTCCGCCCCTCGTCCCAGGCCGCACGCAGGCCCTTGGTGTCGTCGAGCCCGAACCAGCGGGGCCGGTCCGGGCGCTCCGCATCCGGATCGACGGCGATGACCTCCAGGAATGCCCCCGCCCCCAGACGGAGCAGCAGGTTGTGCGTCCCCATCTCCGGATGCCGGCCGCCCGGGTCCATGTCGATGCCGAGCCGGTCGCGGACATGCCGCGCACCGGCCTCCAGCGTCGGGGCGATGACCACCAGATGATCGAGCTTCAGCATCCTCCGCGCCCTCCGCCGGAGACCACCGCGATGATGGCCCCGACCGGGGATCCGGCACAAGCCGGGCCACCGGGCGAAGGGCGATTCCACCGGACCGCCCCGACCTGCGGCCAGGACCGGCACGGGACGGCATCCGGGGGGCCAGCGCCCCAGGCCGCCCCGCGCTGGTTTCCAGAGGTTTCATTCGGGTTAACGCCGAAGTCATTATATTTTAAAATCAATATGATAACATTCTGTCCGGGTTCGGACGGTCCCCATCCGCGCCGATGCCTCGGCCTCTCCGGATCCAGCGGCCCTGCCTGTGCCGGCATGCGGCCACGATTGATCCCGCCCGGCCTTTGGCTTAGAGGTCGCGGCCTGAAACGCGCCAGGGGACTCCGGCCATGGACAAGGTCTTCGACATCGCGATCCTCGGGGCCAGCGGCTACACGGGCGCCGAGCTGGTCCGTCTGATCTCGACCCATCCGAACCTGCGCATCAGGGCGATGGCCGCCGACCGCAAGGCCGGCCAGAGCATGGGCACCGTCTTCCCGCACCTGCGCCATCTCGACCTGCCGGTCCTGAACACGATCGACGCGATCGACTTCTCGGGCATCGACCTCGCCTTCTGCGCCCTGCCGCATGCGACAAGCCAGGAAGTCATCGCCGCCCTGCCCCGCGATCTGAAGATCGTCGACCTGTCGGCCGATTTCCGGCTGCGCGACCCGGCCGTCTACGAGACATGGTACGGCCATCCGCACCAGGCGCTCGATCTCCAGGCCGAGGCCGTCTACGGCCTGACGGAATTCTACCGCGACGAGATCCGCGCCGCGCGGCTGGTGGCCGGCACCGGCTGCAACGCCGCCACGGGCATCTACGGCATCCTGCCGCTCCTGCGCGCCGGCGTGATCGACCCCGATGATATCATCATCGACCTCGCAACCGGCGTCTCCGGCGCCGGCCGCTCGCCCAGGGAGAACACCCTCCATTCCGAGGTCTCCGAGGGCTACACCGCCTATAACGTCGCGAAGCACCGCCACCTCGCGGAATTCGACCAGGAGTTCACCAAGGCCGCCGGCCGCGACGTGGCCGTGACCTTCGTCCCGCACCTGCTGCCCCAGAACCGCGGCATCCTCGCCACGATCTACGTCCGCGGCGAGGGCGAGGCGATCCATGCGGCCTTCGAGGCGGCCTATGCGGACGAGCCCTTCGTCACGGTCCTGCCCTACGGCCAGTCGCCGGCCACCCACCACGTGCGCGGCTCGAACTTCGTCCATATCGGCGTCATCCCCGACCGCAGGCCGGGCCGGGTGATGGTGTTCTCGACCCTCGACAACCTCACCAAGGGCTCGTCGGGCCAGGCGCTGCAGAACGCCAACCTGATGCTCGGCCTGCCCGAGACCACGGGCCTGATGGCGGCCCCGCTCTTTCCGTGAGGCAGGTCCGCCGTTTCCTTCGCGTCCTGTGGGATGCGTTCAACGGCTTCAACGGGACGAACGACGGCTGGTCGATGGCGGGCTTCATCGCCTTCTCGGGCCTGCTGTCGCTCTTTCCGTTCCTGATCTTCGCGGCCACGCTGATCGGCATCATGGTCGGGCACGACCGCTCCGACGAGATCATCGACGCGCTCTTTCGCATCGCCCCGCCGCATGTGGCGCTGACCCTCGAGCCGGTGGTGATCGAAGTGCTCGGCAAGCAGAGCCGCGAGGTGCTGACGATCTCGGGTCTCTTCGCGATCTGGGTGGCCTCGAACGCGATCGAGGCCTTTCGCATCGCCTTCGACCGCGCCTATCAGGTGGACGACCCCCGGAACTTCCTGCAGAACCGGGCCCTCGCCATCGCGCTCGTGATCCTCGGCGCGCTCGTATCCGCGCTGCTCGGCGTGTCGATCCTGCTGAGCCCGCTGATCCTCAACTATGCCGACACCCTCTTTCCCGTGCCGATCCCGCCGGAGGCCGGGCAGATCACCTATGCCTTCGGGCTGGTGGTGCTGGTCGCCTTCCTGACCGTGATGCACCGGACCCTGCCGGGCCGCAGCATGCGCGGCACGCGGATCTGGCCGGGCGTGCTGGTGACGACGATAATCTGGATCGTCGCGGCCACGGGCTTCACGATCTATCTCAGCTTCACCCCGTCCTACACGATCATCTACGGGACACTCGCCGGGGTGATCATCACGCTGATGTTCTTCTATATCACCGGCGCCACCATTATATACGGGGCCGAGGTGAACGCCGCGCTCGACCGGCGGGTCCGCACGGAGAATGCTCGCATGCTTGCCAGCCTGAATCTGGGGGCGCCATGGCGGTCGGACTGAAGAAGCGCCGCCGGATCCAGCTCATCGCCGTCGGCGCGGCGATGCTCGCGCTCGCCACCGGGCTTGTCGGCTACGGCCTGCGCGACGGCATCGAGTTCTTCCGCAGCCCCAGCCAGCTCGTCACCGACCCGCCCCGGGAGGGCGAGCGGTTCCGGCTTGGCGGCCTCGTCGAGGAGGGCACGGTGGTGCGCGGCGAGGGCCAGGAGGTGCGCTTCCAGGTCACCGACGGCGGCGCGACCCTGCCGGTCATCTTCGCCGGCATCCTCCCCGACCTCTTTCGCGAGGGCCAGGGCGTGATCGCCACCGGCCGGCTCGAGGGCGAGGTCTTCGTGGCGACCGAGGTGCTCGCCCGCCACGACGAGAGCTACATGCCGCGCGAGGTGGCCGAGGCGCTCGAGGAGCAGGGGCTGCTGCGCTTCGGGGGCGGGGTCAGCCCCGAGCCCGGCGGCTGACCCGGATATGTCCCACAGTGGGACAATCCACAACACATTGATATAAAAGGAAATCTCAGAAGCACCCGATAATCCCCGGGGGCTGGCGCACCCGCCCGCCTCGGCCTCGGATGAATACCGCAGAGGGGTGCCCGAGATCCGCCCAGACACCCGCCCAGACGCCGGTCAATCGAATTTTAGCACAATCCTGCGAGATTAACCGCTCTCACACCAAATCGCAGGAGCGACCCGATGCACTCGGTCGAGAGCATTGCGGCGGAGATCGTCCGTCGCGAGGGGGGATTCGTGAACGATCCCGACGACCCCGGCGGCGCCACCAAGCACGGCGTCACCATCCACACCATGCGCGGCCTCGGCCTCGACCTCACCGGCGACGGGCGGGTCGATGTCGCCGACGTGCGCGCGCTGACCCCGGAGAAGGCGGCCGAGATCTACGTGCGGCACTACTATCACGTGCCACGGATCGACCTCCTGCCCGAACCGCTCCAGGCGAGCGTCTTCGACATGCAGGTCAATGCCGGCGCCAATGCGGTGCGCATCCTTCAGCGGCTGATGGCCTCATTCGGCCTGCCGATCAAGGACGACGGCGTGATCGGGCCGATCACCGCCCGCACGGTGGCGCAGGCGATGGAACGCGCGCCCGGCCATCTGGTCGATGCCTACGGGATCGCGCGGCGCAACTACTACTACCGGCTGGCGGATCAGCGGGCGGCGAGCCGGAAATACGCCCGTGCGCGCAGCGGCGGGAAGGGTGGCTGGATCACCCGGGCCGAGGAGTTCATCTCGGCACGCTTCCACCTCAGCCGGGCGGAGCATGACGCGAGGGTGGCAGCATGGGGATGATGGAACGGATCCTCGGGATCGGGGGCACCGCGCGTGATGTCGGCGCGGCGGTCGGCGGCGTCGCGGAGGTCTTCGTGGGCAACCGCGCCGAACGCGACGCGGCCGATCACGGCCGCTTCACCACCGTGCTCGGCCAGTACGGCGCCGAATTCGCCACCGCGGGCCGGGGCGGGCGCTTCGACCGGTTCGTGAATGCCCTCAACCGCCTGCCGCGGCCGCTGATGACGATCGGGACGCTGGGGCTCTTCGTCTATGCGATGGTCGAGCCCGTCGGCTTCGGCCTCAGGATGCGCGGGCTCGAGCTCGTGCCCGAACCGCTCTGGTGGCTGCTCGGCGCGATCGTCTCGTTCTACTTCGGCGCGCGCGAACTGCATCATCAGCGGGTGCGGACCGGCCTCAGCCGTGTGGCCGGCGCGGCGGTCGCGCCCCCCATCGCCGCCCCCCTCGCCGAGCCTGTCGCGGCGTTTTCCGCGGCAGGGCTTGCGGAGGACGCCCCTCCGGCGGGGGTGGCGACAGAGGCCTCCGCGCTTCCGCCCGCCCTTCCGGCCACGGATCCCGACTACAATGCCGCCGTGGAGGAATGGCGCCGCACGGTCACCGGCTGACGGCACGCGGAAGATCTCCGATCCGGTTTGATCCCTCCCGCGTTTCGCCCCATATTGCGCGCGAAGATCGCGGGAGGCCGGTCATGATCGTCGAGCTGGGGCATTTCGCCCTGATCCTGGCCTGCCTGGTCGCGCTGGTGCAGGCCGTCGTGCCGATGGTCGGCGCCGCGCGCGGCTGGGCGGACTGGATGCGGGTGGCTGTGCCGGCCGCCTCGGTCCAGTTCGCGCTCACGGCCTTCTCGTTCCTGGCGCTCACCTATGCCTTCGTCGTGTCGGACTTCTCGGTCCGGCTGGTGGCGGCGAACTCGCATTCCGCCAAGCCGATGCTCTACAAGGTCACCGGCACCTGGGGGAACCACGAGGGGTCGATGCTTCTCTGGGTGCTGATCCTGACGCTTTTCGGGGCCATGGTCGCCTGGTGGGGCAAGAACCTGCCGCCCAGCCTCAAGGCCCGGGTACTGGCGGTCCAGGCGACGATCGCGGTCGCGTTCTTCGCCTTCATCCTGCTCACCTCGAACCCGTTCTGGAGGCTCGGCGTGCCGCCGATGAACGGCAACGACCTCAACCCGCTGTTGCAGGACCCCGGCCTCGCCTTCCATCCGCCGTTTCTCTACCTCGGCTATGTCGGCCTCTCGATGGCCTATTCCTTCGCCATCGCCGCGTTGATCGAGGGGCGGGTCGATGCCGCCTGGGCGCGCTGGGTGCGGCCCTGGACGCTGCTCGCCTGGGTGTTCCTGACCATCGGCATCGCGCTCGGCAGCTTCTGGGCCTATTACGAGCTCGGCTGGGGCGGCTGGTGGTTCTGGGACCCGGTCGAGAACGTGAGCTTCATGCCCTGGCTCCTGTCGGCCGCGCTCCTGCATTCGGCGATCGTCGTCGAGAAACGCGACACGCTGAAGTCCTGGACGATCCTGCTCGCGATCCTCGCGTTTTCCTTCTCGCTGATCGGCGCCTTCGTGGTGCGTTCGGGGATCATCACCAGCGTGCATGCCTTCGCCTCCGATCCCGAGCGCGGCGTGTTCCTGCTGTGGATCCTCGCCGCCTTCATCGGGGGGTCCCTGACGCTCTATGCCTGGCGCGCGCCGATCCTGCGTTCGACGACGGTCTTCGGTACGGTGAGCCGCGAGAGCGGGCTCGTCGCCAACAACGTGCTTCTGGTGGTCGCGACGATGGTCGTCTTCTTCGGGACGATCTGGCCGCTGGTCGCCGAGGTCTTCATGGGCCGCAAGGTGTCGGTCGGGCCGCCGTTCTTCGATCTCGCCTTCACGCCGTTCATGGTGGCGATCGCGGTGATCCTGCCGCCCGCCGCCATGCTGCCGTGGAAGCGCGGCCGGATCGACCGGGCGATGGAGCCGCTCTGGGGCGTGCTCGCGCTCTCGGTGGCGCTCGGGGGACTCGTCTGGGCCTTCCAGACCGGCGGCTCGGTGCTCGCGCCCGTCGGCATCGCGCTCGCGGCGTGGCTGGTGCTCGGCGCGCTCACGGATATCGCCGCGCGCGTCAAGCTCGGAGGAGCGCCGCTGGCGGAGAGCCTGCGCCGTGCCGTGAACCTGCCGCGCGCCGACTGGGGCAAGACGGTCGCCCATGCCGGGCTCGGCGTCACCTTCTTCGGGGTGGCGGCGATCACCGCCTGGGAGACCGAGGACATCCGTGTGGTGCGGATCGGCGACAGCTTCCCCGCCGCCGGCTATACGCTGCGCCTCGACGCGGTGGAGACGGCGGAGGGGCCGAACTACCGGCCCGAGATGGCGGTGATCGCGGTGCTCCGCGACGGCCGCCAGATCGCGACCCTGCGGCCCGAGAAACGCTTCTATCCCGTCCAGCAGATGACGACGACCGAGGCGGCCATCGACCGGGGCCTGACCCGCGACCTCTACGTGGCGCTCGGCGATGCGCAGGCGGGCGGGGGCTGGGCGCTGCGGACCTATGTGAAGCCCTATGCCAACTGGATCTGGATCGGGGCGCTGGTGATGGCGCTGGGCGGCGCGATCAGCCTCACCGACCGGCGCTACCGGGTCGGCGCCCCCACCCGCCGGGCGCGGCCCGATGCCGCCGCGTTGCCGGCGGAATAGCGGATGCGCAGGGTCCTCCTCGTCCTCGCGCTCCTGCTCGCGCCGCTGGCGGCACCCGCGATCCAGCCCGACGAGGTGCTCGACGATCCCGCTCTCGAGGCACGTGCGCGCGAGATCACCCGCGAGCTGCGCTGCGTCGTCTGTCAGAGCGAATCGATCGACGACTCGAACGCCGAGATCGCCCGCGACCTCAGGCTTCTGGTGCGCGAGCGGATCATGGCCGGGGACAGCGACCGGGAGGTCCTCGATTTCGTCGTCGCCCGCTACGGCGAGTTCGTGCTCTTCCGCCCGCCCTTCACCCGGGCGAATGCAGCGCTCTGGCTCTCCGGCCCGGTCTTCCTGCTCCTCGGCGGCGGTCTCGCGCTCGCCTTCGTGCGCCGGAGGGCCCGGGCGACACCCCCGCCCCGTCAGCCGCTCAGCGAGGCCGAGCGCACGCGCCTGCGCGAGCTGACCGGCGAGTGAACGCGGGCGGGCGATTGCAATCGGGGGGGCCGGGCTCTATCTAGCCCCTGACCCGCCCCCGAAGGAGCCGGCCCCAGCATGAAGACGCGCGCATGAACTGGATCTCCAACTACGTCCGCCCGAAGATCAACTCGCTCTTCTCGCGACGCGAGGTGCCGGAGAACCTCTGGGTCAAATGCGACCAGTGCGGCACGATGCTCTTTCACCGCGAGCTCTCGGACGCGCTGAACGTCTGCACGAACTGCGGCCATCACATGGCGATCAGTCCGCGCGACCGCTTCACGGCGCTCTTCGACGGCGGCATCTTCGTCGAGGTCCAGGTCCCGAAGCCGATCACCGACCCGCTCGGCTTCCGCGACCAGAAGAAATACCCCGACCGCCTGCGCGAGGCCCGCAAGAAGACCGGCGAGGAAGAGGCGGTGCTGGTCGCCGAGGGCGAACTCGGCAAGCTCAAGATCGTCGCTGCCGCACAGGACTTCGGCTTCATGGCCGGCTCGATGGGCATGCATGTCGGCAACGCCATCGTCGCCGCCGCCGAGCGCGCGCTGAAGCGCAAGTGCCCGCTCGTCATCTTCTCGGCGGCGGGCGGCGCGCGGATGCAGGAGGGGATCCTGTCGCTGATGCAGATGCCGCGCTCGACCGTGGCGGTGCAGATGCTGCGCGAGGCGAAGCTGCCCTATGTGGTGGTGCTGACCAACCCGACCACCGGCGGCGTCACGGCGTCCTATGCCATGCTCGGCGACGTGCATATCGCCGAGCCGAACGCGCTCATCTGCTTTGCCGGGCCGCGCGTGATCGAGCAGACGATCCGCGAGACCCTGCCCGAAGGCTTCCAGCGCGCCGAGTACCTGCTCGACCACGGCATGATCGACCGGGTGGTGCCACGCAAGGACATGCGCGACGAACTCGCGACCATCCTGCGGATGCTCATGCGCGAGGCCCCCTATGTGCACGGCGACCTGCCGGCACCGGACCCGGCCGAGACGCAGGAGGCCGCCCCGGCCGGATCGTGAGCGAGGCGTCCGTCCAGCCGAGCGACCAGATCCTCGCCCGGCTGCTCGACCTGCACCCCAAGGTCATCGACCTCTCGCTCGGCCGGATCGAGCGGCTGCTCGCGGCCCTCGGCCATCCCGAGCGCCGGCTGCCGCCGGTGATCCACGTGGCGGGAACGAACGGCAAGGGCTCGACGGTGGCGATGCTGCGAGCGGGGCTCGAGAGCACGGGCGCGCGGGTGCATGTCTATACCTCGCCACATCTCGCGCGGTTCCATGAGCGGATCCGGCTGGCCGGCGACCTGATCACCGAGGCGCATCTCGCGGAAACCCTGCAGCGCTGCGAAGCGGCCAATGCCGGCGCCCCGATCACCTTCTTCGAGATCACCACGGCGGCCGGCCTGCTGGCCATGGCCGAGACCCCGGCCGACTGGGTGCTGCTCGAGGTCGGGCTCGGCGGGCGGCTCGACGCGACCAATGTGATCGCGACGCCGCGGCTCACGGCGATCACGCCGGTCTCGCTCGATCACCAGCAGTATCTCGGCGAGACGCTGCCTGAGATCGCCGGCGAGAAGGCCGGGATCCTCAAGGCGGGCGTGCCCTGCATCGTCGGGCTTCAGGACGACATGGGCCTCGCCGCGATCGAGGCACGGGCCGAGGCGCTCGGCGCTCCCCTCCATGTGGCCGGGCGCGACTGGACGGTCTGGGAGGAGCATGGGCGCGTCGCGTTTCAGGACGGCGACGGGCTCCTCGACCTGCCGCCGCCCGCGCTGATCGGGCGGCATCAGGTCGAGAACGCCGGGATCGTCGTCGCGGCCCTGCGCGCGCTCGGGATGGACGAGGAGGTCTGCGCGGCTGCGCTGACCCGGGCAGTATGGCCCGCCCGGATGCAGCGGCTCCGGCGCGGGCCGCTGGTCGAGGCCGCGGGCACGGCCGAGCTCTGGCTCGACGGCGGGCACAACCCGGCGGCAGGGACGGCTCTGGCCGAGGCGCTCGGGCGGCTGCCGGGGCGGCGGCTGCATCTGGTGACGGGGATGCTGCGGACCAAGGATGCGGCCGGGTTCCTCCGCCCGCTCGCGGCGCTGGCGGAAGAGCTCCATGCGGTCGAGATCCCGGGCGAGGCGGCAACGCTGAGCGCGGCAGAGACGGTCGCCGCCGCGCAGGCCGCCGGGATCCCCGCCGTGGCGGCGGCAGGTGTCAGCGATGCGGTGGCAGCGATCGCCGCGGCAGATCCGGAGGGACGGATCCTCGTCTGCGGGTCGCTCTATCTCGCGGGACGAGTGCTTCGGGAGAACGGGTGAGGGCCCGTCCTGCGGACGTTTCTTCGCGGGGGTCTGATCGCTGCAATCGTTCGGCGCGAAGCTGGGTCAACTGAACGGAGTGACCATGCTGGTCGCGTCGTGCCGCTCCAGCGTCTGGGACCTGCCGTCCGGGAGCAGACTTCCCACGCATGCGCCGCCGTGGCCGCGCATGCGTGGATCGAAGCCCCGTATGCCGGGGCGCTGTCCTGTCAGACCGAGGCTGGCGCCGCGCCCTTTGCGAACTCGGCGCGCAGCTCCCGCGCACCCGCCACCATGTTGCGGATCGCAGGCTCGACCTCGGCCCAGCCCCGGGTCTTCAGCCCGCAGTCGGGATTGACCCAGAGCCGCTCGACCGGGATCACTTCCGCCGCCTTGCGCAGGAGCGCGGTGATCTCCGCCACATCCGGCACGCGCGGCGAGTGGATGTCCCACACCCCCGGTCCGATCTCGTTGGGATACGAGAAATCGCCGAACGCGCCGAGCAGTTCCATGTCCGAGCGCGAGGTCTCGATCGAGATCACATCGGCATCCATTTCGGCGATGGCCGGCATGATATCGTTGAACTCGGCATAGCACATGTGGGTGTGGATCTGCGTCTCGTCGCGCACCCCCGCAGCACTCAGCCGGAAGGCGTCGACGGCCCAGCGCAGGTAGGCTGCCCGGTCCGACTGGCGCAGCGGCAGGCCCTCCCGCAGGGCCGGCTCGTCGATCTGGATCGCCGGCAGGCCCGCCGCCTCCAGATCCACCACCTCGTCGCGGATCGCCAGGCCGATCTGGCGGCAGGTCTCCGACCGCGGCTGG
>CAZESN010000020.1:11603-21976 GCA_964514775.1 uncultured Rhodovulum sp.
CAGGATCGTGACCGGCCCCGGCAGCATCCCCTTCATCGGGCTCTTCGTCAGGGACTGGGCATACTGCGACCACCGGACCGTCATCGGCCCGGGACGCGAGACGTCCCCGAAGATCAGCGGCGGCTTGACGCAGCGCGAGCCATAGCTCTGCACCCAGCCGAGCCGGGTGAAGGCAAAGCCGTTCAGCTGCTCGCCGAAATACTCGACCATGTCGTTGCGCTCGAACTCGCCATGGACCGGCATGTCGAGCCCGATCTCGTCCTGGAACCGGACGCAGGCGGCCGTCTCCTTCTCGAGGAAGGCCTCGTATTCGGCATTCCCGAGCTCTCCGCGCCGGTGGGCGGCGCGCGCCTTGCGCACCTCGGACGTCTGCGGGAACGAGCCGATCGTGGTGCTGGGCAGGAGCGGCAGCCCGAGCTTCTCCTCCTGTGCCGCGCGCCGGGTCGGATAGGGGCTCTGGCGGGCGAGGTCGCCCGCCCGTACCGCCGCCGCACGCGTCTTCACCGCCGCGTCGTGGATACGCGGCGAAGCGGCCCGCGAGGCCGCCGCCGCCCTGCTGTCGGCGAAGGCCCCGGCCGCCGCGTCGGGCCCGTCAACGGCCGCAGTCGCGAGAGCCGCAACCTCCCCGAGCTTCTGCTTGCCGAAGGCGAGCCAGCTCTTCAGCTCGGCATCGAGCTCGGTCTCCAGATCGAGGTCGATCGGGCTGTGCAGAAGCGAGCACGACGGCGCCACTTCGACCCGGTCGGTCCCCAGCGCCTCCACGGCGCGCGCGACCGGTCCCAGCGCACGCTCGAGATCCGTGCGCCAGACGTTGCGGCCGTCGACGACGCCGACGGAAAGCCGCATCCCGCCCGGAAACCGGCCGAGCACCGCGTCGATCTCCTCGGGCGCGCGCACCAGATCGATGTGCAGCCCTGCGACCGGCAGGTTGAGCGCGACATCGACATTCTCGCGAAGGCCACCGAAATAGGTCGCGAGCATCAGCTTCGGCCCGGCCTTGGCCAGTTCGTCGTAAGCGGTCCAGAATGCCGCGCGCTGGAACTCGCCGAGATCCGTGACCAGGATCGGCTCGTCGACCTGCACCCATTCCGCGCCGGCCGTTGCCAGCCGGTCGAGGAGCTCGCGGTAGACCGGAAGGACGGCCGGGAGCAGCTCCAGCGGGTTGAACCCCTCGCTGCGGCTCTTGGCGAGCGACAGCCAGGTCACCGGCCCGATGATGACCGGCCGCGTCATGATGCCCAGCGCCCGCGCCTCCTCGAATGCGCGCACCGCATTGAGCGAGGCGAGCCGGAACGCCTGCCCGGCGTCGACCTCGGGCACGATGAAGTGGTAGTTCGTGTCGAACCACTTCGTCATCTCCATCGCCGGCACGCCCTGCCGCCCCCGGGCCATGGCGAAATAGGTGTCGAGCGGCACCTCGCCCCCAACGGCACCGAAGCGCGGCGGCACCGCGCCGAGCGTCGCGGTCATGTCGAGCATCTGGTCGTAGAAGGAAAAGTCGTTCGACGGGATCACCTCGATCCCCGCGTCACGCTGCAACTGCCAGTGCCGCGCGCGCAGCTCGGCCGCCGTGGCCTCCAGCGCTGCCGCGTCGATCGCGCCCTTCCAGTAGGCCTCCGTGGCCGATTTCAGTTCGCGATGCGCGCCGACGCGCGGAAAGCCCAAGTTCGCGGCAAAAGCCATTGCCCAATCTCCATCCGATGATCGGGCCGGACCATAGGCATGGCATCCTATGATGAAAAATGGTAATTTCTCAGGATTAACTGACTGGATGTCATGAATGATCGAACGCCAGCACCTTGCCATCCTGCGCGAGATGGACCGCCTGGGCAGCCTGACCGCCGCCGCCGGCCGGCTCAATCTCACCCA
This sequence comes from uncultured Rhodovulum sp., assembly GCA_964514775.1. Lineage (GTDB taxonomy): Bacteria > Pseudomonadota > Alphaproteobacteria > Rhodobacterales > Rhodobacteraceae > Amaricoccus. The sequence goes on from CAZESN010000020.1 coordinate 13,473, forward strand.
GTCCGCACTGAGCCATGCGATCCGCCGGCTCGAAGAACAGGCGGGGGTCCGGCTCTGGGAAAAGGACGGCCGCCGGGTACGCCCGACCCAGGCGGGCCTGCACCTGCTGGCACTCGCCCAGCGTGTCCTGCCGCAGATCGAGCATGCCGAGGCCTCGCTCGCCGACTTCGCCCGCGGCCAGCGCGGGATGCTCCGGATCGGCATGGAGTGCCACCCCTGCTACCGGTGGCTCCTGCGCGTGGTGGAGCCCTATCTCTCCGCCTGGCCAGACGTGGACGTGGACCTGCGCCAGGCCTTCCAGTTCGGCGGTCTCGGCGCGCTCCTCGGCCACGAGATCGACCTTCTCGTCACCCCCGATCCGGTACGCAGGCCCGGGCTCACCTATATCCCGGTCTTCGACTACGAGCTGAAGCTCGTCGTCGGCGATGGCCACCCGCTGGCGGGGCGCGCGGAGGTGGCCCCCGAGGACCTGACCGGGGAGGTCCTCATCACCTATCCGGTCAGCATCGAGCGGCTCGACATCTATTCGCAGTTCCTGATCCCCGCCCAGTGCCTGCCGCGCGCCCAGAAGGTGATCGAGGCGACCGAGATCATGCTCCAGATGGTCGCCGCCGGCCGCGGCGTCACCGCGCTCCCGGACTGGCTGATCGAGGAATACCGCGCCACCATGCCGATCCGGGCCCTGCGCCTCGGCCCCGCGGGCCTGCCGAAGAGCATCCACATCGGCCTGCGCCGCGGCGACGCGGACACCGATTTCATTCACGGCTTTCTCAGGATCGCAGGGGCACGGGAGTGAATAGTCCGGACAACCCACGGCCCACGGCCTTTACAATACATTTATTGTTCACATCCGAGAATGGTATGGAGCTATGATCCGCGCCGGAAGATCCATGTATTATTGACGGGAGGGCCTTCGATGGGGGACATTTCGAGCATCCTGGTCCGGGGGGAGCCGTCGCGTCTCTTTCCGGTACTGGCCGACACCTCGAAGGAAGGCCGCACCCTTTCCATCTTTCTTGCCTGCATGGAGAATGTCTCGGAGTTCGGTGCCGCGATGCTGGCCTCGGTCGGCCAGCGCGCCGGGGTACGGGCCCGCGTCGAGACCTATACGGAGATCGTGCTCAGGAAAGGCGGGGACAAGAAATGCCGGCCCGACGGGCTCATCGTGCTTCGGGCGGGCTCGCGGCGGTGGATGGCCCTCGTCGAAGCGAAGGTCGGGAATGCAGAGCTTACGGCGGAGCAGATCGACAGCTATCTCGATCTGGCGAAGCTGAACGGGATCGACACCGTCCTCACCCTCTCCAACCAGTTCGCGCCCCTGCCGACACATCATCCGATCAACCTGCCGGCCAAGTCCCTGAACAAGGCGACCCTTTTTCACTGGTCGTGGATGTTCGTTCTGACCCAGGCGAGCCTTTTGCTGAGCAACGACCAGGTCGGCGATCGGGACCAGCGCGTCATTCTCAACGAGATGGTCCGCTTCCTCGCGCACCCGAGCTCGGGCGTGAAGGGCTTCGACCAGATGCCGCCGCAGTGGCCGGAGGTGGTCGGCAAGGTGCAGGCCGGCGCCAAGATCGCCGCGGGCTCCGAGGATGCCCGCGAGGTCGTCGGGGCATGGTTTCAGGAGGTGCGGGACCTCAACCTCATTCTCAGCCGCCAGCTCTCGACCGAGGTGGTGACCCGGATCCCCAGGGTCCACTCCGCCAATCCCGCGGAGCGTCTGAAGGCCGGAACCGCGGAGCTTGCCCGGGACCACCGCCTGTCGGCGACGCTCGTCGTGCCGGCAGCGGCAGCCCCGATCGACGTCATCGCCGATCTGGAGCGGCGCAGCGTGACGGTTTTGATGAAGCTGCGGGCGCCGGACGAGCGAAAGAGCACCCGGGCGCGCGTCAACTGGCTGCTCGGCCAGCTTCAGAAAGCCGAGAGCGAGGGCCTGCACATCCGCCTGTTCTGGCCGGGTCGGGCCGCCCCCACACAGCATCCGATCGGGGCTTTGCGCGAGGACATCGACATCGCCGGAGCCGACCGGCCAGGACAGCAGGTCTCGTCCTTCGAGGTGCTGCTCGTCCGGGACCTCGGTGCGAGGTTCGGCCAGCGCCGGAACTTTCTCGGTGATCTCGAGGCGGCCGTGCCCCATTTCTACGAGCAGGCCGGACAGCACCTCAAGGCCTGGCGGGCCCCCGCGCCACGGCTGCGGGAGGAGAAGGGCGACCCCGGCGCCGTCACCGTGGAAGCGATGGCGGACGAGGCGGAGCAGGAAGTCCACGAAGGATCACCGCCGCTTCCCGCGCCCTGACTCCGGGGGGCGTCTCGACGGTGTCCGTTCGCGGAGGATGTTCCCCCGCCCCCTCTCTCCCGGGCGTATGCCCCTTGCACCGCCGGAGCGATCGGGCATAACGCCCCGGACTCCACCCGCGAGGGACGCCAGATGCTCGATATCCGCCTGATCCGCGAGGCCCCCGCGGCCTTCGACGCCGCCCTCACGCGACGTGGCCTGCCGCCGGCCTCGGCCGAGTTCCTGGCGATCGACGAGATCCGGCGCGCCCGGATCCTCGCGGCCGAGCAGGCGCTCGCCGAGCGCAATGCCGCAAGCAAGCAGGTCGGCGCCGCCAAGGCACGCGGCGACGACGCGGAGTTCGAGCGGCTGCGCGACCTCGTCGCGGCGAAGAAGGACGAGATCGGCCGGCTCGAGGCCGAGGCGGCGGAGGCCGACGGCAAGCTGCGTGACCTGCTCGCCCAGGTTCCCAACATCCCGCTCGACGACGTGCCGGACGGGGCCGACGAGACCGCGAACGTCGAGATCCGGCGCTGGGGGACGCCGCGGGAATTCGACTTCACGCCGCTCGAGCATTTCGAGATACCCGCCGCGAAGCCGGGGCTCGACTTCGAGGCGGCCGGCCGCCTCTCGGGCGCGCGCTTCGTCGTCATGCGCGGCGCGATGATCCGGCTGCACCGCGCGCTCGCGCAGTTCATGCTCGACACCCATGTCGAGAAGCACGGGCTCACCGAGACCTGGACCCCGGTGCTGGTGCGCGACGAGGCGATGTTCGGCACCGGCCAGCTTCCGAAATTCACCGACGACAGCTACCAGACCACCAATGGCTGGTGGCTGATCCCCACCTCGGAGGTCACGCTGACAAACCTCGTCGCCGGGCAGATCCTCGACGACGGCGCCCTGCCGATCCGCATGACCGCGCATACCCAGTGCTTCCGCTCGGAGGCGGGCTCGGCCGGCAAGGACACCGCCGGCATGCTCCGCCAGCACCAGTTCGAGAAGGTCGAGATGGTCTCGATCACCCGCCCCGAGGAGAGCCGCGCCGAGCTCGACGCGATGACGGCGCGCGCCCAGAACATCCTCGAGGCCCTCGGGCTGCCGTACCGGACCGTGGTCCTGTCGACCGGCGACATGGGGTTCGGCGCGAGCCGAACCCATGACATCGAGGTCTGGCTGCCCGGCCAGGACACCTACCGCGAGATCTCGTCCTGCTCGGTCTGCGGCGACTTCCAGGCGCGGCGGATGAACGCCCGCTTCCGCCGCGGCGAGGGGGCGCGCCCCGAGTTCGTCCATACCCTCAACGGCTCCGGCCTCGCGGTCGGGCGCACGCTGATCGCGGTGCTCGAGAACGGCCAGCAGGCGGACGGCTCGGTCACCCTGCCCGACGTTCTGGCGCCCTGGCTCGGCGGGCGGACGCGGATCGAGGCGGACGGGCGGCTGGTCTGATCCCGCTCCCGCCCGGCCGGTTCGGGCCGGGGCGGTCGGGATAAAGTGTGCCCGGCACGGGGTGGGCACGCGTGCCCATTTTTCAACATATTGATGTTGAAGGGCTATTTCGGGCGGTTAACCATTAGGAAAGCTTCGTTAATGTGCCGGGCATGCCCGTGAGGCGTGGTGGAGGAAGGATATCGGGCGGCCCGTTGGCCGCATTCCATTTTCTCCCCGCCTGTTGGCGGGGCCCCTCGCACTGCCCGATAGGGTTTCCGCCAGTATGAGACCTGTTGTCGGTTGTTCGCTTGGGGGATGTCCTGCCCGGGACCGGATGAGGCGAGGCACTGCCTCGCGCCGGTCCACGGCTGGAGGGCGTGAGCCCGGAGGCTGTCCCCTTCCTCGATGGAGGTCAGTGACGATCGGGATCGTGGCGCGCCTGCCTGGGCGGCGCGGAACGCGCCTGCCGGGGGCAGGCAGGCGCGTCACGATTTGACAACGGTCAAATCGTGCAAGGGGAAGGAGACGCGGCCTTTTCCGGAAAGGGTGCTCCATGGGCGCCGGTCAGGCGGCGGTGAGGCCGCGCTTGGCCAGCAGCGCCCCGACGCCGGGCATGCGGCCGCGGAAGGCGGTGTAGAGCTCGGCCTCGTCGCGGGAGCCGCCGGCGGCATAGATGTGCTGAGCCAGCCGCGCGGCCACGCCCGGGTCGAAGACGTCGCCCGTCTCCTCGAAGGCCGCGAAGGCATCGGCGTCCATCACCTCGGACCACATGTAGGAATAGTAGCCCGAGGCATAGCCGTCGCCGGTGAAGACATGCTGGAAATGCGGCCCGGCGTGGCGCATCACGATGGCGCGCGGCATGCCGAGGCGGTCGAGCGTCGCGGCCTCGGCCGCCGCGGGATCCGCAGGCGCGGGGCCGGCGTGGAAATCGAGATCGACCAGCGCCGAGGCGAGGTATTCGACCGTCGCGAAGCCCTGATCGAAGTTGCGCGCGGCGATCACGCGGTCGAGCAGGTCGCGCGGCATGGGCTCGCCGGTGACGGCATGGCGGGCATGGGCCGCCAGCACCTCCGGCGTCTCGAGCCAGTGCTCGTAGAGCTGGCTCGGGAGCTCGACGAAATCGCGGGCGACCGAGGTGCCCGAGATGAACGCATAGGTCACGTCCGACATCAGGGCATGGAGCGCGTGGCCCATCTCGTGGAAGAGCGTGCGCGCGTCGTCGAAGGTCAGGAGCGTCGGCGCGCCCTTGGGCGCGCGGGCGAAATTGCAGACGTTGATGACGATCGGGCGGACCTCGCCGTCGAGCTTCGACTGGCTGCGGAAGGAGGAGCACCAGGCCCCCGAGCGCTTCGAGGCCCGCGCGAACCAGTCGCCGATGAAGACGCCCATGTGCCGCTCGCCGCGCCGGACCTCCCAGGCGCGGGCGTCGGGGTGGTGGAGGGGGACGTCAAGCGGGATGAAGCTCAGCCCGAAGAGCCGGCCGGCCACGTCGAACGCCGCCGCGCGCACGGCGTCGAGGGCGAGGTACGGCTTTACCTCCGCCTCGTCGAGCGCATGCTCCTCGCGCTGGCGGATCGCGGCATAGTAGCGCCAGTCCCAGGGCTCGAGCGCGCCGTTGATCCCGTCGCCATTGAGCCGCGCCTCCAGCGCGCGCGCATCCGCCTCGGCCTGCGCGCGGGCCGGTGCCCAGACCTGCATCAGGAGGTCGCGCACCGCCTCCGGCGTCCGCGCCATCTCCCGCTCCAGCCGGAAGGCCGCGAAATCGGGATAGCCGAGCAGCCGCGCGCGCTCGGCGCGCAGCGCCAGCATCTCGGCCATGATCGCGCGGTTGTCGCTCGCGCCGCCGTTCGCGCCGCGCGCCGCCCAGGCGCGGAAGGCCGTCTCGCGCAGGTCGCGCCGCGGCGAGAGGGTGAGGAACGGCACGATCAGGCTGCGCGAGAGGGTGACGACATGGCCGTCGAGCCCACGCTCGGCCGCCGCCTCGGCCATGGCGGAGACGAGCCAGTCGGGCAGGCCGGCGAGGTCGCCGGGCGCGAGCGCCAGCGTCCAGTCCTTCTCGTCGGCGAGGACGTTCTGGCCGAAGGCGGTGCCGAGGCTGGCGAGGCGCTGCATGATCGCGGCGAGCCGCTCGCGGTCCGCGCCCGTAAGCCGGGCGCCGGCGCGCACGAACATGCGGTGGTAGAGCGCCAGCACCCGGTCCTGCTCGGGCGTCAGCCCCAGTTCGGCGCGGCGCGCCATCAGGGCGTCGACCCGCGCGAAGAGGGCGGCGTTCATCATCGTGGCGGAGCTGTGGGCGGCGAGCTGCGGGCTCAGCTCGCGCTGGAGCGCCTCGAGCGTGTCGTTGGTATGGGCGCCGGCGAGGTTGAAGAACACCGCCGCCACCCGGTCGAGGCGGTGCCCGGCGCGTTCCATCGCCTCGATCGTGTTGGCGAATGTCGGGGGGGCGGGGTCGGCGGCGATCGCGTCGATCTCGGCGCGGTCCTCGGCGAGCGCGACCTCGAAGGCCGGCGCGAAGCCGGCGTCGTCGATCCGTGCAAAAGGCGGGAGGCCGAAGGGCGTATCCCAGTCCTCGATCAGCGCGTTCATAGGTTCCTGCCCCGCCAGATGTCCGATCGACACTTGGCGGGGCGGGCCTGCGCGGTCAAGGCCGTCAGTTGCCGCCGGTGACCACGTCGGCGGTGCCGCGGGCGAAGGCGGTGACCACGGCCTGGTAGAACTCGGCGCTCGAGGCCGGGACCGTGGTGACGTTCGCGCCCGGCGGCAGGTGCAGCGCCGCCTCGCGGGTCGTGGCGCTCACGTTGTACGTGCCGGCGCGGGTGCCGTCGGCATTGACCACCTCGACCTGGCCGGAGAGCCGCGCGTCCTCGTCGGCGAGGCCCGCGTTGAGCGCATTGGCGAGGCTGAGCTCGTCGACGTCGACGTTGACGGTGACGCCGGCGGGATCGATCCGGCCGACGAACTCGGCCGCGATCGCCGTCTCGAGATCCGAGTCGAGGTTCTGCCAGTAGGCGACGGCGTCGCGGTTGCCGATCGAGGTGAGATCGGCCTCGACGTTGATCGCGGCGACCGTCACCGGCTGGGGTTCAGAGGCTGCGCAGGCGCCGAGAACGAGCGCGGCGCCGGCAAGCAAGGCAAGCGGTTTCATGGCTTTCTCCCCATGTATACGTGGGTGCTCAACGCCGCGCGCGCGTGGTGGTTCCCGCGGCGGAGCCGGCGGCGCAGATCGGAAGGGCCCGCGGGGAGCGGGCGATCCGGCGCGAAGGGGCTCAGGCCTCGACCAGCATCTCGAACCCGCCGAAGATCATGCGCGCGCCGCCGAAGGGCATCTCGCCGCCCTCGAGGCGCGGATCCGCCATGACGGCGGCGTTGCCCGAGTCGCGCGCCGCACGCGAGGGCCAGACGATCCAGGAGAAGACCACGGTCTCGCCGGGCGCGAGCTTCACGGCCATGGGGAAGGAGGTCACCTTGCCCTCGGGCACGTCGTCGCCCCAGCATTCGACCACGGCGAGCGCGCCATGGTCCCGGAAGACCCGCGCCGCCTTCGCCGCCAGCGCCCGGTAGGCCTCGCGATTGACGTCGGGAACCGCCAGCAGAAATCCGTCGACGTAGCTCATGGCCGCCTCCAGCTGCGAATCCGGCAGCGATTCTACCCCGCCCGGCCCCCCGGGACGAGAGGCGCGGCCCCCCTGCCCGCGCCCTTGCGCGGTCCTCCGCCGGGGTGCTAGAGGTCGCGACATGATGGCAAGGGGACGGGAGTAAGCGACGCGCATGCCCAGCAGGCCGACCCAGATCGATTTCGAAGGGCTTATGTCCTGCGCGCGCGGCGACATGTTCGGGCCGGGCAACGCCCAGCTTCCGGCGCCACCGATGCTGATGATGGACCGGATCACCGACATCTCGGCGGATCGCGGCAGCGAGGGCAAGGGCCATGTCGTCGCCGAGTTCGACGTCCACCCCGACCTCTGGTTCTTCAAGTGCCACTTCCTCGGCGATCCGGTGATGCCGGGCTGCCTCGGGCTCGACGCGCTCTGGCAGCTGACCGGGTTCAACCTCGGCTGGCGGGGCATGCTGGGCCGCGGACGGGCGCTCGGCGTCGGCGAGGTGAAGTTCACCGGCATGGTGACGCCCGCGGTCAAACTCGTCGAATACACCGTCAACTTCACGCGCGTCATCGACCGCAAGCTCAAGCTCGGCATGGCCAACGGCGAGATGCGCGCGGACGGCGAGCTGATCTACACCGCCACCGACATGAAGGTCGGACTGTTCCAGGACTGAGGAGTGCTGCCCATGCGCCGCGTCGTGATCACCGGCCTCGGCATTGTCTCGTCGATCGGCAATGATGCCGCCTCGGTGATGAAATCGCTGAAGGAAAGCCGCTCGGGCATCTCCTTCTCGCCCGACTATGCCGAGCACGGCTTCCGCAGCCAGGTGCAGGGCAAGCCCGATATCGACATCGCCGCCCATGTCGACAAGCGCCAGCTGCGCTTCATGGGCGACGGCGCCGCCTACAACTTCATCGCCATGGAGCAGGCGATCAAGGACGCGGGCCTCGAGGAGAGCGACGTCTCGAACGAGCGCTCGGGCCTGATCATGGGCTCGGGCGGGCCGTCGACGCGCAACCTCTTCGACGCGCATCAGATCGTCATCGAGAAGGGCTCGCCGAAGCGCATGGGGCCGTTCATGGTCACGCGCTGCATGTCCTCGACGAACTCGGCCTGCCTCGCCACGCCGTTCAAGATCAAGGGCGTCAACTACTCGATCACCTCAGCCTGCTCGACGAGCGCGCACTGCATCGGCAACG
>CAZESN010000021.1:0-7094 GCA_964514775.1 uncultured Rhodovulum sp.
TGGCTGGGGTGGATCAGGTCGCGCTTGGCGAGCTCGTAGGCGAAGCGGCGGGTGATGAGCTCGAGCTCGTGCTCGTCCCATTCCCGCGGGTCGATCCGGAGGCCGCCCTTCGATCCGCCGAACGGCACCTCGACCAGCGCGCATTTGTAGGTCATCAGCGCCGCGAGCGCCTCGACCTCGTCCTGGTGCACGCCCATGGCGAAGCGGATGCCGCCCTTGACCGGCTCCATGTGCTCGGAATGCACCGAGCGATAGCCGGTGAAGGTGTGGATCCGGCCGCGCAGCCGCACGCCGAAGCGGACGGTGTAGGTCGAGTTGCAGACCCGGATCTTCTCCTCGAGACCCGGGGAGAGATCCATGAGCGCAACCGCCCGCTGGAACATCAGGTCGACCGATTCCCGAAAGCTGGGTTCTCGCAACGGTGCATTCATGGCGTTTCCTCGACAGGTTCCCTGCCCACGAAATGAGCAGCGCCACTAGACCACTCCACCATGACACGAACAAGCGCGCCGCCCCGGGCCGGCGATGTTTTCGGATTTCAGACTGACGCCATCGGCGAAATGCGTGACCGGATCGGCTAATCGCACTGGTCCCGCAACCGCCCGGGACCGGATCAGGCGAGGCCCTGCCTCGCCCCGGTCCACGGCTGGAGGGCGCGAGCCCGGAGGCCGTCCCCTTCCTCAATGGAGGTCACGTACACCGGGGATCGTGGCGCGCCTGCCTGGCGGGCGCGGAACGCGCCTGCCGGGGGCAGGCAGGCGCGTCACGATTTGCCACAGGTCAAATCGTGCAAAAAGAAAAAGTCGCGGCCCTTCCCCCGTCAGGACGACCCCGCCCCGGCCTCAGTCGGTCGGCTGCTTCGTGGTCCGCAGATACGGCAGCACCCGCTCGAACCCGCCGAACCGCGTCTGCGCGTCCTCGTCAGAGACGGCGGCCGTGATCACCACGTCCTCGCCCTGCTTCCAGTTCGCCGGCGTCGCCACCTGGTGCTTCGCGGTCAGCTGGATCGAATCGAGCGCGCGCAGGATCTCGTCGAAGTTGCGCCCCGTCGTCATCGGATAGGTGAGGATGAGCTTGATGCGCTTGTCCGGGCCGACGAGGAAGACCGACCGGACCGTCGCGTTGTCGGCCGGCGTGCGTCCCTCGGAGGTGCCGGTGATCGTGGCCGGCAGCATGTCGTAGAGCTTGGCGACCTTGAGCTCGGGGTCGCCGATCATCGGATAGCCGACCTTGTTGCCCGAGACCGCCTCGATGTCGGCCTTCCACTTGTGATGGCTCTCGACCGGATCGACCGAGATCCCGAGGATCTTCGCGTTCCGCTTCTCGAACTCGTGGGCGATGCCGGCCATGTAGCCGAGCTCGGTGGTGCAGATCGGGGTGAAGTCCTTGGGATGGCTGAACAGGATCGCATAGCCGTCGCCGACCCAGTCGTGGAAGCTGATCGGCCCCTCGGTGCTGTCGGCGGTGAAATCCGGCGCGATGTCGTTGATGCGAAGGCTCATGATGTCTCCTCGGTGCGTGTCGGCCGGGCGCGGCACGGCGCGGGCAACCGCCCCGAAGGCCGCCGGCTTCGACGGGGAGCCTATACCCCGCCCGGCCGGTTGTCATCCTCGCGCCCGGGATGCGCGGGACCTTGCGACCGCCTTTGGGACATTTTCACCGGCCGGGCATTCGCACCGGCAAAAAGAATGCTGCGATGCAGAAAATCGTCACGAGGATGACTCACCTTTCCGCGTAACGTGGGCCGGATCAAGCAGGGGTGAGTCATGTTTTCGCTGTCCGGACGCAAGGCGCTTATCGTCGGCATCGCCAATCGCGACTCCATCGCCTGGGGCTGCGCGCAGGCCCTGCACCGCCAGGGGGCCGAGCTCGCCGTCACCTGGCTCAACGAGAAGGCCGAGCCCCATGTCCGGCCGCTCGCCGAGGAGCTCGGCGCCGGGATCATGATGCCCCTCGACGTGACGCGGCCCGGCGAGACCGAAGCGGTATTCGAGGAGATCGCGGCGCGCTGGGGCCGGCTCGACATCCTGCTCCACTCGATCGCCTTCGCCCCGCGCGACGACCTGCACGGCCGGGTGGTCGACTGCTCCGCCGAGGGCTTCGCCACGGCGATGGACGTCTCGGTCCACTCGTTCCTGCGCATGATACGCCTTGCCGAGCCGCTGATGCCCGAGGGCGGCACCTGCCTCTCGGTGTCGTTCTTCGGATCGTCGCGGGTCGTGCGCAACTACAACATCATGGGGCCGGTCAAGGCCGCCCTCGAGAGCAGCGTGCGCTATGCCGCCGCCGAGCTCGGCGAGGGCGGCATCCGCGTCCATGCCCTCTCCCCCGGACCGCTCAAGACCCGCGCCGCCTCGGGCATCGCCCATTTCGACGAGATGCTCGACGAGGCCTCCGGGCGCACCCCGACCCATCACCTCTCCAGCATCGACGATGTGGGCGCGATGGCCGCCTTCCTCGCCTCGGACGAGGCCCGCAACCTCACCGGCGGTGTCCATGACATCGACGGCGGCTACTCGATCACCGCTTGAAGGAGCCGGCCATGGCCAGCGTATTCGAACTCTTCGATCCCGCAGCGCAACCCGGCATCCCCCGTGCCGAGAGCGACGCTCTCAACGTGCTGGGCCGGAAGCTCGGCGAGGCGGTCCGCGAAAGCGAGGCCGTCGCCACCACCGGCGGCATCCTGGCCACCGCCGGCTCGCGCCACGGCCAGCGGATCCTCGACGACCATACCGGGCGCTCGCGCGACCTGATGGAGGCCGGCGGCCAGCTCATCGAGGGCCTGCGCCGGGCGCAGGGCCAGGGCTCGCTCGCCCGCGCCTTCATGGAATACCAGCGCGACGCCGCCGAGCGCGCGGTTCTGGCCGCCGACACGCTGCGCAAGCGCGGCGACATCTTCCTCGAGCACGAGGCCGCCGACTGCCCGCCGGTCCTGATCTACGACTACGAAGTGGTCATGGACGGCCGCGACCTGCCCTATCCCTGCAACTACATGCTGCTGAGGATCCTGCCGCCCGAGGGCGTCGAGATCGACGACACCAAGCGCCCCTACGTCATCATCGACCCGCGCGCCGGCCACGGGCCCGGCATCGGCGGCTTCAAGTCCGACAGCCAGGTCGGCGTCGCCCTCCGGGCCGGCCACCCGGTCTATTTCGTCGCCTTCCGCTCGCGCCCCGAACCCGGCCAGTACCTCTCCTACGTCACCCGGGCCGAGGCGGCCTTCGTGCGCGAGGTGATGCGCCGCCATCCCGATGCGTCCAAGCCCGTGGTCACCGGCAACTGCCAGGGCGGCTGGGCCGCGCTCCTGCTCGCCGCCACCAACACCGACCTGACCGGCCCGATCGTGGTGAACGGCGCCCCCGTCGTGCCCTGGGCGGGCGTGGTCGGCGAGAACCCGATGCGCTACAACGGCGGCGTGCTCGGCGGCACCTGGATCCCGATGTTCCTCTCGGACCTCGGCGGCGGCGTCTTCGACGGCGCGCATCTGGTGCAGAACTTCGAGGTCCTGAACCCCGGCCGCACGCTCTTCCGCAAGTACACCGACCTCTTCCGCGACGCGGACAAGGACCCCAGGACCTTCCTCGAGTTCGAGAAGTGGTGGGGCGGCTTCTTCATGCTGACCGAGCCCGAGATCCGCTGGATCGTCGAGCAGCTCTTCGTCGGCAACCGCCTCGCCAAGAACGAGGCCCGCCTCGAGCCCGGCCGCCCGATCGACCTCAAGGCGATCCGCGCGCCGATCATCGTCTTCGCCAGCCACGGCGACAACATCACCCCGCCCCAGCAGGCGCTGAACTGGATCGCCGAGACCTATTCGGACGTGGCCGAGATCCGCATCCGCGGCCAGCGCATCGTCTACATGGTCCACGAGCAGGTCGGCCACCTCGGCATCTTCGTCTCCTCGCAGATCGCGAAGAAGGAGCACACGGAGATGGCCTCGACGCTGAAGACGATCGAGGCGCTGGCGCCGGGTCTCTACGAGATGCGGATCGAGGACGTCGAGGAGCGGGGCGGCGAGAAGCACTTCACCGTCGGCTTCGTCGAGCGCTCGCTCGACGACATCCGCGCCCTCGACGACGGCTTCGCCGACGAGAGGCCCTTCGCGGCCGTGGCGCGTGCCTCCGAGGTTCAGGCCCAGATCTACGACGCGGTGGTGCGCCCGGTCGTCAAGTCGGTGGTAACGGAGACCACCGCCGAGCTCAGCCGCGCGCTGCATCCCAAGCGGGTCGAGCGCGCGCTCGCCTCGTCCAAGAACCCGCTGATGGGGCATATCACCGCCGCCGCCGAGCGCGTGCGCGCGAACCGCGCCAAGGCCGCACCCGACAATCCCTTCCTCGCCGCCGAGGCCCTCTGGGTCGAGAGCGTCGAGCAGACGATCGACTTCTGGCGCGACACCCGCGACATGATGTACGAGATGACCTTCCACGCCATGTGGGGCACCCCCTGGGCGCGGGTCTTCGGCCATACCCACGAGGCGCGGCGGACGCTCAAGAACACCGACGAGCTGCGCGGCCTGCCCGAGGTCGCGGCCGCCCTCTACGACATCGAGCGCGGCGGCTTCGTCGAGGCGGTGATCCGGATGCTCATCCTGATGGCCGAGAACCGCAAGGGCGTGCGACGCGACCGGCTCGAGCGCTCGTCGCGGGTGCTGGTGCAGGACGAGCCGTTCAAGTCGCTCGGCGCCGAGCGGCGGGCGAAGATCATCCACGAGCAGACCCTGATCGCGACCTACGAGCCCGAGCGGGCGATCGAAACGCTGGCGACGCTGCTGCCCGACCAGGAGAGCCGCGAGCTGGCGCTCAGGGTGGTCCGCTTCGTGCCGGGCACCATCGAGGAGATGTCCTCCGAGACGCTCGCGCTGCTCCAGCGGTTCCACTCGGTCCTCGGCGTGCCGCGTTTCACCGACGACGTGACCGAGGATCCGCTCGAGCCCATGCAGGCCAATGCCGACATGGCCGCCGCCGTGGCCGCCAACGCCGCAACCGACCGCGCCGCGACCTCGGCACGGCGCCCGCGCACGCCGGCCGGCAACGGCGGCAACGGTTCGGCGAACGGCGCGCAGAAGGACGCCTGACCCATGCGCCTGACCAACCGCACCTTCGCCGAGCTCATGCCCGGCGAGACCGCCGAGCTGCGCCGCCTCGTCACCCCCGACGACCTCTACGTCTTCGCCGCCGCCTCGGGAAACTACAACCCGATGCACCTGCCGAGCGCGGACATGGACGGCGACGGAGTGCCCGAGAACGTGGCGCCGGGGATGTTCGTCGCCTCCTTGATCTCGGCGGTGCTCGGCACCGTCCTGCCCGGGCCGGGAACGCTCTATCTCCGCCAGGAGGTCGACTTCCTTGACCGCGCCCATGCCGGCGACGAGCTCCTCTGCCGGGTCACCGTGACCGCCAAGGAGGACAACGGCACCGTCCGGCTGCGCACCGAGGTCACCCGCCCCGCCGACGGGGCGGTGATCGTCGAGGGCACCGCCCATGTGATCGCGCCGAGCATCAAGTTCGACCGCGACGACATCGAGGTGCCAGGCCTCGTCGTCCAGCGCCACCGCCATTTCGAGGCGCTGGTCGATCGGGCGAAGGCGCTGGCCCCGCTCCCCGTGGCGGTGGTCTGCCCCGACGACGCGAACTCGCTCGGGGGCGCGGTGCTGGCCGCGCGCGAGGGCATCATCGTCCCGATCCTGATCGGCAACGCGGTCGCGATCCGTGCCGCCGGTGCCGAAGACGGCCTCGACCTCTCGCCCTTCGAGATCATCGACGTGGCCGGCGACGCCAATGCCGCGGCCACCGCCTGCCGCCTCGTCCACGAGGGCCGGGCCGGCGCGGTGATGAAGGGGCACCTCCACACCGACGACCTCCTGAAGCCGATGCTCGACAAGGCGAACGGCCTGCGGGTCGGGCGGCGCTTCACCCATGTCTTCGTCATGGACGTGCCCGGCCGGCCCGAGCCGGTCATGGTCACGGATGCCGCGATCAACATCGCCCCCGACCTCGCGACCAAGGTCGACATCACCCAGAACGCCATCGACCTCGCCCGCGCCATCGGCATCGAGCCGCGCGTCGGCGTGCTCTCGGCGGTCGAGACGGTGAACCCGGCGATCCAGTCCTCGATCGACGCCGCACTCCTGTCGAAGATGGCCGAGCGCGGCCAGATCACCGGCGGGCTCGTCGACGGGCCGCTCGCGATGGACAACGCCGTCGATCTCGGTGCGGCGCGGACCAAGGGCATCAAGGGCGGGGTCGCCGGCCAGGCGAACATCCTCGTCGTGCCGGGCATCGACGCGGGCAACATGCTCGCCAAGCAGCTCGCCTTCGTCAGCCACGCCGAGGGGGCCGGTCTCGTCCTCGGCGCACGGGTGCCGGTGATCCTCAACTCGCGCTCCGACAGCCCGATGTCGCGCCTCGCCTCCTGCGCGGTCGCGGCCCTCCACCATGCCCACAAGGGAGAGCGGACATGAAGGACGCACCGGCCGAGAGCATCGGCTTTCTCACCCTGAACGCGGGCTCGTCCTCGCTGAAGGTGGCGCTCTTTCCCGCCGATGGCGACGAGCCGCTGGTCACCGGCCAGGCCGACCGCATCGGCCCGGACGGGACGCTCAAGCTCAAGGACGCGGACGGCAACGCCCTCGCCCTCGCCGAGGGCGATCTCACCAGCCATGCGGGCGCCCTCGGCGTGGTGATCGCGACGATCAAGCGCGCCCTGCCCGACCTGCGTCTTGCGGCCGTCGGCCACCGCGTGGTCCACGGCGGGCTCGACTATGCCGAGCCGGTGCTGGTGACCGAGGAGGTGATCGCGAAGCTCGCCGATCTCGAGCCCTTCGCGCCACTCCACCAGCCCCACAACATCGCCGGCATCCGCGCGGCGATGGAGGCCTTCCCCGGCGTGCCGCAGGTCGCGTGCTTCGACACCGCCTTCCACCGCGGCCAGCCCTTCGTCAACGACACCTTCGCCATCCCGCACCGCTATTACGAGGCGGGCGTGCGCCGCTACGGCTTTCACGGCCTCAGCTACGACTACGTCACCGGCGAGCTCGCGCGCATCGCGCCGCATCTGATGGCCGGCCGCGTCGTGGTCGCGCATCTGGGCAACGGCGC
>CAZESN010000021.1:7104-19769 GCA_964514775.1 uncultured Rhodovulum sp.
GCGATCTACAAGGGCCGCCCGGTCGCCTCGTCGATGGGCTTCTCGGCGCTCGACGGCCTGCCGATGGGCACCCGCTGCGGCCAGATCGACCCCGGCGTGCTCCTCTACATGCTCGACCGCGAGCATCTCGACACCGCCGGGATCCGCCAGATCCTCTACAACGAATCCGGTCTCCTCGGCCTCTCGGGCGGGCTCTCGAACGACATGCGCACGCTCGAGCAGGCCGACAACGCCGAGAGCCACCGCGCCATCGACTACTTCGTCTTCCGCGTCCAGCGCGAGCTCGGCGCCATGGCGGCCGTGATGGGCGGGATCGACGCGCTCGTCTTCTGCGGCGGCATCGGCGAGAACTCCCGCGTCATCCGCCGTCGGGTCTGCGAACGGCTCGGCTGGATGGGGATCGAGATCGACCACGGCAAGAACGCCGAGAGCGCGACCATCCTCAGCTCGGACTTCTCGCGCACCACGGTGATGATCGTGCAGACCCGCGAGGACCTCGTCATTGCCCGGGCCGCGCGCGCCGCGGCGGGCGTTCCCGAAAGGAGTGCGGCATGAAGGGCGCCCTGCAGGCCGAGGCGGCGGCAGAACTGATCCCCGACGGCGCGAGCCTGCTGATCGGCGGCTTCATGGCCGTGGGCTCGCCCGAGCGGCTGATCGACGCGCTGGTGGCGCGCGGCACCCGCGACCTGACCGTGATCGCCAACGACACCGCCATGCCCGGCCGCGGCATCGGCAAGCTGATCTCGGCGGGCTCCGTCAGCCGCGTCGTCGCCTCGCATATCGGCCTCAACCCCGAGACCCAGGCCAAGATGATCTCCGGCGAGATCGACTGCGAGCTGGTCCCCCAGGGCACCCTCGTCGAGCGCATCCGCGCCGGCGGCGTCGGGCTCGGCGGCGTGCTCACCCCGACCGGGCTCGGCACCGAGGTCGAGGAGGGCAAGCAGAAGATCGAGGTCGAGGGCCGCACCTTCCTGGTCGAGCCGCCGATCCGGGCCGACTTCGCGCTGATCGGCGCCTGGCAGGCCGACTACGTGGGCAACCTCTGCTACCTGCTGACCGCCCACAACTTCAACCCGGTGATGGCCCTGGCCGGCGACACCGTGATCGCCGAACCCGAGGCCATCGTGCCGGTGGGCGTGATCCCGCCCGACAGCGTGAAGACGCCCGGGGTCCTCGTCGACCACCTGCTGATCCGGCGCAAGTGAGGGAGGGCGCGATGGACGCCAAGGAACTGATCGCGCGCCGCGTCGCGCAGGAGATCCGGCCGGGGATGCTGGTCAATCTCGGCATCGGCCTGCCCAGCATGGTCGCGAGCTTCGTGCCGGCGAGCGCCGGCGTGTTCTTCCAGGCCGAGAACGGGGTCATCGGCCTCGGCGCCCGCCCGCCCGAGGGCATGGAGGATCCGCACCTGACCGACGCCGGCGGCAGCTTCGTCACCGCCGTGCCGGGGGCGGCCTCGATCGACAGCGCCATGAGCTTCGGCCTGATTCGCGGCGGCCACCTCGACGTAACCGTGCTCGGCGGCCTCCAGATCGACGAGAACGGCCACCTCGCCAACTGGAAGGTGCCGGGCCGGATGGTGCCGGGCATGGGCGGCGCGATGGACCTCGTCACCGGCGCCGCCCGGGTGATCGTCGCCATGCAGCACGTCGCGCGCGCCGAGCCAAAGATCGTCCCCGAATGCACCCTGCCCCTCACCGCCGCGCGCCGGGTCGACCTCGTCGTCACCGACCTCGCGGTCATCGCCCCGACCGAGGCGGGCCTCGTGCTGCGCGAACGCGCGCCCGGGGTCGGCACCGACGAGATCCGCGCCGCCACCGCCGCGACGCTGATCGTGTCCGGCGACGTCCCCGAAATGCAGATCGCCTGAGAGAGAGGACCGCTCCCATGCCGGAGACCCGTACCGCCATCGTCACCGGCTCCACCTCCGGCATCGGGCTCGCCGTCGCGCGCGCCCTCGCCGGGGCGGGCCATGCCGTCATGATGAACGGCCTCGGCGACGCGACCGAGATCGAGACCCTGCGCGCCGGGATCGAGGCCGGCACCGGCACGCCGGTCGCCTTCCACGGCGCAAACATGGCCGATCCCGAGGCCATCGCCGACCTCGTCGCCACGACCGAGGCCCGCTTCGGCCAGGTCGACATCATCGTCAACAACGCCGGCATCCAGACGGTGGCGCCGATCGAGGACTTCCCGGTCGAGCGCTACGACCTGATCATGTCGATCAACATGTCCTCGGCCTGGCATCTCACCCGGCTGACCATGGCCGGCATGAAGGCGCGCGGCTGGGGGCGGATCGTCAATGTCGCCTCGGCCCACGGGCTCGTCGCCTCGCCCTACAAGTCGGCCTATGTCATGGCCAAGCACGCGGTCGTCGGCCTCACCAAGACCGTGGCGCTCGAGGGCGCCGAGGCGGGCGTCACCGCCAACGCCATCTGCCCGGGCTATGTGATGACGCCGCTCGTCGAGGCCCAGATCCCCGAGACCGCGGCCGCGCGCGGCATCACCGAGGAAGCGGTGATCCGCGACGTGCTCCTCGCCGCCCAGCCCACCCGCCGCTTCGTCCAGCCCGAGCAGATCGGCGCGCTGACCGTGTTCCTCTGCAGCCCCGCCGCCGCCGAGATCACGGGCACCGCCATCCCGGTGGACGGCGGCTGGACCGCCCACTGACCCCGCATCCCTGAAATCCCGAGGCTCACGACCATGAATATCGACAAGATCGGCGTCATCGGCGCCGGGACCATGGGCAACGGCATCGCCCAGACCTTCGCGGTCGCGGGCTTCCCCGTGGTGATGCAGGACCTGTCGCAGGACGCGCTCGACCGGGCGCGCGCCACGATGGAGAAGAGCCTCGCCCGCCAGGTGAAGAAGGGCACCCTCGACGCCGGCGCGGCCGAGGCCGCACTCGCGCGCGTCACCCCTGCCACCGACCTCGCCGCCATGGCCGACCGCGACCTGGTGATCGAGGCGATCGTCGAGAATCTCGAGGTCAAGGCCGGCATCCTGGGCAAGCTCGACGGGATCTGCGGCGAGGCGGCGATCTTCGCCTCCAACACCTCCTCGATCTCGCTCACCCAGCTCGCGGCAGCGTCGAAGCACCCCGGCCGGGTGATCGGGATGCATTTCTTCAACCCCGTGCCGGTGATGCAGCTCGTTGAGATCATCCGCGCCCTCCAGACCGACGACGCGGTCGCCGAGGCGGTGACCGAGGCCACCCGGCGCATCGGCAAGACGCCCCGGGTCAGCAAGGACAGCTACGGCTTCATCGTGAACCGGCTGCTCGCGCCGATGATCAACGAGGCGGTCAACTGCGTCTACGAGGGCCTCGCCACGCCCGAGGACATCGACAGCATGATGAAGCTCGGCGCCAACCACCCGATGGGGCCGCTGGCGCTCGGCGACCTGATCGGCCTCGACGTGGTGCTCAACATCATGGAAACGCTCTACGCCGGCTTCGACGACCCGAAATACCGCGCCAGCCCCCTGCTCAAGCAGATGGTCCATGCGGGGTATCTCGGCCGCAAGACCGGGCGCGGCTTCGCCGAGTATCCCTCGGCCTGACATTGAGGAGGCGCCCCGGCCCGCCGGGGCGGGCGCGTGCATGGCAAGGGACAGCTTCCGGGCCGGGGACGGCACCCGGCTCGCCTATCGGGACGAGGGCTCCGGCCCGCCGCTGCTCGCCCTTGCCGGGCTCAGCCGCGACGGCCGCGACTTCGACTATCTCGCGCGCCATCTCGAGAACCTGCGCCTGATCCGCCTCGACAGCCGCGGGCGCGGCGGCTCGGACTGGGCCGACCCCGAGACCTATACCGTGGCGCAGGAGGCCCGGGACGCCCTCGCCCTCCTCGACCATCTCGGCATCCCGCGCGCGGCGATCATCGGCTCGTCGCGCGGCGGGCTTCTCGCGATGGTGATGGCCGCGACCGCGCCCGAGCGCGTGGCCGGCATCTGCTTCAACGACGTCGGCCCGGTGCTGGAGCGCGACGGGCTTATGCGGATCGGGATCTATCTCGGGATGCGGCCCGAGGTGACGACGCTCAGCGAGGCCGCCGACCGCATGCCCGCCGCCATGCCCGGCTTTCACGACGTGCCGCCGCTGCGCTGGGAGGAAGAGGTCGTGCGCCGCTACGTCCAGACCGCCGACGGGCTCGGCCTCACCTACGACCCGGCGCTGCGGCGCGGGTTCGACGCGGCCATGGCCGCGCCCCTGGCCGAGGCCTGGCCGCTCTTCGACGCCTGCGCCGGGCTACCGCTCGCGCTGATCCACGGCCAGAACTCCGACGTGCTGACCTGCGCCACCGCCGACGCGATGCAGGCCCGCCGCCCGGACATGATCCGCACCGACGTCCCCGATCGCGGCCATATCCCCTTCCTCGACGAGCCCGAGGCCCTCGCCGCGATCCGCGCCTGGCTGGCGCGCTGCTACCCGCCGGACACGGGCGAAAACACCGCCTGAATCGCACCCCCAGAATAAACTAAATATATCAACACGTTATCTTCGGTGACACTGTGTCACCGCCCATGCACCCATCATAAGGCCCCTGCCGGGACCGGATCAGGCGAGGCATTGCCTCGCCCCGGTCCACGGCCGGAGGGCGTGAGCCCGGAGGCCGTCCCCTCCCTCAATGGAGGTCACGCCCACCTGGGATCGTGACGCGCCTGCCTGGCGGGCGCGGAACGCGCCTGCCGGCGGCAGGCAGGCGCGTCACGATTTGCCACAGGTCAAATCGTGCAAACAGAAAAAGCACGCCCCTTCCCCCGACAGGACCAACCCGGAGAAACGGTCTCAGAAATCGCGCTCGAAGAAGATGCCGAGTGTGGTGTTTCCGTCGCTGCCGACCGACCCGCGCGCGGTGACACGCTCGTTGATCTCGTAGGTGACCTCGAGCTTGCTCTCGCCGTCGGCCGCGGTCTGGACGTCGAGATAGACCTCGTCGCTCAGGTACCGGCCGGCCCGCACCGCCGCCTCGCCGTCGTCGTCGGTGATGATGTCGAGATCGTCGAAGCCGAGCGAGCTGCGGATCTGCGACATGAGCCCGTTGCCGCCCCGCCCCGAGAGCTCCGCCGCCGCCGCCGCGAGCTGGGCGGCCTGGAAGGGCGAGAGGTTCTGCGCGGCGCGGTTGAAGAGGATCCGCGACAGCACCTCGTCCTCGGGCAGCGACGGCTCGGACGAGAAGGTGATCTCCGGCTCCGAAGCGCGCCCCGACACCGTCACGATCGCGGTGACGTCCTCGGAGCGGGTCCGGGCGACGAAGTTGATGCGCGCGTCGAGGTCGCCGACGAGCTGGAGCGAGCCCTCATCGAACTCGATCCGCTGGCCGATGAGGTTTAGCCGGCCACGGCGCAGGTCGAACTGGCCGACCGGCTGGATGTTCGTCACCGGCCCCGTCAGCCGCAGCTCGCCGCCGAGCTCGGCATCGAGCCCGCGACCGCGCACGAAGATCTGGTTCGGGGCCACGATGCGCAGGTCGAGAACGAGGCCCGTCCGCCCGCTCGCCTGCGGCGGCGTCGGCGCCCCGACCTGTGCCCGGCGCAGCGTCTCCTGAACCCGCGGCGGCGGGCGGAGATGCGTGACCTGCTCGAGCGTCGCCTGCGCCCCCATGCCCAGCGCCTCCGAGACCGAGATCTCGGTATGGCCGAGGTCGATGCGCCCCCCGAGCACGCCCCCGTCCTGCACCGGGCCGTTCAGGGAGAGGTCACCGTTGAGAGTCGTCGTGACGAAGGCCCCGTCGGTATAGCGGACATTGCGGATCTGCGCGGTCATGTCGGCGGGGAAGCCGGCCGCCGGGTTGATCGCCATGGTGCCCGACGCGGAGACCGTGCCCCCGCCCACCGCGCCCGAGAACTCGCGGAGCTGGAGCGCCGTGCCGGCCAGGCCCGCGTCGAAGCGGACCTGCTCCATGCGGATGTTGGTCGCGGGATCGACGATCGTGCCGCCGGTCATCGAGAGGTTGCCGTTGAACTGCGGGCTGCTCAGCGCCCCCTGGACGGTCGCATCGACCTGAAGCGTCCCGCTCGCCTGCGCCAGCCGCCCGGCGAGGAACGGGTCGGCCAGGCTCAGAGGCACGCTGCCCGCCAGCCTCAAGTCGAGGCCGGGCCCGCGAAGCGGCACCTGTCCCGAACCCGAGATGGCGAGCCCCGGCGCGCCCCCGGCCTCAGCCCGGACGAGGGTGATCGCCCCGCCCCCATAGCTGCCGTCGACCGAGAGGTTGAGCGCAGGCAGGCCGTTGTCGCGCAGCATCTGCATGCCGAGCCCCGTGCCCTCGGCCTGGAAGGCGACGGCGGGATCCGCGTAAGGCCCCGAGACCCGGGCCGTGCCGGTGACCGAGCCCGCAAGGCCCCGGTTGCCCGCAATCCGGTCGATGAGCGCCAGCGGAAAGGCATCGAGCCGAACCCCGAGATCCATCTCGCCCGCCCCGAGCGGCACCGAGCCGTCGGCACTGGCCGAGAGCCCGCCACCGGTCACCGCCGCCGCCAGCGCGAGACGGCCGGCCGTGGTCTCGCCCCGCGCGGTCACCGCGAGCGGCGGCAGGCCGGTTGCCACCGTCTGCGCACTGGTCACGCCGGTGCCCGCCAGGTCGAAGTCGACATCCGGCGCGGCACGCGGTCCCCTTACACGGGCGGTGCCACTCACCGTCCCGCCGAGACCGAGCTGCGGCATTATCGCGTTGGCGATCGCGAGCGGAAGCTCGGCGATATCGACACCAACCTCGATCTCCTCGCCGATCCTGCCCTCCGCGGTCAGCCGGCCAGAGCCGACGTCGAGCGCGAGAGGGGTCAGCGTCACCGCTCCCTCCGCCACGGTGACCGTCGCAGGCGCGGTCAGCGCGGCGCGGAGCTCGCCCTGGTCGATCGAGAGGCTGCTCAGCGTCGCGGCGAAGCCGCCGGGAAGACGGGTGACCTCGGCCACCGTGGCGACCTCGGTACCCGCCACGAGGCGCGATCCGAGCCGGACCCGCATCCGTTCGGGATCCACATGCTCGGCGTCCACCGCGACCGTCTCGATCGCGAGACCGGCGGCGGCAATGTCGCGACCGTGCATCGCGCCGCTCAGAAGCGGCAGGCCGAGCGCATCGGTGATCCCGAAGTCGAAGATCAGCGCGCCCACCCGGTTCGTGCCGACCGCGATCGCATCGGCCCGGCCGGCGAGCTCCACACCCTGCCCCGGCTCCGATGCGGCGAGGCCGATCGTCATGTCGACCGAGCCCGCCGCCTCGACCAGAGCGAGCGCCGCGAGCGGGGCGATATCGGGCGCGACGAGGCTGAGCCGTCCCTCGACCGGACCCGAGCCCTCCTGTTCCAGACCTCCTGTCAGGACGTTGTCGCCCACGGCAAGCCGCAGGTCCGAGACGGCGCGGCGCGCGCCCTCCACCTCGATCCCGGAGCCGAGGTCGAGATCGAGCGTATCAAAGGCGCCGCCGCCCGAGATCTGCCCGGCAACGTCGCTCCCGTCGAGGCTGCCCTGGAAGCCAAGGACGAAGTCGCGCAGCGGCCGCTCGATCAGCGTGCCCTCGGGGATCTCGGCGGAGAGATCGAGCGCCAGCGGCCCCCCGTCACCTTGCGCATGGCCGCGAAGGCTGGCCGCGCCCGAGGCCCGCGGGTCGAGGAGCGCGAGATCCGCCAGCGCGGCCTCGAACCCGAAGTCAGCGCCATCGCTGGCAATCCGGCCGTCCGAGGCAAAGCTGACCTGAGCATTCGCCACGCGCAGGTTCTCGGTGCGGAAGCCGGTCTCGTCGCGCACCGCCCGCCCGCCGAGCGTGGTGTCACCGGCCAGGAGGCCGTCGAGACGCGCATCGCCAAGGCTGACGTCGCTGGCGGTGCCGTCGAAGGCAAGATCGAAGCCCCGGTCGAGCGGGGAGACGCTGCCATCCGCCTGCAGCGAGAGCGCGCCGGTGAGCGGCCGTCCCGCCAGACCGGCGAGCACCGCGATATCGGCAGCATGCACCGCGCTACGGCCGGTATAGACGCCTTGCGCGAAACGCCCCGAGGTGAAGACCGAGAGGCCGTTGCCCCCGAACTGGGCCTGGCGCACCTCGATCGGGCCGCCTGGCAGAAGCGCGATATCGGCGAAGAGGTCGAGCCGGGTCCCAATTGCCCCGGCCACCGCGGGATCGGCGGACCAGACGCCGGTGGCGAGGCCCTCGAGCGCGATGGTGACGTCACGGCGCGCCGGGTCCTCGAGGTTGCGCGCCCGGCCGCCCATGGTGAGCGTCACGTCCTCCATCTCGAGCCCGCCGGCCTCCAGCCGGTCGAGCACGACAAATCCGCTCCAGTTGTTGCCGGCTCCGAACTCGACGCGCAGGTTCGCGGAATTGAGCCGGGTCTCCGCTCCGGGCACCGGCAGTCGCAGTGGTGGCGCCGCCGGGTCGCCGAGGCGGCCGGTGAGGTCGAGGCTACGGAGAAACCCGTCCTCGCCGGTCTCGAGCCGGCCATCGAGCATCAGCGAATCGCCCGCGACGTTCAGCCGCTCCAGCCGCAGACCGCCCGCGCTCTTGTTCACTCCCCTGACCGCGATCGTGGACTGGCCGCCGAAGAAGTCGCGGAAATCTGCCGGCACAAGTGGCGCAATGCCCCCGGTGACCTCGGCATCGAAGGCAAGGCCCTCGTCCACCCCACGCAGGGCGACAGTTCCGTCGGCGAGGCGCGCACCGCCCGCGTCGAGCGTCAGGGCGATGTCGACATTGTCGAGCGGACCACTGCCGGCGAGACGCAGGTCGATCGCGGGCTCGTTCTCGATGCGCAGGGCGGTCGCCACGATGCCGCCTTCGGGCTCGCGCAGGTGCAGGTCGAGATCCAGCTCACGCGTCGCGTTGGCGAAGGCCGCGCGCAGATCGAGATCGCCTCCCGGGCCGTCGAGACGGTCGACCGCGAGGTCCATGTCGAGCGCACCGTCCGCGAGCACCACGCCCCCGCTGACCGAGAGCTCGGCCGCGAGGCCGAAGATGCTCTCGTCGAAGGCGAGATGCGGGAGGTCGAGGTCCTCGAGCCGCACCGACACCGGCAGTTCGGGCACCGTGAACGGCCTGGCCTCCGGCGTCGGCCGGTCGGCGGGGGGCTCGGGGATCACGCCGCGCCGCAGCCAGGTCACCCGGCCCGCGTGCAGCCGGTTCACCTGCACCCGCCCGAGCAGGAGCTGGGCCCGGCTCCAGTCGACCTCGACGTCCTCGATCACCATCCAGGGACCGGTATCGTCGGAGATGGTGACCCGCTCGATGCGCGCCTGCGACGAGAGCGCGCCGGTCAGGCCCGAGACCCCGATCTCGCGGCCCGGCGCGGAGATCTGGCTCTCGAGGAGATTGACGAGAAACCCGCCGCCCCCGGCAGGGACCGGATCATCCGGACCCTGTGCGGTCGCGGCGATGGCCGCGAGGCCGAACACGCCGGCAATGACCCAGTACCGCTTCAAAACGCCTGTCCGATACCGATGTAGAGCGCGACATCCGGGTCCTGCGGGCGCGGGTCGATGGGCGCCGCGAGATCGATGCGCAGCGGGCCGAAGCCGGTGTAGTAGCGCAGGCCGACGCCGGCGCCGAAGCGCAGCTTGTCCGCCCCCGAGAGGCTCGTGTCCTCGGTCACCACGCCAGCGTCGACGAAGACGACGCCGCCGAAATTTCCCCAGAGCCGGGCACGTGCCTCGGCCGAGGCCTCGAAGACACCCTTGCCGCCCTGGGTGATGTCGTTGCCGTCGGCATCGGTGGTCTCGATACCGATCGAGCGGAACTCGTAGCCACGGATCGAGCCGCCACCACCGGCGAAGAAGAGCTGATCCGGAGGGCTTTCTTCCACCGAGGGGCCAAGATAGCTGCCGACCCGCGCCCGGCCGGCCAGAACGAAGCGGTTGTCCGACCCGAAACCGCGGTAGGCGCGGCCCTCGAGCGTCCCGCGCAGCGACGGATTGCCGAACTCGAACTCATAGGCCGGCCTGAGGTCCGCCGCGAGATAGTAGCCCTGGGTGGCGTCGAGCCGGTCGTCGCGGCGGTCGTATTCCGCGCGGCCCACGCCGGCGACGGTGAAGAAGCGGCGGATGCCGAAATCGTCGACGTAGCGCGCGTGGGAGACTTCGAGAAAACCCTCGCCGGTCAGCCAACCGCCGAAGCTCTGCGAAAGGCCGACCCGCCCGGTGATCGATTCCTCGTCGTAGTTGTCGAGGGTCAGCTTGCGGGCCACGACCGAGGCGTTGAAGTTGGTGTCGGGCGTGATCACCCCCGGCCGGGTGAAGCTCAGGCCGAGGTTGTAGTCGAAGTCCTCGGCGCTGCTGGTCCGCCCCAGACGCGCGACGCTGGCGTCGAGCCGCAGACGCTCGGCCCGGCCGAAAAGGTTGCGGTGCATCGCATAGGCAGAGAGCCCGAGCCCTTCGAGGGTCGAATAGGTGGCACCGAAGCCGAAGGTCCGCGGGCGGCGCTCCTCCACCGTCAGGGTGAAGGGAAGGCGCCCGTCAGGCCCGATTTCCTCGGCTTCCTCCAGACGGATCGAGCTGAAGATCCCCAGCCGCGCCAGGCGGTCCTCGGCGGCGCGCACATCGTCGGGATCGAAGGAATCGCCTTCCGGAAGATCGGCCATGAAGGCGATGAACCCCGCGTCCGTCCTGCGGTTTCCGGTGACACGTACCGGCCCGTAGCGCGCCTCGGCCCCCGGATCGATGGTCAGCGTCACATCCACCCGGCTTGCGGTATGGTCGGCAACGATCTCGCGGTCGGTCTCGCGGGCCTTGGCGCGAGAGAGCTGGCGCCACTGGTCGACGGCGAGTGTGGACGCCGCTCCGACCGCTCCGGCCCGGGCCGGCTCATGGCGGGCAAAGCCCACGCTCGAGGGCGGGTCCACGGCGTCCTCGGGACGGGTGTTGCCAAAGGGCGGCCCGTTCACGATCTCGGTGCGGCGGAAGGTGAAGGTCGGGCCGGGATCGACGGCGATCACCACAGGTACGTCTGCGGGAATGTCCTCGGCCAGCGTCATGTCAGCGGCCTCGCGCCCGCCGATGCGGATGCTGATCTCGCCGCCGTAGTAGCCCTCGGCATAGAGAGCCGCCAGAAGCCGGCGATAATCGCCCCGCGCCCTGGATATCAGCCCGGCCCTGCCCGAAGCCGGCTCGGCCCGGTCGCTCCAGAGGGCGGAGGCACTCTCCACCCGACGGCGCAGCGCGTCATCGCCGGTCTCGATCTGGAGAGTTGCGGTATAGGGCAGCGGGTCGATCACCTCGACTTGCGTGCTTTCCTCCTCCCCCCACAGCCGATAGCCGAACAGAGTGAAGGCCTGCGCCGGAACCACCCCGACACAGGTAACGCCAAGCGCGAGACCGAAGAGAATTCCATGCCGTTGCAGGCGAGCCATTCTTTTCGCTCCGCCGCCAGACTGCTCACCACCTCATTAACGGATTGCATCCGCGGAGCAAACCTTCCGTGCCGCAGTCGGCGAATTCCGCGCAGAGAGGCTTGCCACAATGCAACGGTCGGGCCCACGGCGGGTTCCGCGGCCGGCCGGTTCGCTATCGCCCTCCCCGGGGCGCCGGCGCAATCGCAGGGGCAGCGCAGTAACCCACAAAGACGCGGGCAGCTTTATAATCGCAATATAGAATTAACCTCACCCAACTTTAAATACGCAATCACAACGTATTTACCAAAATTGGATTTATACATTTCGGTACAAAAATACCATCCGCAGAGCGGCAGGAGGGGTATGACATGGGTAAACTTTCAATAATTTCTGCCGCAGCCACAATGGCCCTGGCCGTTTCCACGGCCGCTGTGATGGCCCCACCAACGGTGACCGTTAACTCGGTTACGGCAAAGTGGGGCCCAGTCACGGGTGGGAGCAACGTCAACTATGTGCCGGCCGGCGGTGGGGACCCTGCGGAAGTCCGCTGGGGAACTGGTGGAGTACAGAGCGGGTACAAGTCCCAGAGCAATGCACCGACGGGCAATCACAGTTCGGACGACGTTTTCGATCTGGGAACGTTCACGCACTTCAACCAGCCTATCGACTCCGGGACGTCCATCACCAAGGCCGTCCTGACGTTGACGTTCAACGTTACCTTCGGCGGGGGCGGTGCGTCGGAAATATTCGACTCGGTCTATAACTTCGAACACTGGGAAACGGATAACCGGCCGCAGGGCGGGTTCTGCGCAAATGGGCAGGTGAACAACTACGGCGTCAACGGGAACGGTTGTGCCGACCGGGTAAGACCGACTCAGAAACTTGCACAGTCCAAGGAGTTCGAATTCGAGGATGGCACATACTACATGACCATCACCGGGTTCCTGCTCGAGGGCAACGATGTGAGCGAGTTCTGGACCAAGGAAGAGACGAACAACCACGCGACCATCCGGGCAAGCTTCACCCACACCCCGAACGTGATCCCGCTGCCCGCAGCGGCCTGGCTCCTGATCGGCGGCCTCGGCTGCCTTGGCGCGGCCGCGCGTCGGCGGAGCTCGAAGGCGCCCGTCTGAGCGCCGGGACAGTCACTCCGGGCCGGGGGTTGCACCCCCGGCTCAAATAGCGCACCGCTCCCTGCATGAGACGGCGCCCGTTGCGCCGGCAGCTTATGGGGGGGCGGGATGCGGGAAAGCAGACGGGGCAGCGGGGTTTCATCCTTCATCGTCATGGACGTCATGGACGCCGCCCACCGCGCCGAGGCCCTCGGTGGATTCGGTCAGACCGGCCGCCATGCC
>CAZESN010000021.1:19779-21876 GCA_964514775.1 uncultured Rhodovulum sp.
CGACCGCGCGCCTCCTCAAGGCGGGCGGTCGCGAGGTTGTCCATATGGAGGTGGGCCAGCCCGGAACACCAGCCCCTGCCCTCGCGCGTCAGGCACTCAAGCGCGCGATGGATGAAGGGTCTCTGGGGTACACGGTCGCCCTCGGCCTTCCCGAGCTCCGAGCGCGCATCGCCCGGCTCTATGGCGAGTGGTACGGGCTCGACCTCGATCCCGCGCGGGTGGTGGTTACGTCGGGCTCCTCGGCCGGCTTCATCCTTGCCTTCTCGAGCCTCTTTGACGCCGGCGAGCGGGTAGCTATCGGCGAGCCCGGCTACCCGAGCTATCGCAACATCCTCCGTGCCATGAGCCTGGAACCGGTCGGGATCCCCACCCTGGCCGAGAACCGCTTCCAGCCCACCCCCGACGAGATCGGCGTGGGCATAGCCGGGCTGCTCGTGGCGAGCCCCGCCAACCCCACCGGCACGATGCTCGACCGCACGGCCCTCGCGGGCCTTATCGACGCGGCGGCCGAGCGGGGGATCGCCTTCATCTCGGACGAGATCTATCACGGCATCCAGTACGGCGACCGCGCCATCTCGGCGCTCGAGATCTCCGACGACGTCTACGTCATCAACTCGTTCTCGAAGTATTTCTCCATGACCGGCTGGCGGATCGGCTGGATGGTCGTGCCGTCCGACCACGTCCGCCGGGTCGAGCGGCTGGCGCAGAACTTCTTCATCTGCGCCCCCCATGCCAGCCAGGTGGCCGCCCTCGCCGCGCTCGATGCGCACGACGAGCTTCTGGGCAATCTCGAAACCTACCGGACCAATCGGACGCTGCTGCTCGACGGCCTCCCGAAAGCAGGATTCGGCGAGATCGCCCCGCCCGACGGCGCCTTCTATGTCTATGCCGATGTATCGGGAATGACCGACGACAGCCGCGCGCTCGCAGCACGGATCCTGCAGGAAACCGGGGTCGCCGTCACGCCGGGTCTCGACTTCGATCCCCGGCGCGGGCACAGGACCCTGCGCTTTTCCTATGCCGGGGCGACCAGTTCGATCGCCGACGGCATCGCCCGGCTGCAGGACTGGGCGCGCGGCCGACCGCCGCGCGCCTGAAGCCAGCTCGGGACCCTCAGCCGAGCGCCCGCGACCACCATCCGCGTCGACGCGGGGCTGTATCTTCGGCGGCATCCGCTGCCGGAGCCTCGGCTACGACCTCGGATCCGGAAGGCTCAATCGCCGCCGCAACCGGCTCAGCAACCGGAGCCTCCTCGGCAACCACAGCCGCTTCGGGAGCCGGTTCGGGCTCGGCCGTCACCGGCGCTTCGCTCGCCGCCGCCGCCGCCGTCCGGCGCACACGTTGGCGACGCCGGGGCGGCGGGGCACTGCTCTCGGGAACCTGCACGATCTCCGAGGCCGCTTCCCCTCCGAGGTCGATCACCTCACCCAGGGGCGACGGCTGAACCTGCGCCGGCACGGCTGCCGTCTCATCGGCGACC
The DNA here is from genome assembly GCA_964514775.1 of uncultured Rhodovulum sp. Taxonomy (GTDB): domain Bacteria; phylum Pseudomonadota; class Alphaproteobacteria; order Rhodobacterales; family Rhodobacteraceae; genus Amaricoccus. Next base: position 21,260 of record CAZESN010000021.1, read on the forward strand.
GCTGTCTCTGCCACCGCCGCGTCGGCTACCGCCTCCGCCTCTTCAACCGGCTTGCGCCGCGAACGGCGGCGGGCCTTGGGCCGCGCGGGAACCTCTTCGACCGGAGCGTCCTCAGCGGAGACCTCGGCCACGGCCTCGACCTCGGGAACAACCTCAACCGCACCGACTTCCTCGTGCACGGCGCCGGCCTCTTCGGCCTGAACGGCCTCCTCGGCAACCGCGTCGGGCACTTCGGCCTCCGCATCGTCGCCGTCCGTCACAGCCACGCCAATCGCGTCGCCGTCGGCATCGACCTCAGAGGCGCCTCCCGCTTCGCCATTGCCATTGCGACCGGCACCGCCCCGGCGCCGACGACGACGCTTGCGCTTCGCGCCGCCCTTCTCCGCGCCACCATTCTCGGCGGTCTCGCCGGCAGCCTCAGTGGTGGCCTCGACCTCCTCGGCCTCCTCCACCTCTACGATCTCGTCATCGTCAGGATAGGCCACCTGGACCGGCGCCATCCCCTCCTGGATATGGACGATCCGCGACGCGACCTTGAGCTTCTCGATCCTGTAGTCGGGGCTGATCAGCGACGGATCACCCTCCACCCGCACCGACAGACCGAACCGGCCCTCGAT
>CAZESN010000022.1:0-17072 GCA_964514775.1 uncultured Rhodovulum sp.
CTACGTGCCGGGCTGGGACTGCCACGGCCTGCCGATCGAGTGGAAGATCGAGGAGCAGTACCGGGCGAAGGGGCTGAACAAGGACGACGTCCCGATCAACGACTTCCGCGCCGAGTGCCGCCGCTTCGCCGAGCACTGGATCGGCGTGCAGCGCGAGGAGTTCAAGCGGCTCGGCCTGACCGGCAACTGGGACGATCCCTACCTCACCATGGACTTCCATGCCGAGGCGGTGATCGCCGACGAGTTCATGAAGTTCGTGATGAACGGCTCGCTCTATCTCGGTTCCAAGCCCGTCATGTGGTCGCCGGTCGAGAAGACCGCGCTGGCCGAGGCCGAGGTCGAGTATCACGACAAGCAGAGCCCGACGGTCTGGGTGAAGTTCCCGGTGGTCTCCGGCCCGGACGGGCTGGCGGGTGCGAGCGTGGTGATCTGGACCACGACGCCCTGGACGCTGCCGTCGAACCGGGGCGTCGCCTATTCGGGGCGCATCGCCTACGGCGTCTATGAGGTGACCGAGGCGGCGGCCGACAACTGGGCGAAGCCCGGCGACCGGCTGGTGCTGGCGGATGCGCTGGCGGCCGAGGTGATGAAGGCCGCGCGGGTGGACGGGTTCGAGCGGCGGGGCGATGCGCAGGGGCTCGCGGATGCGATCCTGCGCCACCCCCTTGCCGGGCTCGATCCCTGGTGGGGCTATGAGGTCCCCATGCTCGAGGGCGATTTCGTCACGGACGACGCGGGTACCGGCTTCGTCCACATGGCGCCGAGCCATGGCGCGGACGACTACGAGCTCTTCGTGAAGAACGGGCTCGTCGACCGGATGACCCACAACGTGCTGGAGGACAGCTCCTTCGCGCCGCATCTGCCGTTCTTCGCGGGCATGCAGATCTTCGACGCCAAGGGCAAGGAAGGCCCGGCCAACAAGGCGGTGATCGAGAAGCTGATCGAGGCGGGGGGGCTGCTGGCGCGCGGGCGGCTGACGCATTCCTACCCGCATTCCTGGCGGTCGAAGGCGCCGGTCATCTACCGCAACACGCCGCAGTGGTTCGTCGCCATCGACAAGCCGCTCGACGACGGCATGGGCGAATACGGCGACACGATCCGCGAGCGGGCGCTGACCTCGATCGACGAGCTCGTCCAGTGGACGCCGCAGACCGGCCGCAACCGCCTGCATTCGATGATCGAGGTGCGCCCCGACTGGGTGCTGTCGCGCCAGCGCGCCTGGGGCGTGCCGCTCACCTGTTTCATCAGGCGCCTCGGCGAGGGGCGGGTGGAGATCCTGCGCGATCCGGCGGTGAACGCGCGCATCCGAGAGGCCTTCGAGGCCGAGGGCGCGGATGCCTGGTATGCCGAGGGCGCGCGGGCGCGGTTCCTCGGCGACCTGGCGTCGGAGGACTGGGAGCAGGTCACCGACATCCTCGACGTGTGGTTCGATTCCGGCTCCACGCATGCCTTCGTGCTGCGCGACCGGCCCGACGGGATCTGGCCGGCGAGCCTCTATCTGGAAGGGACCGACCAGCATCGCGGCTGGTTCCATTCCTCGATGCTCCAGGCCTGCGGCACGCGGGGGCGGGCGCCCTACGAGGGCGTGCTGACCCACGGGTTCACGCTCGACGAGAACGGCATGAAGATGTCGAAATCGCTCGGCAACACCATCGCGCCGCAGGACGTGGTCCGGCAGTATGGGGCCGATATCCTGCGGCTCTGGGTGGCGCAGACGGACTACACGGTCGACACCCGCATCGGGCCGGAGATCCTGAAGGGCACCGCCGACAGCTACCGGCGGCTGCGCAACACGCTGCGCTTCATGCTCGGCGCGCTCGACGGATTCGACGAGGCCGAGCGGGTGGATGCGGCGGAGATGCCGGAGCTGGAGCGCTGGGTGCTGCACCGGCTGGCGGAGCTCGACGGGCTGGTGCGCGAGGGCTATGCGGCCTACGATTTCCAGCACGTCTTCCAGTCGCTGTTCCAGTTCTGCACCGTCGACCTGTCGGCCTTCTATTTCGACGTCCGCAAGGATGCGCTCTATTGCGATGCAGCGGGCGATCCGCGGCGGCGGGCGGCGCGCACGGTGCTGGATGCGCTGTTCCAGCGGCTGGTGACCTGGTTCGCTCCGATCCTGACCTTCACCATGGAGGAGGTCTGGCTTGCGCGGTTCCCGGGCGAGGAGAGCTCGGTGCATCTGGTCGATTTCCCCCAGACCCCGGCGGCGTGGCGCGACGCGGGCCTCGCGGCCAAATGGGAGGCGATCCGCCGGGTGCGGCGGGTGGTGACCGGGGCGCTCGAGGTCGAGCGGCGCGAGAAGCGGATCGGGGCGAGCCTCGAGGCGGCGCCGGTGGTGCATGTGGCCGATGCGGAGCTGCGCGCGGTGCTCGGATCGGTCGATTTCGCCGATCTCTGCATCACCTCGGATCTGGCGCTGACCGGCGATGCGGCGCCGGAAGGGGCCTTCACGCTCGAGGATGTCGCCGGCGTGGCGGTGGTGCCGGTGCCGGCTTCGGGGGCGAAATGCGCCCGCTGCTGGAAGATCCTGCCCGACGTCGGCACGCATGCGCATCCCGAGACCTGCGCCCGCTGCGACGAGGCCCTGGGCTGAGGCCCGGCGGCCCTGTCGTCTGAAAGGTGGCCCCGGCAGCGGGGCCGCCGCCCCGAGGCCGTCATGCCATGACAGCGCAGGCGCGGAGCCGCGCGCGGCGATCGCCTGCCTGCATGGGCGGTACTCTGGGGGAGGGGGTGTTTGTGCTGCAGTGCAGCAGAAAAGTTTGACTTGATAAGGAGTTGCGTCTGGTTCAACGTGCGGCAGGTTTCGTCAAACGATTGAATGGACTCCCATGCTGCGCGCAACGTTCCCCGTCGCCCTCGCCTTGCTGTGCTCTGCCGCCCATGCCCAGGACGCCGAGATCCCCTATACCCCTGAGGAACTGGCGGCCGCGCAGGCGAACTACACCGACTTCTGCTCGGACTGCCATGCGACCAATGGCTCGGGTGCCATCGGGCCGGGCATCCGCAGCTCCGCCCGGCTGGAGGATGCCGCCTATGTGCTGCGGCAGCTGAGGCAGGGCAGCGGCGAGATGCCGGGCTTCGGCGACGTCCTGTCGGACGACGAGCTGCTGGGTCTTGCGAATTACATCCGCAACAACCTCGGCAACAGCTTCGGCTACATCAGCCGCGAAGACGCGACCGCTATTCAATAGGGATGGCACGATCCACACGGGTTGCGCGCGCGTCAGAACGCGTCTGCATCCGGTCTGCTTGTGAGGAGGAGGAGGAGAATGAGACATTTCATCTTGACCGCTGCTGTGCTCGGCGCCCTGGGAACAGGCGCCTGGGCTCAGGAGTATGGTGACAAGCTCGGCGTGATGCCGGTCTCGAACACCAATCGTCCGCTGGTGGGCGGCACGGGCAACGTGTCCGCCACGCTCGACGGCAGCACGCTGGCCATTGCGGGGTCCTACGAGGGCCTGAGGGGCGAGGCCAACCGGCTCGCGCTGCATGCGGCCAGGCCCGGCATCGCGGGTCCGGAGATCGCCGCCGTGGAGATCACGGGCGGCAACGCGGGGGACCTTGATGTGTCCTTTGAGCTGACCGACGAGCAGATCGCGCTCCTCGAGGAGAGCCATCTCTATGTTGTCCTGCAGACGTCCCGGAACAAGACGGGCGAGCTGCGTGCCTGGCTGATGGCCAAGTAGCATCCGAAATCCAGGACAATCTGTCGTCTCCTCAAATGCGGAGGAAAGAATGAAGATCACTAGCAGACTGGGTGCCGTGGCACTCATGGCCACGGCCAGCATCGTCGGGCTCTCGAGTGCGGGACTTGCGCAGGACGCAAGCTACGTCACCGACGAGGTCCTGCAGAACCCGAGCGCCTCGGACTGGCTCCAGTGGCGGCGGACCTACGACGCCCACGGCTTCACCCCGCTCGATCAGGTGAACCGGGACAACGTCGACCAGCTCGAGCTCGTCTGGTCCTGGGCGATGGAGCCCGGCCAGAACCAGCCGACCCCGCTCGTCGCCGACGGCGTGATGTACCTGCCGCATGCCGGCGACATGGTGCAGGCGTTCGACGCGGTCTCGGGCGACCTGCTCTGGACCTACCAGCGCGAGGTCCCCGAGGACATGACCGCCGGTCGTCCCTCGCGCAACCTCGCGCTCTACGAGGGCAAGGTCTTCATCACCACCGATGACGGCTATGTCGTCGCCCTCGACGCGGCCACCGGCGCGGTCGTCTGGGAGAACCAGCGCGCGGACTACACCAAGGGCTACTGGACCGGTGCCGGCCCGATCATCGCCAACGGCGTGGTGATCGCGCAGATCAACGGCTGCCAGCAGTTCAAGGAAGAGGGCTGCTTCATCACGGGTCACGACGCGAACAGCGGCGAGGAGCTGTGGCGGACCTCGACGATCGCGCGTCCGGGCGAGCCGGGTGGCGACACCTGGGGCGATCTGCCCTACGAGCTGCGCGGCGGCGGCGACCAGTGGATCACCGGCTCCTACGATCCGGAGCTCGATCTCTACTACGTCGGCGTTGCCCAGGCGAAGCCCTGGGTCCCGGCCTCGCGCGGTCTGACCACCGAGGACGATACGCTCTACACCGGCTCGACGCTGGCGATCCGCCCGGCGACCGGCGAGATCGTGTGGTACTTCCAGCACTCGCCGGCCGAGGCGCTGGACTGGGACGACACCTTCGAGCGGGTTCTGATCGACATCGACGGCCGCAAGACCGTGATGACGATCGGCAAGTCGGGTATCCTCTGGAAGCTCGACCGGGAGACCGGCGAGTACATCGAGCACAAGGAAGTGCTCTTCCAGAACGGTTGGGACTCCATCGATGAGAACGGCCGTCCGACCTACCGCGAGGACATCCGCAACGCCAAGGTCGGCGACGTCCTGTCCGTCTGCCCGTCGACAGCCGGTGGCCACGACTGGCCGCCGACCAGCTTCTACGAGCCGTCCAACCTCCTGATCATCCCGCTTTCCCAGACCTGCATGGAGATCATGGGCAAGGAAGTGGAGATGGTCATCGGCTCCGGCGGTTCGCAGGCCGACCGCTGGTTCTTCGAGATGCCCGGCACCAACGGCAACCTCGGCAAGCTCGCGGCGATCAACGTCGAGACCATGGAAGAGGTCTGGAGCGTCGAGCAGCGCGCCTCCTACCTGACGGGCGTGCTCTCGACCGCGGGCGGCATCGCCTTCGTCGGCGACCTCGACCGCTACTTCAAGGCGCACAACGCCGAGACCGGCGAGGAGCTGTGGTCGACGCGCCTGCCGACCTCGGTCCAGGGCATGCCGATCAGCTATGAGGTCGACGGCCGGCAGTACGTTGCCGTGACCACCGGCCTCGGTGGCGGCAGCCCGCGCAACGTGCCGCGTCTGGTCTCGCCGGACGTCGTTCACCCGAACGTCGGCAACGCCCTCTACGTCTTCGCCGTGCGCGACGGAAACTAGGGCGCGGGCACAGCGACAAGACCGGCGTGAAGGGGAAACCCTTCACGCCTTTTCGCCTTGAATGCGGGCAGCGGCAGACGCGGAGGGACGGGACGTGACCAGGTGGGATCTCTCGATGCGGCATGTTGTTCTGGCGGGAGCGCTGGCCGGCCTGGCCGGGCCGGTCCTGGCCCAGGTGGGGCTGCCCTATGTTCCGCCGGAGCTGCACAGCGAGCGGCGCTTCACGCGCGGGGATGTGCTCAGCTTCTGCGTCTGGTCGGTATCGCCGACGGTCGAGGTCGACAGGGCCGTGGCGGGGGCCATCGGCGACGCGCTCATGCTGCGCACGGAGATCTACGAGTTCCGCAGCACGGTCGTGCAGTCCGGCGACGACCTCTGGGAGAACGTGTTCATCCAGCTTGCGGAGAAATGCGACGCGGTCATGGGGTTCACCATGACGACGACGCTCAACATCGAGTGGCTGATCCCGTCGCGACCCTATTACGAGGCGCCCTATGTCCTCGTGGTCCGCGAGGGCACCTATGGCCGGCTGGAGGACATCCCGGGCGGCATGACCGTGGGCACGACGCAGATGACCGCGATCGATGACGCCATGTATACCTATGATCAGGCGCGCCCGGAGGCAGAGCGCTGGGTGCGGCTTCCCTTCCCGAGCAGCGCGCCGATCCTCGACTATCTGCGCGACGGCCGGATCGAGGGGGCCATCATGTGGGAGCCGATGTATCAGCGCATGCGCGGCGCGCATGAGGATGCGGCCTTCACCTTCGCCGATCTCGATCCGCTGCGCGCGCCGCCGGTCCCGATCGGCATGATGCTGCGCGAGCACAGCACCTTCCTGCGCACCCAGATCGACGAGGCGATCGCCTTGCTGGCCGCGAACGGCCGGCTCCAGGAGGTCATCGATTCGGTCGGTGCCGCCGGGCGGGCGCCCGCGCCCTAGCCGCGTCCCGTCTCGCCGCGTCCCGCCCCGGCGGCGGGGAAGCGCTGCATCACGATGCCGATGAACATCAGCCAGCCGCTGGTGAGCAGCAGCCCGAGCTTGACCCATGCCGGCGGATTGAAGTCCGTGGCGATCGACCAGCCGGCGAGCACCACCCAGACCAGCGTGATCGGCAGGCTCAGGCCGCGCCAGCGCTCGGTGCGCACCGGATGGATGAACTTCAGCCAGGTGAACTGGGCGAGGGCGAGCACCACGATGATCGCCACCGTCGCCCAGGGCGGCGGCGAGAAGGTGAGGAAGACGAGGAGCGGCATCTGCCAGACCGCGGGGAAGCCCACGAAGCAGTTGTCGGCCGACTTCATCCGCACGTCGGCGAAGTAGACGACCCCGGTCAGCGCGATCAGCAGGGCGGTCACCAGCCCCCAGGGGGCCGGCAAGAGGCCGGTGTAGATCAGCGCATAGGCGGGGATGAAGACATAGGTGAGGTAGTCGATCACCAGGTCGAGGATCACCCCGTCCCAGTTGGCCGCGTTCTTCTTGGTGTCCACCAGCCGGGCGAGCGGCCCGTCGAGCCCGTCGACGATAAGCGCGAGGCCGAGCCAGCCGAACATGAGCTGCCAGTCGCCCCGGGTCGCGGCGACGAGTGCGAGCAGGGCGAGGGCTGCGCCGGAGGCCGTGAAAAGGTGGACGGAGAAGGCAAGCGGCTTGGTTTTCATCTGTTCCAGATAGGGAAAAAGTCGCTCCAGAGAAACCCTCTTTCGTCGCGGAGGGCTCCGGAGGGGGCGGGGAAGGGCCGCGATCCGTGCCCGCCGCACGGATATTCCGGAGCGGTGCCCCCTTGCCCCCCATCTAGTCGGCGGTCGTGACCTCGACCAGCGCGGTGACCGGCCGGCCGTTCACGAGGATGGGCCGGTGGTGGTCGTCGGCGAGCAGGATGCCGATGACATGGCTGCTGGCGGGCGTGGGGCAGTGGCCGAACCGGGCGATGATGAGATCGCCGCCGAAGTCGCTGTTCATGCTGTTGTAGGCGCGGCCGGGGATGTTGCAGCTGTCTCCGTCGGGGTCGATCTTCATGTGGACGTGGCCGCAGCGCGGATCCCCGGCGCAGCCGCCCGCCGGCATCAGCCGGAAGTTGCTCTCCACCACCACGCCGATGGCGCGCTCGGGGTCGTCGCCGAGCGGAACGACGGCCTCGGCCGGGGGCCAGACGATCCGCAGCACCGGCTCGTCCTCTGCGGCAAGGGGCGTCGCCCAGGCCAGGGCGACGCCGAGGAGGCGGGCGGAGAGCGAGAGGTGTCGGGAGGGCATGTCGGGTTCGTCCTTTATGTGATCAGTGATTACATACTGACATGCCCGCCGGTGTTGCGCGGTAAATAATCGGTGATTACATTTCCTCCCGGGAGGCCCCGATGACCCGCGACGCAAAGCCCTATCACCACGGCAATCTCGCGCCGGTGCTGGTCGCCGCGACCATCGCGATCATCGAGGAGCGCGGGGTCGAGCATGTCTCGGTGCGCGAGGTGGCGAAACGCGCCGGGGTATCGCCCGGGGCGCCGTTCCGGCATTTCCCGTCCAAGGCGGCCCTGCTCGCCGCCGTGGCCGAACAGGCCATGGAGCGGCTGGCCGATGCCGTCGAGGCGGCGCAGGATCCTGCCGGCACGCAGGATCCGCTCGGGCAGCTTCACCGGATCGGCCAAGGATATCTGCGCTGGGCGTGGGCGCATCCGACGCATTTCCAGATCGTCAGTGCGCGGGGGCTCGTCGACTTCGACGCCCCGTCGCGGGTCCGGGAGCTGAACGACCGGATCAGGATGCGGATGGTGGCGCTGCTGACCATGGCGCGCGATCGGGGCGAATTGGCGGACGGGGCGGAGATAGACACGCTCGTCCTCTCCTGCCGTGCCTTCGTCTATGGCCTCGCGCGGATGTTCGCGGACGGTCATTTCCCCGAATGGCAGCCCGACGGCGATCCCGGGACCGGAATGGAACGGGCGCTGGCGGATTTCATCGGGCGGCTCCGCCGGCACGGATGAGCCGGCCCGGGGCGGTCAGCGATGCGTCGCCGCCGGCCTCTAGATGCGGAGCCTGCGCATGTGGGCGCGCGGCAGCCGCCGGGCCGGACAGGTTAGGTCAGGTCAGAGCGCGGCTTCGAGGCGGTCGGCCAGGGTTCGCAGGACCTTCACGCGCGCGAAACGCTTGCAGTTCGATTCGACCAGCGTCCACGGCGCCTCGGGCGTCGAGGTCAGGGCGATCATGTCCTCGACCGCGGCCTCGTAGAGCGGCCATTTGTCGCGGTTGCGCCAATCCTCGTCGGTGATCTTGAAGCGCTTGTGCGGCGTCTCCTTGCGCTCGTTGAAGCGGCGGAGCTGCTCGTCCTGATCGATCGCGAGCCAGAATTTCTGGACGATGTACCCGGCCTGGTCGAGCTGGCTCTCGAAGTCGTTGATGTCGCCATAGGCGCGCTTCCACTCGGGCTGGGCGGCGAAGCCCTCGACCCGCTCGACCAGCACCCGGCCGTACCAGCTCCGGTCGAACACCGAGACGTGGCCCAGGGGCGGGATGCGTCGCCAGAAGCGCCAGAGGAAGGGGCGCAGCAGCTCCTCGTCGCTCGGCGCGGCGATCGGGTGGACGCGGGAGCGGACCGGGTTCAGCGCGCTGCGGAGCCGGCGGATGGCCCCGCCCTTGCCGGCGGCGTCGTTGCCCTCGAAGACGCAGACGAGCCCGCGGTCGCGAAACGCCTTGGACTGGGTGAGGGTGAAGATCCGGAGCTGGGCCTCGGCCAGCGCCTTCTCGTAGACGTCGTGCTCGAGCTTCTGGCCGAGGTCGAGGGCGGGCAGGCGCGCGGGCGTGCCGGTGATCCGGCGCGGGCGCGCGGGCGGGCGGGTGCGGCGGTGGCGCTTGCGCCCGAGCTCGTCGTGGAGGTTCACGAGCAGGATGCGGCCGACCTCCAGATCCCGGGCGCGCGGGTCGTTGGTGCGCACGATATGCCAGGGGGAGCGGGCGTTGGTGGTGATGCGCTCCATCTCCTGGGCGGCCTCGATCAGGCGCTTGCGCTCCTTCTTCGTGTCGATCTCGGTCCATTCGCGCACGAGCGGGTTGCCCGGGCTGCCGGGAGGGGCGTCGGGCTTTCCCTTGAACGACAGGTCGCGTGTCTCGGGCATCAGCCAGATCTTGACCGGGGTGATCGCCTCGGCCTCGAGCATGTCCTCGATGCGGTTGATCTCGTCGAGCCGCTCGCGAAAGGCGCGCTTGCCGAGGTCGCCGAGCACGCGCCCGAGCAGGACCCTGTGGTACCAGGACCCGATCATCACCCCGATCCGGCCGCGCTTGGGCAGGTCGCGCCAGTAGCGCCAGGCCGGCGGGCGGCGGCGCTCGTCGCGGTCGGTGATGTCGTAGACCAGGTTGGCGACGGTGCGCGGGTCCAGCCATTCATAGAGGCGGTTGAGCACCGCGCCCTTGCCGGCGCCGTCGGCACCGTTGAGCAGGATCAGGATGGCACCGCCGGCGCGGTCGGCGAGCTCGAACTGCGCGTCCAGCAGCGCCTCGCGCAGGACATTGGCCTCGGCCTGGAATCGGGCGGAGTCGAGCGGTGCGGCCAGGGCCTCTTGGTCCGTCATGCGGGTCTCCTGCGGCGGAGCAACGCCCAAGAATGACACTGTTATGCCCGTGGACGCAACGAATTGCGGCATCCCGGGCGATATACATGGCATGTCCCATTCCCCGGCCCGGCGGTTTCTGCCAGTCTGGGCCGGGATCCGGAGATCGACATGTACGAATTCGCCATCATCTGGGAATGGCTCGCCTTCGCGGCGCGCTGGCTGCACGTGATCACGGGCATCGCCTGGATCGGGTCGTCCTTCTATTTCATCGCCCTCGATCTGGGGCTGAGGAAATCCCCGGACCTGCCGCCGGGCGCCTATGGCGAGGAATGGCAGGTCCACGGCGGCGGCTTCTACCACATCCAGAAATACCTCGTGGCGCCTGAGCGGCTGCCGGACCACCTGACCTGGTTCAAATGGGAGAGCTATGCCACCTGGCTGTCGGGCTTCGCCATGCTCTGCGTGGTCTATTATGCCGGAGCCGATCTCTTCCTGATCGACCGCAACGTGCTCGACGTCGCGCCCTGGGTGGCGATCCTGATCTCGCTGGCGTCGCTCGCGCTCGGCTGGCTGCTCTATGACGCGCTCTGCCGCTCGAGGCTGGCCGAGAGCCCCACGGCCCTGATGCTGGTGCTCTTCGTGATCCTCGTGGCGATGGCCTGGGGCTATACGCAGGTGTTCACGGGGCGCGCCGCGCTCCTGCATCTCGGCGCCTTCACCGCGACGATCATGTCGGCCAACGTCTTCTTCATCATCATCCCCAACCAGACGATCGTGGTCGCCGACCTGAAGGCGGGGCGGGTGCCGGACCCGAAATACGGACGCATCGCCAAGCTGCGCTCCACGCACAACAACTACCTGACGCTGCCGGTCCTGTTCCTGATGCTCTCGAACCACTACCCGCTCGCCTTCGCGACGGAGTGGAACTGGGTGATCGCGAGCCTCGTCTTCCTGATGGGCGTCACCATCCGGCACTATTTCAACACGATGCACGCGACCGGGGCCGGGCCGAGCTGGACCTGGATCGCGACGGTCATCCTCTTCATCCTGATCGCCTGGCTCTCGAGCCTGCCCGGCGGGACGCGGGACGAGCTCAGGGGCCTGTCCCGGATCGAGACCCGGTTCGCCGAGGCCGAGGGGTTCGCCGAGGTCGCCGACCTCGTGCGCGGGCGCTGCTCGATGTGCCATGCCTCGGAGGTCTACTGGCCGGGGCTGCACCGCGCACCGAAGGCGGTGGTGCTCGAGACCGACGCCGAGATCGCCCGCCATGCGCGCGAGATCTATCTGCAGGCCGGCCGCAGCCATGCGATGCCGCCGGGCAACGTCACCGGCATGGACGTGGCCGAGCGCCGGCAGATCATCGAGTGGTATATCCGGGCCACGGCCGGCTGAGGCGGCGGATGAGCGCGGTCGCTTAAGCAAGGCCCGGATTGGGCCTTTCGGCGCCGGGGGGACTTCCCTATCATCGCGCCCGACCCCTTCCGCCCTCCTGCGGAGGGGCTTGGGTGCTGCCTCTATGGGTATGAACGGAAGCGAAGGCCGCAGGCCGGGCGGGGTTGCCGAGAACCTCGGGCGCAGGGACGGGATCCGCGCGGGCGCGGTGTCTGGCCCGTGGCGGAGCGCGCCGAAGGCGGAGACCGGGCCGGTGCGCGCGGTCGTGCCGCCCCCTGTTTCCGCGCCGGGGCCCCCGGTCGTCGAGCCCGTTCCCGATGCGGAGCCCGCCACCCCCGACGTCCCGCGCGACGCCCCGCGCGCGCGGCTGACGGCGGTCTGGCTGGCGGTCGGCATCGGGCTGGTGGCGGCGGTTTCGATCGTGGGGACGGCGGTGCTCCTGCGGCCGGGCGCGGAGACCGAGACACCGGCCGCTGCGGCCCCGGCGCCCGCGGCGGTGGTCGAGGCGCCGGTGGTCGAGGCGCCTGCGGCAGCGCAGACGGCGTCCCCGGCCGCCGTGGTCGAGGTCGGCTCGATCCGGCTGCGCGTCGGGCCGGAGGTGGCCGAGGATGCCCGCGCGGCGCTCGTCGCCGCGCTGGAAGGCGCCGGCTACGGCCCGGTGCAGGTCGAGGTGCTGCCCTTCCCGATCGCCGCGTCCCGGGTCGGCTATTACCGCGCCGAGGATGCCGCGGCGGCGGCCGAGCTTGCCGAATTCGTCGGCGGTGTGCTCGACGCGGCGGTGGCGCTCAGCACGCGCGACTACAGCCAGCTCCTCGACGGGGCGGTGCCGGGCCGGCTCGACATCTGGATCGAGGGATAGGGAGAGGCATGAGGCCAGCGATATCCTGTCTGCGCGCCCTGGCGCTCGCGGCCTGTCTCGGGACCGGCGCGGCGGCGCAGGAGCCGGCTGCGGACTCGTTCCTGACCGGGGCCGGCGCCGAGGCGATCGCGATCATTCAGGCCGAGCTCGCCGAGCTCGAGGACCGGCGGCTGGTGCTCGCGGCGGAGATCGCCGAGATGGAGGCGCAGGCGGCGGCCGGCCAGGCCGAGCGCGATGCCGCCGAGGCCGGGATCGGGGACCTCCGGGCCACGGCCGCCGATCTCGAGGCCAAGATCGCGGCGCTTGCGGCCGAGCGCGCGGCGATCGAGGGGGATGTCGGGGCGCTGCGCGCCGAGATGGCCGAGGCGGATGCGGCGGTTGCCGCCGCGCGCGAGGTCCAGGTGACCGACGGCGAGGCGGCGCTGGCCGAGATCGCGGTGCGCCGTCAGGCCGCCGAGGCGGATCTGGCGAAGGCCGAGGCGGCACGGGCCGAAGCCGAGCGCGCCACTGCCGCCGCCGAGGCCCGGCGCGCCGAGGCCGAAGCCGCGCTTGCCCGGGCCCGGGAACTGGCCGCCGAGGCACAGGCGGCGGTGGAGGCACAGGCACAGGCACAGGCACAGGCACAGGCCGCGTCGGCGTCGGCGGCGGTGCCGGAACCGGCCCGGACAGGGGCGGCGGCACCCGATGTCTCCGCGTCCCCTCCCGCGCCGGCCCCGACGCCGGTGGTGCGGCGCACCGCGCCGCGGCCGCTGCCGGCCGTGACGGCCGCGGTGACGGCGGCACCGGGGCTCGAGGGCGCGGACGAGGACGCGATTGCCGCGCTGGTCGAGGGGCTGGGCGAGGGGGCCTGCGTCACCGACGCGCTGCGGCAGGCGACCGGCCGGGTCAACCGCTGGACGGCCGTGGCGCTGGTTCGCAGCCTGGGGGATTGCTGAGATGCGCGCAACGTTTGCGGGACTGATCCTCGCCAGTCTTGGCGGCATGGCCGCGGCGCAGGATGCGGGCCTCGTCACCGGGCCGGCGGGCGGCACCGCCGGGGTGATCGGGGGCGAGCTCGCCGCCCAGGGCGCTCTCTGCGGCGTCGGCATCGCGCCGGTGGCGAGCCTCGGCTCGATCGAGAACGCCGAGGCGGTGCGCGACCGGCCGGGGATCCAGCTCGGCCTCGTGCAGGAGGATGTGCTCGAATACATCCGCACGCTGGCGCCGGGCGATGCCGGTCTCCGGCGCATGGCCCAGGGACTGCGGGTGGTGATGCCGCTCCATCTCGAGACGATCCATCTGGTGGCGCGCGACGGCATCGCGACGCTCGCCGATCTCGGCGGGCGCCGGGTCGCGACCGGTCCCGAGGCGAGCGGCACCGCGCTGACCGCCGGGCTGGTGCTCGACCTGACCGGGACGGAGCCGGCCGAGCGGGTCGCGCTCGGCCCCGAGCCCGCGCTGGCGGCACTCGCGGCGGGCGAGGTCGATGCGGCTTTCATCGTCGGCGGCGCGCCGGTGCCGGCGCTCGCCGCCTTCGCGGCCGAGGGGTTTCACCTGGTGCCGCTGACCGATCCGGTGCTGACGGCCGTCTATGCGCCGGTGCGCGTCCCCGGCGGGACCTATCCGCTCGGCGATGCGGGCGTCGAGGCGCTGGCGGTGCGCTCGGTGCTGACCACCTTCGACTTCTCGGCCACGGGCAATGCCTATCACCGGGCGAGCTGCGCCGCGGTGGGGGATGTGGCGCAGCTCGTCGTCACCCGGCTCGATCAGCTGCGGGCCGGGGGCCACCCGGCCTGGGGCACGGTCGATCCGGCCGACCTGCCGGCGGGCTGGGAGATCTCGGCCTGTGCGCTGGCCGGACTGGCGCCCGGGCGCGCGCTGGTCTGCGAGGACGACGCGGCCGCCGCGCCGGAGGCCGCCGCCCGGCCCGAAGTGCCGCCCGCGGGGCAGGCGCTCTTCCTCCAGCGGGTCTGCGGCCGGGTCGACTGCTGACGGGCGTCGTCAGAACACGTGACAGCCGGCAAGGGCTGCGCGCAGGCTGCGGGTCGAGCCGCTGAGCGACAGCACCCCCGACGGGGCGCCGTTCACCGTCACCGCCACTTCCGAGTCGCGCCCCGCCAGACGGGCGGGCAGGGGGCTCCCGGCCAGCGTCACCACATGCGCGCCGTCCGCGCCGGGCTCGAAGAGCCCGTCGACCTGAAGCGGGCCCTGGCTGAAGGCAAAGCCGAAGGTCGCGACGGCCGCCTCGCGCGGCGGATCGAGGCGGATCGCGAGGAACGGCTGGTCGGCAAGGCAGAACCCCGCCAGCCAGGCGATCTCGCCGGCACCGCCGCCGAGCGCGAGCGGGCTTGAGCCCGGCACCTCGCGCAGCGTCCAGCCGGGCGCGACTTCGCCGGGGTCCGAGAAGGTCACCGCCTCGGGCACCGCATCGGACCCCGCATCGGACACCGGCGCGGCAACGAGGCCCGGCGCCTCGCCCTCGAGCGGCGGCGTCGCCGGCGCGTCGGTCTCGAAGGTCCAGAGACGCGTGCAGATCTCGGCCCCCGGGCGCTCGTCGCCGCAGAAGGCCCCGTGCTGGGTCGCCCGCAGCACCGGCAGGCCGTCGACCACGTCGGCGACCTCGATCGCCTGCAGATGGCCGAAGTCGAACCGCGCGAAGCTCCCGTCCGCGCGGGACAGCCACGCCGCCACGGGGCAGCCAGCCGAGCCGCAGAAGGCGCTCCAGGCTTCGGCGCACTGGAGGCCCGCGAAGTTGATCACATGGTCGGCGATGCCGTCGCCATTGAGATCGAGCCGGGTGTCGAAGGCGGGCAGGACCGAGGGCGTCCCGCCCATGTCCTGGCAATCGGCCATCGCCTGGTCGGTCACCTCGACGATCTCGGGCGGAAGCTCGGCGGCCGCGGGGGCGGCGGTGGCGAGGAGGACGGCGAGCGCGAGGCGGAGACGGGGCATGGGGCTCACATTTCGCTGATCTGGAGGAAGGCGATGGCGGCGGCGAGGATCAGGCCGGCGAGGATAGCGAGCGCGATCTTGAGCGTCGAGTAGGGCCGTTCGCCGGCGACCTGACCGGTGCGGCCGTTGACGACGAAGCGATAGCTGCGGCCGCCGTAGCGATAGGCGGCGATCCAGACCGGCAGCAGTGCGTGCTTGAAGGTCAGCCGGCCGACCTCGGTGTCCATCCGCTCGATCCGCTGGCGATCGCCGCCGATGTCGCGGCGCACGTCGTTCGCGATCACGCCGTTCATGATCTCGCGGGCCTCGGCGTAGCCGTCCTCGACCGGCACCCCGTAGCCCTCGGCGCGAAAGCCCGCGAGATAGCGCGGGTCATAGGCCGAGAGCGCCGAGAGGTCCCAGGGCGCGAGCGCGTCGGTATAGGATTTCGGCAGGCTCCGCGACGCCAGCACCAGCACGTCGTCGAAATTGCGCTGGACCCGGCCGCGGGCGCGGGTCCAGCGCACCTCCGGCACCTGCTGCATCTGGGTCTGGCGCCGGCCGTTCACCATCACCGTCACCTGCCGGGTGCTGTGATGCACGGTGCCGCGCTGGCCGGCATATTCGGTGCGGGTCTCGGCGTCGTAGGTCCAGTAGGGGACGTAGATCCCGTCCATCTTCCGGTGCGCGCGGGCGAACTGCGTCAGGTTCGAGGGCGCGAACCAGCGCCGGCCGAGCCAGCGCTGCATGGCCGCGCGCGCATCCGCCTCGGTCAGCAGGAAGGGGAGCTGCGCCTGCGGCTTGATATGCCGGTGAAGCCCGGTGTCGGTGACCATGGGCGAGGCGCAGAACGGGCATTCCTTGGCATGGATCCCGGCGACGAACTCGACCTCGGCGCCGCAGCTCCCGCACCGCGCGATGCGGGTCGTCTCCATCTCGTCCGGGGGCAGCGCGCTGCGCTCGGCGGCGCGCAGGTCGAGCTCGGGGATGGCGCCGCGCTGCTCGGGGATCGGCTCCTCGTGCCCGCAGTGGTCGCAGCGCAGCAGGATCGCGTCCGGCGCATAGCGCAGGTCAGCCCCGCAGGCGGGGCAGGGGAAGCGGTGGTCCTCGGTCGGGGCTCCCCCGTCGGTCCGGGTGAGCTCCATCTCGGGGCTCAGCCCGCCGGCGGCAGCGGCGGCGGCATCGCGCCGAGCACGCCCGCGAGCTCGGGCACCTCGCCGGCGCGCCGCCAGCCCTCGCTGCCCGGCGACCAGACATGGGTCTCGCGCGCCAGCGTGCCCTCGGCCGCCATGTGGCGCAGGTCCGCCTCGGTGAACGGGCCCTTCGCCTCGCCGCCCACGGCGACGTGCCAGCGCGCGGCGGCGGGCGGCAGCGGCGGCGGCGTGGCGCCGGCGACGGGCGCCTCGCCCCAGGGGCCGCGGCGGGCGGCCATGCGCTCGGCCATGGCAAGCCCCATGCCGGCGCCGATGCCCGCGGTGATGCCGTCACCGCCCCCGCCGGGATTGCCGGCGGCCCGGGTCAGGGCCTCGGCGGCGCTGAACTCGGTGTAGCGCGAGAGGTCGCCCACGGCCCCGATCGAGGTCCGCTTGTCGAGCGCCGCCTCGACCTCCTCGGGGAGCGAGACGTTCTCGATCATGAAGGCGGGCAGCTCGAGGCCGTAGTCGTCGACCATCGGCGCGATGCGCTCATGCACGATCTTCGCGAGATCGAGCGTATTCGCCGCCATGTCGAGCACGGGGATGCCGGCCGAGGCGATGATCTGGGTGAAATGGGTGACGATGATGTTGCGGATCTGGAACTCGATCTCGCTCGTCGTGAACTCGCCGTCGGTGCCGACGATCTCGGTCATGAACTTCGCCGCGTCGGCGACGCGCATCGTGTAGCTGCCGAAGGCGCGCAGCCGCACCACCCCGAACTCGGGGTCGCGGCA
>CAZESN010000022.1:17082-21620 GCA_964514775.1 uncultured Rhodovulum sp.
CTTCAGGTCGGTGAACTGGCGGGTGTTGACGAAATATATCTCGGACTTGAACGGCGACTTGAACCCGTGGTCCCAGTGCTGGAGCGTGGTCAGCACCGGCATGTTGTTGGTCTCGAGCATGTAGAGGCCCGGGCCGAAGACGTCCGCGAGCTGGCCCTCGTGGATGAAGACCGCCGCCTGGCCCTCGCGGACCGTCAGCTTGGCGCCGTACTTGATCGCGTGGTCGTGGCGGTCGAACCGCCAGACGAGCGTGTCGCGGGTGTCGTCCGTCCAGTGGATGACGTCGATGAACTCGCCGCGCAGGAAATCGAAGATCGACATGGCCCTACCTCCCCTCTCTCGTCATATGGCCCCGCCCGCCAGGCGGGGTGTCTCGCGGTTCTGCGCCGCCATAGCTTCCCGGGCGATGGCCGGCAGCAGGGGGCGCACCTCCTCCGCCGTCATGCCGGTGCGCAGGCGCGGGTCGTAGAGCATCCTGAGCAGGATCTCGTCGTGCTCGGTCAGGAGCGCGAATTCCAGGCTGTCGTTGAAGAGCGACGGCCGCGCCTCGGGACTGTCGTTCGGCAGGCCCATCGCCTGCGCCATCTCCTCGTGCACGCACGAGAGGCGCGTCAGCGGCGGATGCTCGGCCCGGATCAGGATCATCGCGGCCGTGTATTCGGCCCGGTTCTGGGGATCGCTGAAGGCATAGGCGGTGCAGAACGTGTCGAGCGGCGTGCTCACCAGCGTGCGCATCACCGCCGGCGCGAATTCGGGGTAGCGCGCCTGCACCTGCTCGGCGAAGGCCTGGCGCTCGGCATTGGTCATGAAGAGCACGAGGAAGTTCACGTCGGAACTGTCGCTCATCGCCATGTCGAGCCCGGTCAGCCCGCCGAGCCGGCGGGTGAAGGCCGCGACATTGGCCCGGTCCCGCGCCGCCGTCTCGGCCGGGATCGAGGGGCCGGTCATCACGCCCACCCGCACCGGCCGGTTCCAGCGCCGCAGATGCGAGGGCGTCTCCTGCCGCAGGAACTGGCCGCCGACATCGACGTATTCGTCATAGAGGGCGATGCGCTCGAAGTTGCGCACCAGGTCCTCGACGGTGAAGGGGGCATCGGCCGGCGAGGTCTCGCGCCGCATCCGGCCGCTCGCCGTCAGGTCGCCCTCCACGCCGGCGTAGAAGGTCGTGAGCGTGTCGTCCGGGGGCAGGGCCGCGGGGGCGGCCGCCTCGGGCGGCGGCATCGCGGCGGTCTCCGTCGGGGCGGGGGCACTGCGCACCGCACAGCCGGCCAGCAGGGCGCAGGCCGCCGCGGCGACAAGGCTCCGCACGCCTGCGCCCGGCGGAAAGCCGCGCCCGTTGCCCGCGCATCGGTTCATTTCCGTGCCCGCCCCCCGGCTCTTCAGCGCGCCACGCTGCCGCCGAGGTTCGCCCCCGAGCCGGTCGCCTTCGCCTTGGCCGCGGCGAGCGTCTCTTTCAGCTCGCCCTCCATCCGGACCAGGCTCTCCTCCGCAGCCGCGCGCTTCGCCTTGCCCTCGTCGGCGATGCGCAAGCTGTCCTCGATCGTGGCGATCAGGTCGGCATTGGCCTTCTCGATCGCCTCGATGTCGAAGACGCCGCGCTCCATCTCGGTGCGGATCTCGGCATTCGCCTGGCGCAGGTTCTCGGCGTTCTTGGTCAGCAGGTCGTTGGTGAGGTCGCTCGCCTCCTTGACCACCGCCGCCGCCTCGCGCGAGCGGTGGATGGTCACCGACTGCGCGAGCTGGGTCTCCCAGAGCGGCACGGTGTTCACGAGCGTCGAGTTGATCTTGGTGACGAGGCTCTTGTCGTTCTCCTGCACCAGCCGGATCGAGGGCAGCGACTGCATCGTCACCTGCCGCGTCAGCTTCAGGTCATGCACCCGCCGCTCCAGATCGTCGCGCGCGGCGCGCAGGTCGCGCAGCTCCTGCGCCACCAGCACCTTGCGGTCCTCGGGCGCCGCATCGACCTCGGCTTCCTTGGCGGGGATGTCACTCGCGTCCAGATCGGCGAGCTTCGCCTCGCCGGCGGCGATGTAGAGCGCGAGCTCGTCGTAGAAATCGAGCGTCTTCTCGTAGAGCTTGTCGAGCGACTTGATGTCCTTCAGGAGCGTGTGCTCGTGGGTCAGAAGCCGCCCGGTGATGTTGTCGATCTGGTCCTGCACCTGCTCGTAGCGCGCCATGAACTGGGCCATCGGCTTGGTGCGGCCGAGCAGGCGCTCCCACCAGCTCTGCCTGCGGTTGGGGTCGAGCTCGCGCACCGAGAAGCCGCGCAGGCTGGTCACCATCTCGCGCAAGCTGTCGCCGGCCGGGCCGACGTCCTTGTTGCGCACGCCCGACAGCATCTCCTGGCTGATCGTCTGGAGCTCGGCCTGGGCGGCGGATCCGAAGCGGATGATCGACTGGGTGTTGGTGATGTCGATCTCGGCCTTGCGGCGCTCGATCTCGGCGCGCAGCGCCGGATCGGAGGTATCGACGACCACCAGCTCGCCCTTCGGCTCGGGCAGCAGGTTGGCGGTGACGGCCTCGACTTCCCGCAGGGCAGCCTCGGCTTCGGCGCGAATGGTCTCGGTCATCTCGTCCCTTTCTACTGACGTACCGTCAGGCCGTCCTGTTGCAGCCGCTCGCGCAGAACCTCGATCTCCACGTCGAGATCGCTGCGGTTGTCCGCTAGCAGCAGGGTGCGTTTGGTGGCGAAGCTGGCTTCCAGATCGGAGAGGAGCGCCTCGTACCTGGAGCGGGCCTCCGCATCGCGGCTCCGGCCCCAGAGGTCCGCGAACTTCACCGTCGCGTCGCGCAGGCCGAGGAGATAGACGCTCAGGAACGTGCGGGCGCGGGCGAGATCGCGGGGGTCCTCCTCGACGGTGCGAAAGACCTCCCGGGCCTGGTCGGCCAGCCGGTCGATGCGGGTCTCGAGCCGGCGGTCGCCGATGCGCGCCGCCGCCGCGACGGTCTCGCGCAGCATCGCCTCGCCCCGGTCGACCGCGCGGGCGACGCGCTCGCCGGCCACGGGGTCGATGCCCTCCATGCCCTTGGCGCGCATCGGATCGAGGCCGAAGGCCGCCACATGCGCGCCGGCCGCGACCACGCCGAAGGTGAGCGCCGTGAAGAGGCCCTGGCCGACGCCGAGCATGGCGGCGAGCGCCACGCTCGCCCCGGCCAGCACGGCCGCGAAGAGCTTGCGGGGGATGGCGGGAGGGCGTGCGACCTTGCGCGCCGCATAGGCGTCCTCGGCCCGCAGCCCCTCGTTCAGGAGCCAGGCCGCCAGCATCAGCCCGGCAAAGCCGCCGAGCTCGCCGAGCATTTCGGGCGCATTGCCCCTCCCGATCGCGCCGAGGCCGGCGAAGAGCAGCGGCAGCGGCAGCAGATAGGTGAGCCGCGCGCGCAGCGATACCTTCTGCGCGCGGCGGTTGCGGAACGGGGGGACGGGCGGCGTGCCCTTGCCGGACGGATCGTCCGGCTTTCGCCGGTCGGGGTCGGGCGAGTAGCGCCCGCCATAGGGCTGCGACGCCATCAGAAACCGATCCCGGCCGGCCCGAACGCGCCGAAGCCGGTCGCGAGCACGATGGCCGCCAGCACCAGGAACCCGAACATCTGCAGGGCCGATCCGTTCATGCGGTCGGTGCCCCTTTCTAGCCACCACGCTGCCTTGCAACATAATGCGATGTGATGCGGCTTACCAGAGGCGTGCGCGGCCGCGGGCGGTCCCGGCGCGGGGCGGGGAGGCCGGCTCGGCGGGGTCCCGCGCCCGGGTACTCGCGCCGCGCGTTCCGCCGCCCCGACACATCCCGCTTTTTTTAATGAGTGATTCGCGGTAAATATAGCGCACGAAGTTCGTGTCCTGATGCTGCCGCCGTCATAAAGCTGCGCGTCGTGGGGGGACGTGACGTCGCGAGGAACCCGGGCAATCCGCCCGGGATATGAACTACGAAGGAAGAAGATTGAATGGCCAAGGGCACGGTCAAGTGGTTCAATACCGAGAAAGGGTACGGCTTTATCCAGCCTGCCGATGGTGGCAAGGACATATTCGTCCATATCACCGCGGTCCAGGCGGCCGGACTTCAGTCCCTCAAGGATAATCAACCCATTGAATATGAACTCATAGATGGCCGTGACGGCCGCAAGAGCGCCGGCGATCTCAAGGTCTGAACCGGAACGATCCTGACGGCCGGAGCCGGCGTCAGGCCGGCCCCCCGAGCAATGGTCTGCGCGGTGTGGTGACGGACACCTCGCGCAGGTCCGTAGCGCTGTCTTTCGCCCGGGTTTCGGGCTCGCCTAGCCTGTGGCCTCGACGATCCGCTCGGCCGCGGCGAGATCGACCGAGACGAGCTGGCTGACGCCCTTCTCCCGCATGGTCACCCCGAAGAGCCGGCCCATCCGCGCCATCGTGATCGCGTGGTGGGTGATGATCAGGAAGCGGGTCGCGGTACGCTCGGTCATGTCGTCGAGCAGGTCGCAGAACCGCGTCACGTTGGCGTCGTCGAGCGGCGCGTCCACCTCGTCGAGCACGCAGATCGGCGAGGGGTTGGCAAGGAAGACCCCGA
>CAZESN010000023.1:0-21410 GCA_964514775.1 uncultured Rhodovulum sp.
GCCGATCCCGGCCGAGACGTTCATGCAGAGCACGATCCAGATCAGCCAGAACTGCTTGGTCTTGTGGGCGTCGCGCAGGTGGACGTGGTGCTGGGTGATCATCGCGTTCTTGGAGGCGGGCGGCGGCGTCCAGCCCTCGGGGCGCCAGCCGGCGGGCGGGATGCGGTAGCCGAAGGCGCCCGACATCATGAACACGAGATAGATCGCCGCCATGGCGAGGAAGGTCTCCCAGACGCCGATCGAGGTGTCGGTGCTGAAATGCTCCATCAGCCGCTGCGCCAGCGGCGAGCCGACCATGGCGCCGCCGCCGAAGCCCATGATCGCCATGCCGGTCGCCATGCCGCGTCGGTCGGGGAACCATTTGATCAGCGTGGAGACGGGGGAGATGTAGCCGATCCCGAGGCCGATCCCGCCGATGAAGCCGGCGCCGAGCCACATCAGCCAGAGCTGATGGGTCATCACCCCCACCGCGGCGATGGCGATGCCCGAGCACCAGCAGGCCGCTGAGACGACCCCGGCCTTGCGCGGTCCGACGCGCTCGAGCCACCCGCCCCAGATCGCCGCCGAACTGCCGAGCAGCACGAAGAACAGCGTGTAGATCCAGCCGAGATCCGAGATGCGCCAGTTGCATTCGGTCGTGAAGAGCGCCGTGAACAGACCCATCGACCGACAGGCCTCGGTGGCCTCGACCGGCAGCGCATTGGTCAGGGGCAGCCAGAAGACCGAGAAGCCGTAGGCCATGCCGATGCAGAGGTGGATGGCGAGCGCCGCCGGAGGCACCAGCCACCGGTTGAAGCCGGGTTTTGCGACGATCCTCTCGCGATCCAGCAGGCCGGGGCCGCCACCGGGAAAGTCAACACTTGCCGTCGTCATCCAATCCTCCCTTCACGCCTCGGCGGGCGCATTGACATGGAGGCTCGGGCTCACGTGGGTTTCGCGCGCAGCCCGCGGGGTTGTGCCCCCGCATCGCTCCCGCAATGCCTCCAGCTAGAGATGTAGCAAATACCGTGCCAACGGATTTGGCAGCCTGGAATCATGGACTTAAGTGACATCAGCTGTCTCTCTTGGACAGATTGTCCGACGCCTCGCGACAATCTGTCGCTCAGCCGGCCTCCGGCAGCCAGACCGTGAGCCGCGATCCCTCGCCGGGCCGGCTCGCAACGTCGATGTGTCCGCCCTGCCGGTCGACCAGGGTCTGGCAGATCGAGAGGCCGAGCCCGGTGCCGCCTGCGGTGCGGGTGGTGAAGAACGGATCGAAGATCCGCGCCATGACCGAGGGCGCCATGCCGCGGCCCTCGTCGCTCACGCTGATCGCTACGCCGTCGCGGCCCTCGCGCGCCGCGTCTTCGGTCCGCAGACGGACCGTGCCGCCGTCGGGCATGGCCTGGATGGCGTTGACGATCATGTTCACCAGGATCTGCTGGAGCTCGTGCGGGTTCATGAGCACCGGGCGGGTCGACCGGGCTTCGGTCTCGAGAACGGCGCCGCTCTTCGCCAGCAGGTGCTGGACGAGCGGGCGGATCTCCTCGGCGACCCGCGCCGGATCGGTCGTGTGGCTGCTGCTCTCGAACTCCTCGGGACGGGCGAACTGCAGGAGCTGGTTCACGAGCGCGCTGATCCGGCGCGCCTGCTCCTCGATCAGGCGGAACTCGGTGTCGGCCTCGCCCGCCCGCTCCGCCATGATGTGCCGCAGGACCTCGAGATTGCCCTGGATGACCGCGACGGGGTTGTTGATCTCGTGGGCGACGCCGGCGGTGATCTCGCCGATCGAGGCGAGCTTCTCCGAGAGCACGAGCTGCCGGGTCGCCGCCTCCAGCGCCAGGTTGGCGCGGCGGAGGTCGGCGGTGCGCTCCTCGACCCGGCGGTTGAGGTCGGCGTTCAGTGCCCGGAGCTCGGTGTCGCGCTCCTCGATCAGGTCGAGGAGATGGTCCAGATGCTCCGCCACCCGCGAGATCTCGTCGCGGGCTCCCCCGACGGCGGTCCGCGCCCCCAGATCCCCCGCCTCGACCCGGGCGATCGTGCCGGTGACGGCCTCGAGCGGCCGGAAGATCCCCCGCGCCCAGTGCAGGAAGAGCGGCACCGACCCCGCCGCAGCGGCGAGGAAGGTCGCGCAGACGAGCAGGACGGTCAGCCGGCGCGCTTGCGAGAAGGGTGCCTCTAGGAACCCGACATAGAGCATCCCGATCCGTTCCCCGCCCGCGCCGAGGATCGGCTCATAGGCGGAAATGTACCAGTCGTTGACCACGAAGGCGCTGTCGAGCCAGGTGGCGCCGCGCTCCAGCACATGGGCGCGCACCTGCTCGGAGGCGCGGGTGCCGAGCGCGCGCTCGCCCTCGAAGAGACGCACGTTTGTCGAGATGCGGACGTCGTCGAGGAAGAGCGTGGCGGTGCCCTGGCTGCCTTCGGGCAGGCCGCCCTCGCGGTAGACGAGGTCATTGATCGTGTCGATGAAGCCGAGGTTGTGGTTGAGGAGGAACCCGCCGGCGAGGATCCCCGGCGTGCCGTCCGGCAAGGTGACTGGCGTTGCCGACTGGATGACCATGCCGCGGTCCTCGATCTGTCGGTCGGTCGCCGCCGCGGCCGGAGTAGCGACCAGCGGCACCACCGCCCGGGCCGCGAGGTCGGGCGAGACGGCGGCGAGCTCGGCCGGGCCGAAGACCTCGATCCCGGTGCCGGGGCGCCCCTCCCGCGCCCCGGCGACGATGGCCGAGCCCGTGGGCGGCCGGGCGCCCTCGGGGCTCGCAGCGAGAATCCGGCCATCGGCATCGGCGAGATAGAGGAAGTCGAGCTCGAGCGCCGCGCGCCCGTAGTCGAGGAACGCCGCCGGCGCTGCCCCGGCCTGATCGCGAAAGCGCGCGGATTCCCCGAGTGCCACGATCCGCTGGCCGGTGATCTCGCGCAGCCGGGCCAGATACTGCCGCGCCACGGTCAGGTCGCTCGTGACCTTGGTGCGCAGCATCTGGTCCATCTTGTGGTTCCAGCGCTCCATGGTCACGGCCAGCAGCAGCGGCACCACCACCAGCATCGGCAGCAGCGCGATCAGCAGCAGCCGCGCCCGGACCGAACGGAAGCGCGGCGTCTTCTGCCCCTCCGCGGCGCTATTCATTCCAGCTTGCGCAGCGCCGGTCGATGGTCCGGCGCGAGATGCCGAGCCGCGCGGCCGCCTTGTCGCGGTCCCCGCCGCAGGCCGCGAGGGCGGCGCGGATCAGGCGTTCCTCGACCGCGGCCAGCGTCTCGGCGCCGGCCTCGGCCTCCGCCCGGTCGCGCGCCCCGATGCCCTTCATCAGGTCGTCGGGGAAGCGCCCGAGGATCAGCGCGCGCTCGATCGTGTTGCGCAGCTCGCGCACGTTCCCGGGCCAGTCGTAGGCGGCGAGGGCCGCCGAGATCTCCGGCGTGATCGGGATCGCGGGCATGCCGAGCTGGCGCGAGAGCTTTTCCATGAAGAGCGCGGCGAGATCATGGACATCGCCCCCGCGCGCCGTCAGCGGCGGCATGTGCAGGTTGACGATGTTGATGCGGTAGTAGAGGTCGGCGCGGAACTGGCCCGCCTCGACCTCCTGCGCGAGATCGGCGTTGGTGGCGAAGATCAGCCGCAGGTCGACGGGGATCTCGCGCTCGGCCCCGAGCGGGCGGATGCGGCGGTCCTCCAGCACCCGCAGGAGCTTGGCCTGGGTGGGCAGCGGCAGCTCGCCGATCTCGTCGAGAAAGAGCGTGCCGCCCTGGGCGTGCAGGAACAGGCCCTCACGCTGGCCGGCCGCCCCGGTGAAGGCGCCCTTGAGGTGCCCGAAGAGCTCGGATTCCACCATGTCGGCCGGTATGGCGGCGCAGTTGACCGGGACGAAGTGCCGCTCCGCCCGGTCGGAGAGGTCGTGGATCATCCGCGCGGCGACCTCCTTGCCCGTCCCCGACTGCCCGGTCAGCAGTACCGAGGAGGGCAGGGGCGCCACCCGGGCGATGGTCGCGCGGACCTCCTCGACGGCGGCGGAGCGCCCGATCAGGCGGTCGCGCAGCAGGATGTGGTCCGAGTTGGCGCGAAGCTGGTGGCGCAGGAGCTGGTTCTCGGTCTCCAGCCGCACCCGCTCGCCCGAGCGCAGCACCGCGTTCAGGAGCTGGTTCGACCTGAAGGGCTTCAGCAGCAGGTCTGCCGCCCCGGCCTGCAGCGCCTCGATCGCCACCTCGAGATCGGCATAGGCCGAGATCAGCACCACCGGCGGCACGAAGCCGCGCTCGCGCTGCCGGACCAGCCAGTCGAGCCCGCGTGCGCCGCCGAGCATGTTGTCGAGCACGATCACGTCGAACTGCTCGCGGGCGAGCCAGTCGCTCGCCTCGGTGGTGTCGGCGGCGAGTTCGAGTCGGCGGCACTGGGGCCCCAGGATACGGCGCATGAAGTTGCGCATCCCCGCCTCGTCGTCGACCGCGAGCACCGAAAACTGCGCCAGCCGCGCGGCGTAGCCGCCCGCAGGCTCGTGAGACAGGCGCGCGTAGCTTGCGGCTGCGGACACTTGGCACTTCCTCCCGTCCCGAACCTTCCGGCACCGGACCCATTTTGCGTGGATAGTGGCATTCCGCATAGCCGGCGACAAGCTTCCGGCTGCATTCGCACGGAGCGGCCTCAGGACCCGCCATGGCTTGCCCGGTTTCTGCACCCGGAGCGGTTCGCCGACGACGACATTCTCCGCCGGCTGTCACCGATCAGCGGCGGGAAGAAGGATGCCAACGACGTCGGATCGTCATCACCCTTCTGGGCATGCGTCCGGTTCGTCGGGTACATCACCCGCAGCTGGCGCGGATACTCGCCAACACCCCAAAGACACGGCCCCGGAGCCTTCCCGAACGCCCCAACAGGCGGCGAAAACCGGGGCGCTTTCAATGCGGCGCTGCGCATACTGGCGCCCCGGCCAGTTCCGGTAAAATCGAATGATTGCAGTGATATGTCGGGTATCCGGAGCGCCTTGCCGCCCGCATCCGCACACCTCCGATACCTCGTGCCACCGATGCGTGGCGGGACGCGCCTAGCGGTCCAGCAGGTCGCGGCCGGCACCGGGCGGGAGCCGCCACAGCCAGATCAGGGAGAGGAGCGTCAACGCCGCGATCCCGGCGAGTGCGGCCGAAGCGTCGTGCGGCGATCCGTCGAGAAGCGACATCAGCAGCCCCGAGATCACAACGCCGAGGCCCACCGAGAGCTGCTGCACGATGCTGCCGATCGTGGTGGCACTGCTCAGCTTTCCCGGTGGAATGGATTCGTAGTGCAGCGAATTCAGCGAGGTGAACTGCACCGAGCGCAGGAACCCCGAGAGCCCCAGCGCTGCCGCGAGAAGCGGCAGCGGGACCGACGACACCTCGAGCAGGGCGGCCACCACGATCAGGAGCGCCGCCACCACCACGGAGTTGAAGCACAGCATCGCCCGATACCCGAAGCGGTTCAGCAGGGTCGCGGTCACCGGCTTCGCGCAGAGGGCTCCGGCCCCCAGCACCGACAGGATCAGGCCCGCCCGCTCGGGAGAATAGCCGTGCCGCACCTGCAGGCCGATCGAGCACAGGAACGGCAATGCCGAGGTGCCCAGCCGGAAGAAGAACCCGGAGAGGAGGACCTTGCGATAGGCGTCGTCCTGAAGCGATTCAAGGCTGAGCAGCGGGGCGGAATGGCGCCGGGCATGCCCTCGGTAGAGCCACAGGCAGGCGGCGCCGGCCGTCCCCATCGCGGCGACCAGACCCGGTCTGCCGTCGAGGCCGCCGCCCGGAGACAGAAAGGAAACGGCGCCGAGGAGCATCGCCAGGCCGCCGAACGCCAGCATGTATCCGATCAGGTCGAAGCGCTGGCGTGTGGCGGAACCGACCCGCTTCCTGAGCATGACCAGCCCGAGGACGCCGGCCAGGGCGGCGACGGGCACGTTGACGAGAAAGATCATCGGCCAGCGCCCCACAGCGAGGATCGCTCCGCCGAGCGCGGGCCCGAGCATGGGCCCGAGGACCACCGGCAGGGTGAACCAGGCCATCGCCCGGAGGAGCGCCCCCTTGGGCACCTCCTCCTGCAGGACTATCCGCGCGGCCGGCGCCATCAGCCCGCCGCCGAGACCCTGGACGATCCGCCCCGTGCAGAGGGCGATCAGCGTGCCGGACTGCGCGCTGATCAGGGCCCCGACCCCGAAAACCGCGATCGCCGCGACGAAGACGGCCTTTGCCCCGAAGCGCTGGGTGAGCCAGCCGGTGACGGGCATCGAGGCGAGGATCGCCAGCATGTTGCAGCTCACCACCAGCGAAAGGTCCGCCGGCGACCGCCCGATGTCGGCGGCGATCTGCGGAATGGCGGTCAGCAGGATGCTCTGGTCCAGCGTGGCCATGAAGAGCGGCATCGCGATCAGGCCGAGCAGCGTCCGGCTCGGCGGCGCCGGCCGCGGGGCCGGGGTCATGCCGCCGCGGCGATGAGGCGCGCCGTATAGGGGTGGCGCGGCGGGTCCCAGTCGCCGGAGCGGCCGATCTCCTCGACGGTCCTCGCCGATTTCATGACGAGGATGCGGTCGGCGATGTACTGGACCACCGCGAGGTCGTGCGAGATGAAGAGATAGGCCAGATCGAGGTCTCGCCGCAGCTCGACGAGAAGGTTCAGGATCTGGGCCTGCACCGATACGTCAAGGGCCGATACCGGCTCGTCGCAGATGACGAGGCTGGGCCGCAGGATCAGCGCCCGGGCGATGCAGATGCGCTGGCGCTGGCCTCCGGAGAACTCGTGCGGTCGGCGGTCGGCGCTGCGCGCGGCGAGGCCGACCTGGTCGAGGACCTCCAGAACGCGGCGCTCGCGCTCGCGGGCGGACGGGCGCTCGTGCGCGGTCAGGACGGCGGAGAGCAGGTCGCGCACGCTGCTTCGCGGGTTGAGCGCCGAAAAGGGATCCTGGAACACGACCTGCATATGCTTGCGCATGTGGCGCAGCTTCGCCCCCTCCTGCGCCAGCCAGTCGATGCCGCGAAAGGTGATACGCCCCGAGGCGGGCTCGACGAGACGGGCGATGGTGCGGGCCAGGGTGGATTTCCCGCTGCCGGATTCGCCGACCAGGCCGACGACCTCTCCCGGCGCGATGGTCAGGGACACGTCGTCGAGCGCCCGATAACGCTGCCGGCCGGAGCCGTATTCGGTGACGAGGCCGGATGCCTGCAGGAGCGGGGCCGCAGCCGCCGGGCGCCGGGCGGGGAGGCCGTCCGGCACGGGCCGGGCGGGGATGAGGTGATAGTCGTGATGCCCGTCCGTACGGCGGCGGGACCGGATCTCGGCGAGCCTGCGGTTGGTGTAATGCCCCGAGCTTCCGAAGCGCAGCGACGCGTCGGCCAGCCCGCGCGTGTAGGGGTGGCGGGCGGCCTCCAGAAGCGTCGAGGCGCGCAGTTCCTCGACGGCCGTCCCGTGGTGCATCACCAGCACCCGGTCGGCCCATCTCGCCACCATCGGCAGGTCGTGCGCGATGAGCAGCAGGCCCATCGAGAGCTGGCGGCGGAGGTCGTCGATCGTCCCGAGAATCTGCGCGCGAACCGATGCGTCTATCGCGGTGGTGGGCTCGTCCGCGATCAGCAGGCGCGGAGAGCAGGCGATGGCCATGGCGATCATCACCCGCTGGCGCTGGCCGCCCGAAAGCTCGTGGGGGTAGCTGTCGATGATGCGCTGCGGCTCCGGCAGGCGGACGAGCTCCAGCAGCTCGAGCACCCGCGCTCGCCATGACCGGGGGCGCGACCGGCCCTGCCGCTCGAACATTTCGGCGATCTGCCGGCCCACGGAATGCACCGGGTTCAAGGCGGCCATCGGCTCCTGGAAGACGATCCCGATCCCGCCGCCCCGGATCGCGTCGAGCTCGGCCTCGCTCATCCGGCGGAGAGCCTGTCCCTCGAAGCGGATCTCGCCGGAAACCTCCGAGTTTCGCGGGAGCAGCCCCAGAATGCTCATCGCCGTGGTCGATTTTCCGCAGCCCGACTCGCCGACAAGCGCGACCGCCTCGCCATTGCCGACCTGGAAGCTCAGCCGGTCGACGGCCGGCCGCGGGCTTTGATCGAACCTGACGGTCAGATCGCGCACGTCGAGAAGCGACGCGTTTGACATCTCGTGTCCTTGTCTTTCGCTGGAGGGGCTTTGGGAAGCGAAGCGCGCGGGGTGCGGCGGGCAGGCGGGTTCCGCCGTGTCAGTCATGGACGCCCACCTCCGTATCGAGGCTGGCATCGACCAGCAGACGGGCGAGCTGCCCCAGGCGGCTGGTGTCGTCGGGTATCCTGCTCGTGGCGATGCGCAGCATCTGCGGCTGGCCGGCGGGATCGGGAAAGCACTTGTGTCCGACGCCTACGGTGATCCCGCGCGCGGAGAGCCGGATCAGCGCGGCGGTCTCGTCACGAACCGGCATCCACAGGGTCGGCCCGGCCCGATGCCGGACGGGAACGCCGAGCGCCGAGATCGCCTGCGCCAGCGCCCTCTGCCGGCTCGCGTAGCGGCGCTTTGCCGCGGCCAGCCGGCGCCCGGTGGCGGGATCGCGGATCAGGAAGGCAAGCGCATCCTGCAGGATCCGGCTGGTCGCGCCGCGCCCCTGGCTGCGCAGCTCCAGCGACCGCCGCACCAGGCTCGCCTCGCCCGCGATCACCGCGGTCTTCAGGTCCGACCCGTAGGCGCGGCAGTAGGAGCGCACATGGATCACCCGGTCGGGGAGATGGCTCCCGATGCTGCGGGGCGCGCCCGCGGCGAGCGGTCCGGAATTGTCGTCTTCGACGACGCGGACGCGCGGCCCCGATCGGGCGAGCACCTGCGCCAGTTCGGATATGCGCGAGAGGCTGACGTCGTGGCCGAGCGGAACCTGGGCGCGCGGCTGATAGACGAAGGTGGTGGCCCCGAGGCCGAGCGCCCGCTCGAGCTCTTGCGCAAGCGGCCCCTCGTCGTCGCATGCGACCGGGATGATCCGCTGGCCCAGATCCTGGAGCACCCGGAGCAGGCGCGGGCTGGTCGGGCTCTCGATCGCGACGACGCCGCCCGGATCGGTCGCGGCCTCCACCGCGAGAAAGGCCGCCTCAGCGCCCCCGGCGGCGGTCGCCCACAGGCCAGGCTCGAAGGGCCAGCTCACCGCGACCGCCTGCATGAGGCGTCCCGTTATCGCCTCGCGGTGGGGGAGGTGGAGGTCGAGCGCCCCGAGGCCGAAGGCGAGGGCCCGGTCCAGCGACGGCAGGAGAAGCGGATCCGCGAAGTTCCGCGCCAGGTCGAACGCCGCCCAGGCTCGGTCCTCGTCCGCCTCCGCTCGCTTCGACGACGCGCCGAGGCCGGTGACGAAGCTGCCGCCCCGGCGGTGCGTCTCGATCATCCCCCGGCCCTGCAGGCCGACCCAGGCGGCCGAGACCGTGCTCGGATTGACGTCGAGCGCCTTGGCCAGCCGGCGCACGGTCGGAAGCCGGGCGCCGGCCTCGAGCTCGCCCAGGCGGATCATCGCCTCGAGCTGCCGGGCAATGTCGCCGCTCCCCCGCGCACCTCCGCGCTCCCGGAGAATCTCGGCGATCGATACCGGGTTCAGGGCGTCACTCATTGGCATCGAGCTCGAATTTCAAACCGAACAAAAATCCGATCAAAGAAATCATATACCATACAAAATTGAAACTGAGGACAGAACCGGTTTCTCCATAGCAGTCCAGATACGACATATCTTTCCTACATATCGCCTGAATACGGGTGAAATTCTGCCAAATATGCTCATGAGGTCGGCATTGGCGGGAAACTCATCTGGTTCGGCATTCATCTGCGGGCTCGATTGGGCTAGAACAACTTCAGCAACAAATCAAGCATTTGCGCCGATGGTAACCGATCAAACAAAACAAAAGAGCTTGTGCCCGGACCGATCGGCGGCGCCCGCTCCCGTGTTGTTGGTGCCGGGGATTGCACCGCGGTTTCCGAGATGAGAGCGGTGCAGCGTCTCTCACGGCGGCTGCGCCGGACGGCATGGCAGGCTCTGCCGACCGTCCTCGGCATCCTCATCCTCAACTTCCTTCTGCTGCAACTCGCGCCGGGCGACGCCGCGGACGCGATGATCGGCGAGAGCGGCGGGGCGGATTCCGACATGATGGCGGCCTTCCGGCGGAGCTTCGGCCTCGACCTTCCGGTGGCAGAGCAGCTCTGGCGCTATCTCTCGAACCTCGCGGCCTTCGACCTGGGCATGTCGACGCGGCTGCAGCTCCCGGTCCTCGACCTGATCCGCGAGCGCATTCCGGGTACGCTTCTCCTCGTCGGACTGGCGACGGCCTTCGCCATGGTTCTGGGCATGGTCGCGGGGCTGGTCATGGCGATCCGCGCCGATGGCCCCGTCGACCGCGTCCTGAACGGCGGCATGCTGCTCCTCTACGCGATGCCGACCTTCTGGCTCGGTCTCGTCCTGGTCCTCGTCTTCGCGCTCGCGCTGGGCTGGCTGCCGAGCGGCGGCATCTGGGTCATCTGGGATGACGACGGCTCGGTCGGGACCTGGCTGCGCAAGGTGCAGTATCTCGTCCTGCCGGTGGCCACCCTGGCCCTGTCGCAGATGGCGCTCTACGCCCGGGTGATGCGCACCTCGGTCCTCGAGGTGATGGAGCTCGACTATGTCCGGACCGCGAGGGCCAAGGGCATCGGCGCGCGCAAGGTCCTTCTTCGCCACGTCTGGCGGAATTCGCTCCTTCCGATCACGACGCTGACCGGAGTGCAGGTCGGCGGCCTCTTCGGCGGCGCGGTGGTCGTCGAGACGATCTTCAGCTGGCCCGGGCTGGGGCAGCTCGCCTACGAATCGGTTATATCGCGGGATTTCAATGTCCTGCTCGGCATTCTGCTGATCTCCGCCCTTCTCGTCATCCTGTGCAACGTGGTCGTCGACCTGACCCAGGCGTGGCTCGATCCGAGGACAGCGGGCTGATGGAGGATGCGGTCAGCTCCGCCCCGCATATGCGGGCGCCGGTGTCGCGCAAACGCGCTGGGCCGCGCAGGCGGGCGACGGGCTTCCGCTCGCTCGCCGGCAGGACGAGCCTCGCCGTGCTCTGCGCGCTGGTCGTGCTCGCGGTGGTGACCCCGTATCTGCCGCTCCACAATCCGGCGAGCATCGTCGGGCCGGGGCTGCTCTGGCCGGGCGTGGACGCCGCCTTTCCCCTCGGCACCGATGCGCTCGGTCGCGACGTGCTTTCGGGGCTGATGCACGGCTCGCGCGTGACGCTGCTGGTCGGGGTCCTCGCGGCCGTGTCCAGCCTCCTCCTCGGCGGTGCCGTCGGCGCCCTGGCAGGCTATCGCGGCGGCTGGACCGACGACCTGCTCCAGCGCGTGACCGAGGTCTTCCAGACCCTGCCTGATTTCGTCCTCGTCATCGTGCTGGTGGCGATCCTGGAGCCGTCTCCGCTCACGGTGATCGTCGCCATCGCGGTCGTGCGCTGGCCGACGATCGCCCGCCTCACGCGCGCCGAGTTCCGCAGCCTGCGCGACGTCGACTTCGTTCAGGCCGCGCGTGGCGCCGGCATCGCGCCGTGGCGCATCGTCCTCTTCGAGATCCTGCCGAATGCGGCGCCCACCCTGATCGCCACCACCTCGACCCTGGTGGCAAGCGCGATCCTCACCGAATCCGCGCTCTCCTTCATGGGGCTCGGCGATCCCAACCTGACGAGCTGGGGAGGGATGATCGGGAGCAGTCGCGAGCTGCTTCGGACCGCGTGGTACCTGACCCTGCTGCCGGGCATCGGGATCACGATCACCGTCCTGGCCGTCTGTTTCGCGGCCGATGCGCTGAATGACGCGCTCAATCCGCGCCGCGCCGGCGGCGTGGCCGCCAACCTGACGGAGATCGATCATGCCCACTGAACCGGGCGCCGCCGGGCGGCAACTCCGGATCGGCCTGTTCCTCTATCCCACCGGTCGCCACGCCGCCGGCTGGCGCCAGCCCGACGCCGAGGTCGGGGCCGAGGACATCGACCTCCAGATCCGCATCGCGCGGACCGCCGAGCGGGGGCTGCTCGATTTCCTGTTTCTCGCGGACACGCTCTACGTCAACGCCGACGGCCATCCGTCCGTCCTGACGCGGCTGGAGCCGCTGACCCTGCTGTCGGCGCTGGCGGTTGCGACGACGCGCATCGGACTGATCGGCACCGCCTCCACCACTTACGGCGAGCCCTATCATGTGGCCCGTCAGTTCCTGTCGCTCGACCACGTGAGCAAGGGGCGGGCAGGGTGGAACATCGTCACGACCGCGAATGTCAGGGCCGCGCGGAATTTCGGGCGGCCGAGCCACCCCGAGCACGACCACCGCTATCACGTCGCCCGCGAGTTCGTGGATGTCGTGCGCGGGCTCTGGGACAGCTTCGAGGCCGACGCGCTGCTGAAGGAAAAGCTGACCGGCCGCTACGTCCGCGCGGAGGGCGTCCACGCCCTGAACCACGCGGGCGAGTTCTACAGCGTGGAGGGCCCGATCAACGTCCCGCGCAGCCGCCAGGGCCAGCCCGTCCTCGCACAGGCCGGCTCCTCCGAGGCCGGCCGGGACTTTGCCGCGCGCTATGCCGAGATGGTCTATACCGCCCAGACGACGCCCGAGGAGGCCGCCGGCTTCCACAGGGATCTGAAGGCGCGCGCCCGGGCCCTGGGCCGGGATTCCGACCACCTTCTGGTCCTGCCCGGCATAATGCCGGTCATCGGCGGGACCGAGGCCGAGGCCCGCGCGAAGCTGCGCGACATGAACGAGGGGCTCGACGCCGACGGCGCGCTCGAGGCGCTTTCGATCAGCCTGGAGCGGGACGTCACCGGCTACCGGCTCGACGAGCCGGTGCCGGCCTTCGACACGGACCCGGCGGACGGCCGGCGCAGCCGCGCGGCGCTGCTCGTCCATACGGCCCGCCGCGACAGGCTCACCTTCCGCCAGCTCTTCCAGTCGGTGCTGGGCGCGCGCGGCCACCTGATCGTCGCCGGAACGCCGGAGCAGATCGCCGGGACCATGGCCGCGTGGTTCCTGCGCGGCGCCTGCGACGGCTTCACCGTCTCCCCGCCGTACTACCCCGGCCCGTTCGATGCCTTCGTCGACGAGGTCGTGCCGATCCTGCAGGGCAGGGGCCTGTTCAAGCGGGCCTATGCCGGCACGAACCTGCGCGAGTCTCTCGGCCTGCCCGTCCCGCAGAACCGGTACGCCCGCTAAATCCCGCAACCCGATGAGAACCGGAACCCTCCCCATGACCCGTCTCGATCTGACCCGCCGATCCCTCCTTGCATCGACCATGGCCGGCGCCCTGCTGGCCGGCCTTCCGGCGGCAGCCTTCGCCCAGGCCTCCGCGCCCGTCCACGGCGGCACGGTCGTGCTCGTCGTGAACCCCGAGCCCGCCGCCCTGGTCCCGATCGCCAACAACGACGCCGGCACCGTCTCGGTCAGCGGCAAGGTGGTCGAAGGCCTCCTTTCCTACGACCTCGACTTCAACCCGATCCCGCAGCTCGCCATCGGCTGGTCGGTCAGCGACGACGACCGGGAATACACCTTCGTCCTGCGGCAGGGCGTGAAGTGGCACGACGGGCGCGACTTCACCTCGGCCGACGTGGCGCGATCCTTCGCGCTGCTCAAGGCAGTCCACGAGCGGGGCAAGACCACGTTCCGCAACCTCGTCGAGGTGCGGACGCCGGACCCGCACACGGCCGTGGCGATGTTCTCCGAGCCGGCCCCCTTCCTGCTCCGCGCCCTCGCCGCGTTCGAGACGCCGATCTTCCCGGCGCATCTCTACCCGGACGACGACGTCCAGGCCAACGACAACCGCTTCGCCCCGATCGGGACCGGACCGTTCAGGTTCGTCTCCTGGGAGCGGGGCAGCCATATCGTCCTCGAGCGCAACGAGGACTATTGGGACAGCCCGCGCCCCTATCTCGACCGCATCGTGGTGCGCTTCATCTCCGATCCCGCGGCCCGGGCCATCGCCCTCGAGACCGGGGACGTGGACATCGCCGGCACCGCGCCCGTGCCGAACGGCGACATCGCCCGCCTCGTCGCCCTGCCGCACCTCGACGTCACGACCCAAGGCTACGGCTACATTCCCCAGCCGATCCAGGTGCAGTTCAACCTCGAGAATCCCTACCTCGCCGATCTCCGCGTCCGCCAGGCGTTCGCGCATGCCATCGATCGCGACTTCATCGTCCGGAACATCCTCTCGGGCTACGGCCGGCCGATCCACTCGGCGCTCAGCCCCTCGAACGCCCCCTTCTACACCGACGAGGTGACGACCTATCCCTTCGACCTCGAGCGCGCCGAGGCGCTTCTCGACGAGGCGGGGTTCGCGCGCGGGCCGGACGGCCTGCGCTTCACCGTGACCTACGACTATCCAAGCCATCGCCCCGAGCGCAAACCCATCGCCGAATACATCCAGTCCAATCTCGCGACGATCGGGGTCCGGGTCGTGCTGCGTCCGGGCGATGCCGCCGCCGTGGCCAGGCGGGTCAACACCGACCGGGAATTCGATCTCGTCGCGGCGCAGTTCGCCCAGATGTTCGACCCCTCGATCGGCGTTCCGCGCGTCTATGTCACGCCGAGCGCCCCGGCCGGCACCTACACCAACAATCCCGGCAACTATTCCAATCCGCGCGTCGACGAGCTGCTGGCCCTGGCCGGCGTGGAAAGCGACGTCGCGAAGCGGGTCGCCTATTTCCACGAGGTGCAGAGGATCGTCGCCGACGAGATACCGGTCATCAACCTGATCGACATCGAGAACGTGACGCTCTTCAACAAGAGGGTCCAGGGGCACAGCGAGACCATCGACGGTCTCCGCTCGAACTGGGCGAATGTGCATGTCGTCGACTGAGCCCGTCGGGCGATCCCTCCCGCGAACGTCCTGCCGCTGCTCGGGGTCAGAAGCGTGACCGACCGCACCGAGACCTACGACGACGCCGTCCGCCGCGCCCTGGCCTTTCAGGGCGCGGACCCGGCGGACTGGGTCATCCCGCGCGAGGGCGTGACCCACAACGTCTTCATCGTCGGCGCCGGCCAGAGCGGCATCGCGCTCCGGTACGCGCTGCGTCGCGCCGGGGTCGGCCGGGTCGGGCAGGTGGACGCCGCCGGCGAGGACAGCGCCGGCAGCTGGGACCGCTGCGCCCGCATGCTGACCCTGCGCACGCCCAAGACCGCCACGGGCCCCGATCTCGGGTTCACCCCGCTGGGGTTCCAGCGCTGGTACGACGCCCAGCAGGGGCCGGGCGCCTTCGCGGCGCTCGACCGGGTTCCGCCGGCGGCCTGGTCGGGCTACCTGCGCTGGTTCCGGAACCTGACCGCCGGCGGGATCCGCTACCAGACCCGCCTCGTCGGCGTCGAGCCGATGGGCGCGCACTTCCGCCTGCACCTCGCGGGTCCCGGGGGTGACACCGTCGAGACCACGCGCAAGCTCGTGCTCACCGGCGGGATCGAGGCGCTGGGCGGGCCGCATGTGCCCTCCGAGCTCGAGGCGCTGCCCCCGGGGCTCCTCGCCCATACCTCGGCGGCAATCGACTTCGCCGCCCTGCGCGGCCGGACCGTGGCTGTGATCGGCTGCGGGGCGTCCGCCTTCGACGCCGCTGCCACCGCCCTTGAGGCGGGGGCGCTGAGGGTGCGCATGCTGACGCGGCGCGACGCGATCCCTGACACGGCCGGCGGCCGGAAGCGCCGCTACCACGGCGCGCAGGAGAACTTCCCAGCTCTGCCCGACAGCCTGCGCTGGAAGCTCGCCCTGCGCATGCAGGCGCTCGGCACGCCACCGCCGCTCGACTCGATCCTGCGGGTGATGGCGCACGACAATTTCGGCATCCACCTGTCGGCGCCGCTCGACCACGCCGAGGTCCGGTCGGGGCGGGCGTCGCTGATCGTCAGGGGCGACGTCCACGACTTTGACTTCGTGATCGCGGCCACCGGCTACCGCCAGGACCCGCGCCTGCGCCCTGAACTCACCGCGATCGCCGACCGCATCGCGCTCTGGGGCGATCGCTACGTCCCGCCCGTGGGACAGGAGAGCCCGGGGCTCGCCAGCCATCCCTATCTCGGCCCCGAGTTCCAGCTGACCGAGAAAGTGCCGCGCAGCGCGCCGTTCCTGAAGAACCTCCACGCCTACACGACCGCCGCCCAGCTCAGCTTCGGCCGGCATATCAGTGACGTGCCGAGCATGGATTTCGGCATCCGCAGACTGACCGCCGCCCTCGTGCGCGACCTGTTCTTCGAGGATGAGCAGGCCCACCACGCCCTGATGGACCGCATGCCGCCGCCGGACTGGTCGGCCGAATGCTATGCCCGCGCCGTGCTGCCGCTACCGTCGAGGCGCGCCGCCGGCGGTGGGGACGCCGTCCGATGACGCCGACCGCCCGCCGCGCCCCGGAGGGAATGGATGCCGAGACCGACGCGCGCCTGACCGGGGAGGTCCTGCGTCTTCTCGGTCCGGGACATCCGAACTGGGTGCCGCCGGCCGCCGGCGTCGACCATGACGTCGTGGTCATCGGCGGCGGCCAGTGCGGGCTTGCGACCGCCTTCGCCCTGCGCTGGGCCGGGATCGGCAACGTCCTCGTGGTGGATGCGAATCCGGCGGCGGAGATCGGGATCTGGCGGACCACCGCCCGCATGCCGACCCTGCGCACGCCGAAGGATATCCCCGGTCCGGAGCTGCACGATCCCGCGCTCGGCTACCGCGCATGGTACTGCGCGCGCTTCGGTGCCGACGCCTACGAGCGGATGGAGCAGATCCCGACCGGATCCTGGGCGGCCTATCTCGAGTGGTTCCGCCGGATTTCGCGCGTCCCGATCCTGCATGAGACGCGGGTCACGCGGGTCGAGCCCTCGGGCCGGCGCCTCCGCCTGCATTTCGGGGGCGGCCGGGCGCCGCTGGTCACCCGCAAGCTCGTGCTGGCCACGGGCTATGCGGGAACGGGCGGCCCGTTTGTCCCGGATCTCGCGGCCGGCATCCCCCCGGGGCTCTGGTCTCACAGCGACGGCGAGATCGATTTCAGCCGGCTGCGGGGCAAGGTCGTCGGCGTCGTCGGGGCCGCCTCGGCCGCCTTCGACAATTCCGCCACGGCGCTCGAGGCCGGGGCGCGGGAGGTG
This sequence comes from uncultured Rhodovulum sp., assembly GCA_964514775.1. Taxonomy (GTDB): domain Bacteria; phylum Pseudomonadota; class Alphaproteobacteria; order Rhodobacterales; family Rhodobacteraceae; genus Amaricoccus. The sequence continues at coordinate 17,034 of CAZESN010000023.1, forward strand.
CATCTCCTCTGCCGCAGCGCGGACCTGCATCGCCGCTCCAACGGCAAGTCGGCCGGCTACCACGGTGTCAGCGAGAACTTCCACGCGCTGCCGGACGTGGCCCGGTGGACGGCGGCGGGAAAGTTCCTCGCCCGCAGCACGCCGCCCTTCCTTCCCTCGATCGCCCGCGCCTGCCGGTTCGAGGGCTTTCGGATACATCTCGGCGCGGGGATCGAGCGTGCGGCCCCCGTGGACGGCCGGCTGCGCCTGGTCCTGCCGGGCCGGAGCCTCGACGTGGACTACCTCGTCTTCGCCACCGGCTACCGCGTCGACCCGCGCGCCATCCCGGAGCTGGCCGGCTTCGCCGACCGGATCGCGGTCTGGGCGGACAGGCCCGGCCTGCCGGCGATCGGACCCGCCGCGAGCGCGGGGCGCTATCCCTATCTCGGGCCGGGATACGAATATGCCGGGACCGATGCCCCTGCCGACGGCTTCCTGCGCAACATCCACGCTCTCAACATCTCGGCGCTGGTGAGCTTCGGGCGGCATGTGGGCGACATCGGCAGCCTTCAGGTCGCCGTGCCGCGTCTGGTGCGCCATATCGGCAGGGATCTCTTTCTCGCGGACACGGACGCGCATTCCTCCCGGATCCTCGCGAACGAGCCGGAGCGCTACGGCCGGGACAGCTACTGGCACAGGGTCGTGGCCTAGAAGGCGGGCTCCCCATATGCCCCCTCCCGCGAACCGCCAAGCCTGTCGCCACGACGCCGGCAACCTGATACAGACCGTATGATATTGATATGTATTTCGGATTCAGGATTTTCGGCCGCCACATCGGTCGGAAGTGGGTCGCCCAGAAGCGCCACGGCCTGACGCCATGTTCCTGAGAACTATGTATTTCAATTTGATATCAATGAATTATCCGTAATTCCTGACATCCCGCCCATCCCAATCCCCTCGACGCCCCGCTGGCATAGCCGCGAACACGGCCACGCCCCGCCGCCCGGCTTCCGGTTCACAATCCGAGGATCACCCGCATCCCCCCGCTTGCCCTCGGCGGAGCGCCTCTCCTAGGGTCGCGCAGGCCCCGGCGCGCCCGCGCCGCCACGACGGGAGGCGATGTGCGACGTATCCTCTGGCTCCTCTGCGTGCTCGCGGCCTTCGCCGGCACGCCGGCGGCGGCGGCACCGCTCGCGCTGATCCGGGACGCCGAGATCGAGGCGACGCTCGACCGTGTCGCGGCGCCCCTCCTGCGCGCCGCCGGCCTCAACCCCGCGACCGTCCGGATCTACATCGTCAACGACCGCGAGCTGAACGCCTTCGTCGCCGGCGGGCAGAACATCTTCATCCACAGCGGCCTGATCATGCGGCTGAAGACCGTCGACCAGCTCCGGTCGGTCATCGCCCACGAGATCGGCCATATCACCGGTGGCCATATCGCCCGGCGCGACCAGGCGCTGCGCGGCGCGCGCGGCATCGCGCTGATCGGCATGCTCGGCGGCGCGCTCGCGGCGGCGGGCGGCGCGCCGGACGCCGGCGTCGCCATCGCCACCGGCAGCCAGCAGGCGGCGATGCGCAGCGCGCTCGCCCACAGCCGCGCCGAGGAGGCGGTCGCCGACCAGTCGGGCCTGCGCTACCTCGCGGCCTCGGGCAGCGATCCGCAGGCGATGCTCGAGGTCCTCGAGCTCTTCCGCGGCCAGGAGATCCTGATGAGCACGCGCATGGACCCCTATGCGCGCACCCACCCGCTCTGGCACGAGCGGATGGCGCTGATCGAGGACCGCATCGCCCGGCTCCCGCGCGGCGACGGGCCCTCGGCGAGCGACGTGCACTGGCACGCCCGCATGGTCGCGAAGTTCAAGGGCTTCCTCGACAGTCCCGCCCAGACCCTGCGCAACTACCCCGCGAGCGACACCTCCGAATACGCGGCGCTCGCCCGCGCCGTCGCCTACCACCGCCGCCCGGACCCGGCGCGGGCGCTCGCCAGCGCCGATGCGCTGATCGCCGCGCGCCCCGAGGATCCCTACTACCATGAGCTCCGCGGCCAGTTCCTGCTCGAGGCCGGCCGCGCCGCCCCGGCCGCGCAGTCCTACCGCCGCGCCGTGGCGCTCGCCCCCGACGAGCCGCTGATCCTCGGCGGGCTCGGCCGCGCGCTCCTCAACATGAACGAGCGCGCCGCCGATGCCGAGGCGCGGCAGGTCCTCGCCCGCTCCGCCTCGCTCGACAAGGCCAATTCCGGCGTGCTGCGCGACCTCGCGCTGGCCGAGGCGCGGATGGGCAACGACGGCGCCGCGGCGCTTGCCACCGCCGAGCGGCACCTCCTCGAGGGCCGCTTCCCCGATGCCGCCCGCCAGGCGGGCCGGGCCTCCGATCTCCTGCCCACCGGCTCCCCGGGGTGGCGCCAGGCGCAGGACGTGATAACCTTGTCGCGACGCGCCCAGAACTGAAGGATCAGCATGCGCAGCTTTTTCGCCGTCGTCGCCCTGACGGCCGCCGCCTTCATCGCCCTCAACGAGTTCCCCGGACGCGTGTCGGCGCAGCAGCCGCTGACCCAGGCTGACCGCGAGGTCCTGCACGAGGAGATCCGCGCCTATCTGCTGGAGAACCCTGGGATCCTGCGCGAGATGATCGCGCTCCTCGAGGCGGAGGTGCAGGCCGGAAGCATGGCCAGCGACCCCGAGCTGCTGGCCGAACACGGGGCCGCGCTCTTCGACGACGGCTATTCCTACGTCGGCGGCAACCCCGAGGGCAGCTTCACTATCGTCGAGTTTCTCGACCACCAGTGCGGCTACTGCCGGCGCGCGCATCCCGAAATGGTGGAACTCCTCGACGCCGATGGCGACATCCGCTGGGTGATCAAGGAGATGCCGATCCTCGGGCCGGGCTCGGTCCTGGCTTCCCGCGCGGCGATCGCCGGGATGATCGCCGAGGGGCCCGAGACCTATCGCGGCCTCGTGGACCGCTTCCAGCTCATGCAGGGACGGATCGACGAAACGGTCGTGGAGGAGGCGATCGCAAGCATCGCCGCCGACCCCGCCGCGGTGCGCGCGGCGATGGACGACCCCGAGGTCGAGCGGCGCATCGCCGATACCCGATCGCTTGCCGAGAAGATGGGCTTCAACGGCACGCCGGCTTTCGTCTTCGACGACCTGATCGTGCGCGGCTATCTGCCGCTGGCGCAGATGGAGCGCGTGGTGGCGGACCGGCGCGCGGCCCGGTGACGGGGCGGTGACGGGCGGGGCAGGGGGCCGCGACGGCCCTGCGGGCGATTTCCGCGCTTTCCTCGCGGGCATGGGCCGCATATATGTGACGGCATTGAGGCACGGGCCGGCAGAGCCCGCATCAAGAACGGGCGTGACATGAGCAAACGACCACAGGAATCCGACGTCGAGTTCATCAAGGCACTCGCAGAGCTTCTGCGGGCCAATGACCTGACCGAGATCGAGGTCAATCGCGAATACGGCGATGACGACGCGCTGACCGTCCGTGTCGCGCGCCAGATCACCTATGCCGCGCCGGTCGCAGTGGCGCCGGCCGCCGCTCCCGCGCCGGCCCTGGCGCAGGCGCCGGGCACCGCCCCCGCCGGCGTCGCGGCCGCGCCCGACCCGGTCGACGACCCCGGTGTCGTCTTCTCGCCGATGGTCGGCACCGCCTATCTCGCGCCGGAGCCGGGGGCCGCGTCCTTCGTGAAGATCGGCGACGCGATTGCCGAGGGCCAGACGATCCTCATCATCGAGGCGATGAAGACCATGAACCAGATCCCGGCGCCCAGGGCCGGACGGGTGAAGCGGATCCTCGTCGAGGACGGCTCGCCGGTGGAGTTCGGCGCCCCCCTGATCATCCTGGAATGACGCCCCACGAGGCCGGAGACACGGGATGTTCAAGAAAGTCCTGATTGCGAACCGGGGCGAGATCGCGCTCCGCATCCATCGTGCCTGCAAGGAGATGGGTATCCAGACGGTCGCGGTCCATTCGACCGCCGACGCCCATGCCATGCATGTGCGCATGGCCGACGAGAGCGTCTGCATCGGCCCCGCGCCGGCCAGCCAGAGCTATCTGTCGATGCCCGCGATCATCTCTGCCTGCGAGATCACCGGCGCCGAGGCGATCCACCCGGGCTACGGGTTCCTCTCCGAGAACGCGACCTTCGTGCAGATCGTCGAGGACCACGGGCTGACCTTCATCGGCCCGACCGCCGAGCACATCCGCCTGATGGGCGACAAGATCACCGCCAAGGAGACGATGAAGAACCTCGGCGTGCCCTGCGTGCCGGGCTCGGACGGCGGTGTGCCCACGCTCGACGCGGCGCGCCGGGTGGCCGAGGAGGTCGGCTATCCGGTCATCGTCAAGGCGACGGCGGGCGGCCGCGGTGCGCGCGAGCTTCATGCCGCGCCCGCC
>CAZESN010000024.1:0-11267 GCA_964514775.1 uncultured Rhodovulum sp.
GGGCGGTGATGCGCGAGGTCTTCGGCGAGTACCGGGCGCCCACGGGCGTCGGCAAGGCGGCCGCGGCGCCGGCGGGCAACCTCGCCGACCTGCGCGCGGCGGTCGAGGGGGTGAGCGGGCGGCTCGGGCGTCGGCTGAAGTTCCTCGTCGGCAAGCCCGGGCTCGACGGGCATTCGAACGGCGCCGAGCAGATCGCGGTGCGGGCGCGGGATGCGGGCATGGAGGTCGTCTACGAGGGGATCCGGCTGACGCCGGCCCAGATCGTCAACGCGGCGCTCGAGGAATCGGTGCATGTGGTCGGGCTCTCGATCCTGTCGGGGTCGCACCTGCCGCTGGTGGCCGAGGTGATCGAGCGGATGCGGGCGGCGGGGCTCGACGACGTGCCGGTGGTGGTCGGCGGCGTGATCCCCGACGCGGATGCCGAGGCGCTGCGCGGCCAGGGCGTGGCGCGGGTCTATACGCCCAAGGATTTCGAGCTGAACCGGATCATGCTCGATATCGTAGAACTGGTGGAGATGCAGGCCCGCGCGGCCGCCTGAGGCGAGTGTGCCCGCACAGGGTGGGCACGCGTGCCCACTTTGTTATCATGTTGATATGAAATGATTATTCGGAACGATTTACCATTAGGAAAGCTTCGTTAAGCCTGGGCCACGGGCGCGAAGGCTCGACAAGGGGGATGGTCGCGGGCAATCTCGGGCCATGGAGATACGACCCGCAGGCCCGCAGGACAACGAGGCGACCTGGTCGATCCTGCAGCCGGTCTTTGCCGCCGGCGAGACCTATTGCCTGCCGCGCGATATCGACCGGGCGGGGGCGCTCGACTACTGGGGCGGGGCCGGACATGCGGTCTTCGTGGCCGAGGAAGAGGGCCGCGTGGTCGGGTCCTATTTCCTCTGCGCCAACCAGCGCGGCGGTGGGGTGCATGTGGCGAATGCAGGATTCGCCACGGCGGGCGCGGCGACAGGCCGGGGCGTGGCGCGGCGGATGCTGGCGCATGCGCTGGACGAGGCGCGGGCGCGCGGGTTCCAGGCGATGCAGTTCAACTTCGTCGTCGCGTCGAACACGCGGGCGATTGCACTCTGGGCGGGTGCGGGGTTCGAGACGGTCGGCCGGCTGCCGGGGGCGTTTGTCCATCCGGTGCTGGGGGAGGTCGATGCGCTGGTGATGTTCAGGCGGTTGTGAGCGGGACTTTGCACGATTTGGCTGGTGCCAAATCGTGCAAAAAAGAGAAGCCGCTCGACCTGGCCACGCGCCGCGCTCCACCCTTCCTCGCCGAGGCACGCCCAAGCCGTCAACAAAGCTTTCCTAATGGTTAGCGGCTCGAAATCCGCCTTTGCGAACAGACATTTGAAATTTCGGTACGCGTGCCCACCTGTGCCCGCCTCATACGGCTCCCACTGATCGCTTCAGGACAGGTCGTGCGTCTTCTCTTTTTTCCACGATTTAACCTGTGGCAAATCGTGACGCGCCTGCCTGCCCCCGGCAGGCGCGTTCCGCGCCGCCCAGGCAGGCGCGCCACGATCCCTGTCGGGCATGACCTCCATTGAGGGAGGGGACGGCCTCCGGGCTCACGACCTCCAGCCGTGGACCGGGGCAAGGCAATGCCTCGCCGATCCGGTCCGAAGAAGGATCAGAGGCGGCGCTGGCCCAGTACGGTGCCGGCGACATGGACGACCACGCCGACGATGACCAGCAGGCAGCCGAGGGCCTCGGGCAGTGTCAGCGTCTCGCCGAAGAAGACGTAGCCCGCCGTCAGCCCGATTACCGGGATCAGCAGCGAGAAGGGCGAGACGGTGGCGCTGTCGAAGGCCGACATCGCCCGGACCCAGAGGGCATGGGCAAGCACCGTCCCGAAGAGCCCCAGATAGAGCGCGGCGGGCAGGGCGGCGGGGATGGTGCGCAGCGCGTCGGGGGTGATCTCGCCGGCCATAAGGGCGATGGCGGCGAAGGGCACCGGCAGGAGCAGGCTCGCCCAGACGATCAGCGAGATCGGCTCGTAGGCATATCCCCGGGCGACGCCGAACCGGATCATCACGTTCGAGATCGCCCAGGAGGTCGAGGCCGCGATCCCCAGAAGGAACGGCACGACCCCGACCGGCCCGTGCCCCGCCGCATTCAGGATGAGCGCGAGGCCGATCAGGCTGAGCCCGATCGCGAGGATCGTGTAGCCCCGGACCCGCTCCTTGAGGAGCGCCGCGGTCATCAGCGGCGTGAGCACCGCCTGGAGCTGCATGAGCAGGGACGCGAGGCCGGTCGGCAGGCCGAAATCGAGCGCGACGATCAGGAGCGCGAACTGGCCGAAGCCGAAGAAGAAGGCGAAGGCCGTGAGAAAGGCGAACGGCAGGCGCGGGCGCCGCACGAAGGGCAGGAGCGGCAGCGAGGCGACCGCAAAGCGCAGCGCCGCGAAGGTGAAGGGCCCGACCAGCGACAGGCCGAGGCGCATCACCACGAAGGTCATGCCCCAGATGAGGATCGCGGGAAGCGTGAGGGTGAGCAGCAGCATCACCCCGCGGGGGCCGGTGCCTCGGGGGCGTATCATCAGGGGTGTCTACTCGGCGGCGGCGGGAAGGGGGCAAGGTCGGCGAGCGCCTGTTCCACGAGCCCGGGGCCCGCGCCGGGCAGGTGGACGCCCTCGGAGAGCCGTCGCCGCCAGGCACGGGCGCCGGGCCGGCCCTGAAAGATCCCGAGCATGTGGCGGGTGATGGCATGGAGCGGTGTGCCGGCGCGGCGTTCCGCCTCGATATAGGGGAGCATGGCCCGGACCGCGTCCTCGGGCAGCGGGTCCGGGGCGGTCGCGCCGAAGACGCGGCGATCGACACCCGCGAGCAGGGCCGGCGACTGATAGGCGGCGCGCCCGATCATCACCCCGTCGAGGCCGGCGTCGAGGAAGCCGAGCGCCGTGTCGAGGTCGGTGATGCCGCCGTTGATGACGATGGCGAAGTGGGGGAAGGCCGTCTTCATGCGCTGCACGAGCCCGTGGTCGAGCGGCGGGATCTCGCGGTTCTCCTTCGGGCTCAGGCCCTGGAGCCAGGCCTTGCGCGCGTGGATGGTGACGCGGGTGACGCCGGCGGCCGAGACGGTCTCGAGGAAGGCGGGCAGGACCTCCTCGGGGATCTGGTCGTCGACGCCGATCCGGCATTTCACCGTGACCGGCAGGGGGCCGGCGGCGGCGATCATGGCGGCGACGCAGTCGGCGACGCGGTCCGGCGTGCGCATCAGCGCCGCGCCGAAGCAGCCCGACTGCACCCGGTCAGAGGGGCAGCCGACGTTGAGGTTGATCTCGGCAAAGCCGAGGTCGCGGGCGATTGCTGTCGCGGCGGCGAGGTCGGCGGGATCGGATCCGCCGAGCTGGAGCGCGAGCGGGTGTTCCTCCGACGCGTGGGCGAGCAGGCGCGTGCGGTCGCCGTGGAGTACCGCGCCGGTGGTGATCATCTCGGTATGGAGCAGGGCGCGGCGGGTGAGCTGGCGGTGGAACACGCGGCAGTGGCGGTCGGTCCAGTCGATCATCGGCGCGACGGACAGTCTGTGGGCGGGGTATGTCATTGCCTTGCCGTCTCGCTGCGCCCGTGTGGGTAGGTTCCTTCGCCGGGGCGGTGGCGAGGCCGGGCGGGTGCTGTCGAACTGGGGGTGTTCCGAAGGACCCTATACTACGCGGGCGGGGGACAACCAAGGCCCTCGCGGTTGGCACGTCAGGGCCGGGGGTGTCGCTTCGTCTCGACAAGCGGGGGCCGAGGGCGGAATATGGCGCCGACACCCGACCGGGATCGGCCCGGGCGGCCTTTGGGAGGGCGATCCATGAACCGCCAGATCCGTGCGACGCCTGTGGCCGGCATGCGCCGGATCCCGGCCGGCAGTTTCATGATGGGGTCGGACCTCCACTATCCCGAGGAAGCGCCGGCGCACCGGGTCCAGGTCGCGGCCTTCGAGATCGACGAGACGGTGGTGACGAACCGCCAGTTCGCGGTCTTCGTGGCCGAGACGGGCTATGTCACGGTGGCCGAGCGCCCGCTCGATGCGGCGGTCTATCCGCATGCGGCGCCGCACGAGCTCCTGCCGGGGAGCACGGTCTTTCACATGACCCCGGGGCCGGTCGACACTCGCGACATCCGCAACTGGTGGTCCTGGGTGACGGGGGCGTGCTGGCGGCATCCCGAGGGGCCGGGGAGCACGATCAAGGGGCGCAAGGATCATCCGGTGGTGCATGTGGCCTTCGAGGATGCCGAAGCCTATGCGGCCTGGGCCGGCAAGCGGCTGCCGAGCGAGGCGGAGTGGGAATATGCGGCGCGCGGCGGGCTCGACGGGGCCGAGTTCGCATGGGGCGACGAGCTGGTGCCGCGCGGCCGGCATGTGGCGAACACCTGGCAGGGGTCGTTTCCATGGCAGAACCTCTGCGAAGACGGCTATGCCGGAAGCTGTCCGGTGAAGACCTATGCGCCGAACGGCTACGGGCTCTACGAGGTCTGCGGCAATGTCTGGGAGTGGACGACCGACTGGTTCACCACCAGTCATTCGGCAAAGGAGGGCGAGAAGGCCGGCTGCTGCGGTTCGCTCGAGCGGCAGAGCCATGATCCCGCCCAGCCGGGGATCGCCATCCCGCGCCGGGTGATCAAGGGGGGCAGCTTCCTCTGCGCGCCCTCCTACTGCCGCCGCTATCGTCCGGCGGCGCGGCATGCTCAGATGGTCGACACCGGCACCAGCCACATCGGCTTTCGCTGCGTGCGGTAGCGGCACCGCCCCGCGCGGGCGGGCCTGACGGCATCGCGCTGAAACAATCCCGGCAGACATGGCGCTGATCCCAGCGAGGAGAGTGCCATGCCGTCCCGAGATCCGCGTCCCGCCCGTGCCGTGCTCTTTTCATCACGGGGGCGGGTGGCCGCCATTTGGCTGTTTTCGGCGGCCGTCAACCTGCTGATGCTCAACGGCGCGCTCTACATGCTCCAGGTCTACGACCGGGTGCTGAATTCGCGCAGCATGGCGACGCTGGCGACGGTCACGGTGCTCCTCCTATTTCTCTTCGCGGTGCAGGCGGTCATCGACATCCTGCGCCAGCGGCTGCTCGTGCTCGCGTCGCGCGAGCTGGATGCGCGCCTGCGCGGGCCGGCGCATCGCGCGACGATGCGCGCCGCCCGGTCCGGCCTCGGCGCCGGCCATGCGCTGCAGGACCTCGGGACGCTGCGCGGCTTCCTCGCCGGGGCGGGCCCCTCGGCGCTTCTCGACCTGCCCTGGGTGCCGGTGTTCATGGCGCTGGCCTTCGCGATCCATCCGGTGATCGGGGTGGCCGTGCTCGGTGGCGCGGGGCTGCTGGTCCTGCTCACCCTCGTCTCGGAGCGGATGGCGCGCGGCCATGCCGCCGCGGCGATGGCGGCGCAGGGGCGGCTTCGGTTCCTCGTCGAGGCCGAGCGGCGGCAGGCGCAGAACGTGGTGGCGATGGGCCTCGCGCAGAGCCTCGGCCGCCGCCATGACCGTCAGGCGGCGCTGGCCGCCGAGGCCGGGGCGCGGGCGGCGACGGCGACGGGGACGGCCGCGGCGATCGCGCGGGTGGTGCGCATGGCGCTCCAGTCGCTGATCCTCGGGCTCGGGGCGCTTCTTGTCATCCGGGGCGAGCTGACGGCCGGCGCCATGATCGCGACGTCGATCATGACCGGCCGGGCGCTGGCGCCGCTCGATGCCGCGATCGTCCACTGGCGGCCGATGCAGGAGGCCCGCGCTGCGCTCGGGCGGCTCGATGCCGCGCTGGCGGAAACCGCGGCGCCCACCCTTGCCCTGCCGCTGCCGCGCGCCGCGCTCGAGGCCGAGGGTGTGGCGGCGGCTGCAGGCGGGGAGGTCGTCGTGCAGGGCGTGAGCTTCGCCCTGCGCGCGGGCGATGTGCTCGGCGTCGTCGGGCCGTCGGGTGCGGGCAAGACCTCGCTGATGCGGCTGCTTGCCGGCATCGAGGCGCCGGCGGGGGGCGAGCTGCGCCTCGATGGCGCGCGCACCGACCAGTTTGATCCCGACCGGCTGGGCGGCGCGAAGGGATATGTCGCGCAGGAGGCCGGGCTCTTCGAGGGAACCGTCGCCGAGAACATCGCCCGCATGGACCCGAACGCCCCGGCGGAGGCCGTGCTCGGGGCGGCGCGGCTGGCCGGGGTTCACGGGATGATTCTCGGGCTGCCGCAGGGCTACGAGACGCCGGTCGGCGACGCCAGCCGGCCGCTCTCGGGGGGGCAGCGCCAGCGGATTGCGCTGGCGCGTGCCTTCTACGGCGATCCTTTCCTGATCCTGCTCGACGAGGCCAACGCCAGTCTCGATGCCGAGGGCGAGCAGGCCTTCGCCGAGGCGGTCCGTGCGGCCGCGGCGCGCGGGGCCATCGTCGTCATGGTCACGCATCGCACCGGCACGCTCGCGCTCGCGAGCCATGTGCTCGTGCTCGCCGGCGGACGGCAGACCGCCTTCGGCCCGCGCGCGGAGGTGCTGCGGCCGGTCGCGACCGATACCCCGCGCGTCCTGCGCGCCAACGCCTGAGGAGCCCGACATGACCGAGGAACTTGCGCAGATCCGCAGATCCGGCCGCCGCGCCACGCTGGCGGGAATGTTCGTCATCGCCGCGCTCGCGGGCGGGGGGACGGCCTGGGGCGTCCTCGCCCGCGTCGAGGGCGCAGTGATCGGCACCGGCGCCCTGGTCGTGGAGGGCAATCTCAAGGCCGTGCAGCATCCGGCCGGCGGCAGGGTCACCGGCCTTCTCGTGGCAGAGGGCGAGCATGTGGCGGCGGGCGCGCCGCTCCTGACGCTCGACGACACCCTGCTGCGCAGCGAGCTCGGCATCGTCGAGCTGCGGCTCGCGGACGCCCGTCTCCGGCTCGGGCGGCTGCATGCGGAGCTCGCGGGTACGGGCTGGGCGCCGGGTGGCGAGGCGGCCTCGGAGCTCGCGCTGCATACGGCGCGGCGGGACGATCTCGCCGGCCGGCGGCAGCAGGTCCGCGAGCAGATCGAGGGGCTGCGCCGCGGCGCCGAGGGACTCGGCCCGCAGCGGGCGGCGCGGGTCCGGGAGCTCGGGCTGGTGCGCGAGGAGCTGGTCGCGGTGCGGTCGCTCCACGAGCAGGGGCTCGTCACTCTGCCGCGCCTGACCGGCCTCAGCAGGGCCGAGGCGGCGGCCGAGGGGGCGCTTGCGCAGATCGATGCCCAGGCGGCGACGCTGGCGGCGTCGGTCGCCGAGGCCGAGGCGCGGCTTGCCCAGATCGACCGCGAGGCCGAGGCCGGGATCGCCCGCGAGATCCGCGAGGCCGAGGCCGAGGAGGCGGAGCTTCTCGAGCGGCGCCGGGCGCTGGTGGCCGAGATCGCGGCGACGACGGTGCGCGCTCCGGTCGCGGGGCATGTGCACCAGCTTGCCGTGCACACGGTGGGGGGTGTGGTGGCGCCGGGGCAGGTCATGCTCTCGGTGGTGCCCGAGGACGCCCGGCTCGCGGCCGAGGTGATGATCCCGCCGGCGGAGATCGACCGGGTGGCGGCGGGCGCGCCGGTGCATCTGCGGCTGATGGCCGGGGTGCAGCGGCTGGCGCCGGTGCTGGAGGCGACGGTTTCGCGCGTCGACCGTGACGCGGTGACGGACGCGGGCAGCGGCGAGAGCTTCTACCGGCTGCAGGCAGAGCTGCCGGCCGATGCGGCCGGTGCGGCGGGCGTGGTGCTCGTCGCCGGGATGCCGGTGCAGGGGTTCGTCGTCACCGAGGCGCGCGCGCCGGCGGAATGGCTGCTGGCGCCCCTCCTCGACCAGGTCGCCCATGCCTGGCGCGAGCGCTGATCCGGCACCGCCACGGCAACGGCGTGAAACACGCGGCGGCTAGAAGCCGCGCCACGGTGCAGGACGCACCACGAAACTGGAGCAAGAAAAATGGCGATCTACTACGGTTTTCTCAAGAACGATCTCTTCCTCGGCACCTCGGGTGCGGATGTCTTCTTCGGCAACGGCGGCAACGACGTCATCTTGGCCGGCGGCGGACGGGACATCATCCACGTGACCGGCGGCCGGAGCACGGTGGATGCGGGCGCGGGCGACGACGTCATCCATGCGAACCGCGTCTATCAGGGCACGTTCAATGGTGGAGCGGGCATCGACACCTTTGTCTATACGAGCGCGGTCACCGGCGGTCACTTCAACCTCAACCCGGGCGCCAACAGCCAGATGGCGGGCAGCAGCTTCAGCTTCAAGCTGCAGAACATCGAGAACCTGACACTGGGCGGCCATGCCGACACGGTGATCGGCTCGAACGTTGCGAACGTGATCCACGCGGGTGGCGGCCATGACAAGGTCTACGGCCATGGCGGCAACGACCGACTCTTCGGCGAGGCGGGTAATGACACGCTCGACGGGGGCGCGGGTGACGACTTCCTCGATGGCGGCGCCGGCAACGACACGCTGATCGGCGGCGCGGGCTATGACACGGCGAACTACGCCGGTCGCAGTGCCGCGATCACCGTCTCGGCAAACACCGTCCGGGTCGGCAGCAGCGAGTTCGACACGCTGAACACGGTCGAGCGGGTGATCGGCACCGATTTCGGCGATCAGTTCGTGGCCATGCGCGGCCTGGACTACGTGGGCGGCAAGGGCAACGACAGCTTCTGGTCGGCGCTGGGCGCGAACCTCTTCGACGGCGGCGACGGCGAGGATTACGTCGCCTATTCCCCGGCGGCCAGCGGCGTCCATGTCGACCTCGGCGCGGGGCGCGGCTACACCGGCGAGGCGGCGGGTGACCGGCTCGTCAGCATCGAGAACATGAGCGGGTCGTTCCATGGCGACAAGCTGATCGGTTCGGGCGGGGCGAACACCATCTACGGGCTCGACGGCAACGACGAGATCCGCGGCATGGGCGGCGATGACATCATAGTCGGCGGCAAGGGCGCGGACATGCTCTGGGGCGGTGCCGGGCGCGACACCTTCGTGTTCAACACCGCCGACGGGCCGGGCGTTGACTGGATCCACGACTTCGTCAAGGGCCTGGACACGATCCGGATCGGTGGCGATGCGAACCAGCACAAGGCCGGGTATCAGGAATTCACCAAGCTGACCCGCTACGATGATCCGACGGCGCAGCAGGGCTTCAGCGCCGGGACGATCAACGTGCGGCATTCGAACGGGAACACCTTCGTCGACGTGAACACCTCCGACAACACGGTGAACGGGCTCGATTATGCCGAGCTCTCGTTCCGGATCGACGGGATCGTGAACCTGACGCTGAACGACTTCGCCTGATCCGCCGCGACCCTTGTCGCCTGCCGCCCGCAGCGTGTCCCGCGCTGCGGGCGGTCTCGTTTCCGGGCCTATGGCAACGGGGTGAAACAGAGGCGCGGCAGAAGGGTCCGGCGAATGTCGGGCAGGGAGTGCGTCGAGTGGACTGGATCGAGATGGTGGGTTTTGCCGGTACCGGCCTGACATTCGCGGCCTGGGCGATGAAGGGCGCGGTGCCGCTGCGTCTCTTCGGCATCGCGAGCAGTGTCGCGTTCCTGAGTTACGGGGCGCTGCTCGGGAGCTGGCCGGTGATGGTGACCGAGATGGTGCTGCTGCCGCTCAACGCGCTGAGGCTCTGGCAGCTTCTGCAGGCGCGGCGGTCCGCCGGGCGGCCGGTGCGGGCGGTGGCGCCGTCGCCGAGGCATGCGCCGCGCCGGTCAGCGGCGGTGGTGCGGCGATCGCCCGGTTGCGCGCGACTGCGGGGCGGCACAGGGCGGCGGCGGGCCTGATGGCGGTGGGGGCGATGGCGGAACGGCTGGAGGTGATCGTCACCGACGACGAGCCCGGGCTCCGGGCGATGATCGCGGATTACCTGGGGGCCGCCGGCCTCGGCGTCCGGCTGGCGGCGGACGGGGCGGAACTCGACCGGCTGCTGCGCGAGGCGCCCGCGCGGGTGCTGGTGCTCGATATCAACATGCCCGGCGAGGACGGGCTGTCGGTGGCGCGGCGGCTGCGGGCGCGGGGCGAGCGGGCGGGGATCGTCATGCTGACCGCGCGCGGCGAGGAGGAAAGCCGCCTCGGGGGGCTGGTGGGCGGCGCGGACGACTATATCGTCAAGCCTTTCGCCCTCTCTGAGCTGCTGGCGCGGATCCGGGCTGTGGTCCGGCGTCTGCCGGAGGTGCCGGTCGCGGCCTCGGCGGTTCCGTTCGGGGTGGCCCGCGTCGACCGGGCGGCGCGGCGGCTGATCGGGGCGGACGGGGCGGTGTCGGAGCTGAGCGCGCAGGACCATGCGCTGATCGACGCATTCCTGCGGCATCCGCGACAGATCCTGAGCCGCGACCGGCTGAGCGAGATCGCCCATGGCCGGCCGCTGGAGCCGGGCGAGCGCAGCATCGATATCCGCATCACCCGGCTGCGAAAGCGGATAGAGCCCGATCCGAGACGCCCACGGGTGATCGTCACCGTGCGCGGTGATGGGTATGTCTATCGGCCCGAGGGGTGACCGTTTCCGGTTGATTGCATCTGTAACGCGCTCACCCGGGACCGGAAGAGGCGAGGCATTGCCTCGCCCCGGTCCACGGCCGGAGCGCGTGAGCGCGGAGGCCGTCCGCTGCCTTTGTGGAGGTCACGCACATCGGGGATCGTGGCGCGCCTGCCGGGGGCAGGCAGGCGCGTCACGATTTGCCACGGGTCAAATCGTGCAAAAAAGAGAAGACGCACGACCTGTCCTGATGCGATCAGTGGGAGCCGTATGAGGCGGGCACAGGTGGGCATGCGTGCCCAAATTTCAAGTGTCTGTTCGCAAATGGAAATTCAGATCCGCTAACCATTAGGAAAGCTTCGTCAACGGCTTGGGCGCGCCTCGGCGAGGAAGGGCTGGAGTGCGGCGCGGAGCGTGGCGAGGTCGAGCGGCTTCTCGAGGACGGTAATGCCCGCGTGCAGGTCGGCGCCGGTGGCGGAGAGGGCGTCGCCGGTCATGAGCAGGATGCGGCCTTCGAGGCGCGGGTAGGCTACGGCGAGTTGGGCGGCGAGCCGGGTGCCGCTCATATCCGGCATACGCAGGTCGGAAAGGACGGCGTCGAAGGCTTCAGCGGCCGCGAGGCGGAGCGCCTCGGCGCCGGAGGCGGCCGTTCGCACGGTGACGCTGTCGCGGGTGAGGGCCTCGGCGATGTAGGCGGCGATGGCGGGCTCGTCGTCGACGACAAGGAGCCGGGCCGGTGGCCGGGGCGTGTCGGGGGCCGGCGGCGACGGATCCGGCAAGACGGGGGCGGCGCCGGTCGCGGGCGGGAGGGTGATGCGAAAGAGCGCGCCGCCCACAGGCGGGGCCACGAGCTCGAGGGTTCCGCCG
>CAZESN010000024.1:11277-20287 GCA_964514775.1 uncultured Rhodovulum sp.
CCGGCGATGGCGGGCTCGTCGTCGACGACCAGCAGGCGGGCGCGGCCGGGCGCCGCGGCGAGGACCGTCTCCGGGTCGGAGGAGGGAACGGCGGAAGCGGCGGCCGGCAGGGTGATGCGGAAGGCCGCGCCTCCGCCGGGCGGACGGGCGAGCTCGAGGGTTCCGCCGTGGGCCTCGACGATCCCGCGCGAGACGGCGAGGCCGATGCCGGTGCCGACGCCCTGCGGCTTGGTGGTGAAATAGGGCTCGAAGATCCGGTCGGCGATCGCGGGCGGGATGCCGGGTCCGGTGTCGGCGATCTCGATGAGGGCCCGGTCCCCGTCATGCCCGGTGCGGATCGAGAGGCGGCGGGGGGTGTCGGTCTCCATCATCGCCTGCTGGGCGTTGAGGATGAGGTTCATCAGCACCTGGTGGATCTGGTCGCCGTCGGCGTGGATCACAGGCGCGCTGCCGCGGGTGCGCGCAACCTCGATGCCGTTGGTGCGAAGGCCGTAGGCGCCGAGCTCGAGCGCCTGGTCGATCAGGGCCTCGATGTCGAGGTCGTGCTGCTCGGCCGGGCGGGCACGGGCCATGGCGAGGAAGGTGCGCACGATCCGCGCGCAGCGGTCGGCGGCGAGCGAGATCTCGCGGGTGCGGCGCCGGGTCGGCTCGTCCTTGGCCATCTCGTGCAGCATCCCGGCATAGCCGACGACGATGGAGAGCGGATTGTTGAGCTCATGCGCCACGCCGGCCAGCATCGAGCCCAGCGCGGCGAGCTTTTCGCTCTGGTGGAGCGCCGCGCGTTGACGGGCGAGTTCGGCCTCGGCGCGGACCTTGGCGGTGACGTCGCGGCCGACCGACTGGACCTCGATCATCCGGCCGGTCTCGTCGAAGATGCCGGTGTCGGTCCACTCCTCCCAGAATTCCTCGCCCGGCGCGCGCGGGAGCCAGACCTTGACGGTGGTGGTTGCGGTCGGGTTGCCGGGCGTCAGGCCGGCCATATGCGCCTCGTGGGCCGGCATGTCCTCGGGCGAGACGAAGTCGAACTGGCTGTTCCCGAGGCTCAGGATATCGTCGGCGGAGAGGCCGACCTGGCGGCAGTAGGCGTCGTTGACGAAGGTGGCGCGGCCTTCGGGCGTGTGGCGGGCGACCATCTCGGTCTGGGTGTTGACGACGTTGCGGTAGCGCGCCTCGCTGGCGGCCAGGGCCGCGCGGTCGTCGCGGGCGGCGGTGAGCGCCCGGGTGATGGCGGTGGCGCGCTCGCGCCAGACGGCGGGCAGGTCCGGGGGCGGGCCGGGCAGGGCGGTGTCGCGGGCGAGGGCGGCCCGCTCGACATAGCCGGCGAGCTGGAGGCCCGGCCGGACGTAGCGGCGCTGGAGCCAGAGGATGATGGCGGCGAGGCTGAGGGCGGCGACGCCGAGCACCAGCGCGTAGCCGGCCAGGCGGGGCAGGACCTCGGCGCGCAGCTCGGCCTCGGGCACGACCGTGACGAGGCGGAAGGGCGTGCCGGGGAAGGGGCGCACCAGCTCCCAGTCGTCGCCGCGCCGGGTGAAAGCGGGCGCGGGGCTGGTGGCGGCGGCGAGCCGGGCGGTGTCCTCCGCGCCGGCGGTCAGCACGTCGCCGGCGTCGGTCACGAGGCCTGTGGCGCCGGCGGGCGTTCCCATGTGTTCGAGCACGGAGGCGAGCGCCTGGAGGGTGATGTCGGTGGCGACGATCCCCATGAAGCGGTCGCCGTCGTAGACCGGCATGCCGTGGCTGACCATGCGTCCGGCGCCGCCCGCGTCCGTGTAGGGGGGCGTCCAGTAGGGCCGGCGGGCGGGGTTCTCCAGCGGCGTGCCGAGGCGGAAGACGTCGTAGCCGAGCCAGTAGTCGATCAGCCCCTGGGCGTCGTCGACCTGGGGCGCCACGGTGAGGAAGTCGGCGAGGCCGGCGCCAGGCAGGATAGTGATGAAGTCACGCTGCGAGGAGAAGAAGTAGCTCCAGGAGGGCGCGTCGCCGATCAGCGCCTCGACCTCGAGAGGCGCGAGCAGGTCGAGCGCGGCGGCGACGGGGCCGCGGGCCCGGGCGGCGAGGTCGGGAAGGCCGACGAGATTGCCGCGGCCCATGGCGCGGTGGGCCCATTCGGTGGCGGCGATGCCGCGGGTCTCGGTGGCGACGAGTTCATGGGCGCGGTCGCCGAGCTCGGGTGTCGCCGCCATCGAGAGGCGCATCCGGCCCTCCATGCGGGCGAGGCGGCGGCCGGCGCTGGCGAGGACCTCGGCAACGGCGAAGTGGTGCTCGGCGGCGAGGCGGGTCTGGTCGGCGAGGAGGGCGGCGCGTTCCTGGCGGATCTGGTGGGCGGCGAGCACGCCGATGAGGAGCGCGAGGGGCAGGAGGCCGGCGAGTGCCAGCCAGCCCGCCGCCGGTCCGCCGATGATCCGCCGCATGCCGCCTCCGCGCGCCTGACGCGCGACCAGAGCACGGGCCGGGGGCGCTGCCAAGCCCGGAGCGGCGGAAAGTGTGGACGAAGCGGATTTCCCTGCGTAAACCCGTCCTATGTCGCTGATGTGAAAGGCATTCGCTCGCGGGGCGATCGTTGCGGGCGGGCAGGAGGCGGGCGCTGGCGGAACTGATCCTGGTCGAGGACGACCCTGCGGTGCGGGGCATGGTGGCCGACTACTTCGCCGGCGGGCCGCACAGGCTGCGTCTGGCGGGGAGTGGCGTCGAGCTCGATGCGCTGATGGCGGAGGGGCGGGCGGATCTGGTGCTGCTCGACCGCAGCCTGCCGGGCGAGGACGGGCTCGCGATCGCGCACCGGCTCCGCGCAGGTATGGCGCCCGGCATCATCATGCTGACCGGGGCGGGGGCGGTCGAGGCCCGGGTCGAGGGGCTGGCGGTCGCGGACGACTATGTAGCCAAGCCGTTCTCGCTCGCCGAGCTCGCTGCGCGGGTCGAGGGCGTGCTGCGGCGGCGGGCGGCTGGGCTGTCGTTCGGGCCGCTCACGGTCGATCTCGCGGCCTGGCGGGTCGTGGGGGCGGAGGGGCCGCTCGACCTGTCGCCGACCGAGGTCGACCTGATCGCGGCCTTTGCCAGTCGGCCGGACGAGCCGCTCACCCGTGACGATCTGCTGCGGCTCGCGCCCGCGCGCGACGATCCCGAGGACCGCAGCATCGACAGCCGGATCGCCCGGCTGCGCCGCAAGCTCGAGGGGCTCGGCGCCGGTGATCCGATCCGCACGCTGCGCGGCTTCGGATACGTCTATCATACCCGCGGTTGAGCCCGGCTGCGGATCTGTCATACGATCGTTTCGACAGAAGCCGCGGGAAGGGGCCGGCAGATATGGTTCGTCGGGAGGAGACCGACCGCGAGGAGGCGCGCGGCGATGACGAGTGGCCGGAGCTCGCAGGGGCCGGCGGGCGGCCGGGCGGCGAGATCACCGTCCGGCGACTGCGGGCCTTCTGGGCGATCGCCCATGCCGAATCGCTGACCCGCG
This sequence comes from uncultured Rhodovulum sp., assembly GCA_964514775.1. GTDB lineage: Bacteria > Pseudomonadota > Alphaproteobacteria > Rhodobacterales > Rhodobacteraceae > Amaricoccus. Next base: position 14,729 of record CAZESN010000024.1, read on the forward strand.
CGGCCAAGACGCTGGGCCTGGCCCAGCCGACGCTCAGCCAGCAGCTCACCGGCCTGGAGGCGGCAGTGGGCGCGCAGCTTTTCGAGCGGCGCTCGAACCGGCTGGAGCTGACCGAGACCGGCGCATGGCTGCTGCGGCGCGCCGAGCCGGTGCTGCGCAGCCTGCAGGAGCTCGAGGACGGGCTAGTCGGCGGCGCGGCGCGCCAGACGCTCCGGATCGCGGGCGTCACCTCGCCGATGCGGGTGCTGGTGCCCGATACGATCCGGCGGCTCGAGGCGCGGCACCCGTCCATGGAATTCGACATCCAGGAGCTGGCGCCGGGCGAGGTCCTAGAGATGCTCTATGCGCGGCGGGTGAACGTGGGGCTCCTGTCGGCGAGTTCGGTCGCCGAGGTGAGCGCCGGATTCTGGCAGGAGCCGGTGCTCGAGGACCCGCATGTCCTGGCGGTGCCGGCACGGCTCGATCTGGGGGGCGTGCACGACATCGGGCGCGATCTCGATCCGTCGGCGGCGGCGGTCCTGAACGCGACGATCCAGTTCGTCTTCGGCACCCAGCATGCGCGCCGGGTGCAGGACTGGTACGACCGCTTCCTGCCGATGAACCGCTTGCGGGCGCGGGTGCGCAGCTACGAGCTGGCGCTCGGGCTCGTGCGGGCCGAGGTCGGGATCTGCATCGTCCCGGCGCTGACGGTGCTGACTGATCCGGCCGGGGGTGCGGGCGTCCGGCTCTACCGGATCGACATGGAGCCGCGGCGGATCGTGACGATGATCCCGTCGCAGTATCGGCGCACCGAGCCCTATACCGAGCTCGTCGCCGCCCTTGCCGAGGCCGGAAGCCGGCTGGTGCTACCGCGGGTCGAGCCGGCGCCGCCCTTCATCGCGGCCGCGTCGGAGGTGGGTCCGGCGTTCGCGCCCGCACCATAAAATATCCCAATCCGACCGATAGGTAGCGCCGCGCGGAGGGGCTCGCCTAGGCTTGGTGCGTCCGGGCGTCCACATCGCCGGGGCATCACCCGAAACCGTCGGCGGCGCGCGCGCCTGCCGCGCAATGGAGTCAAGACCATGGCCTGGAAGACCCCCACCATCTCCGAAGTGCAGGTCGGCATGGAAATCAACATGTACGCCTGCGCGAAGCGCAAGTAAGCACCGGAGCCTGCTGCGGGATGCTCGACGTCCTCGTCCTCGGTTCCGCAGCAGGCGGCGGGCTGCCGCAGTGGAACTGCCGCTGCGAGGTCTGCCGCGCCGCCTGGGCCGACCCCGGGCTGCGCAACGGCCAGGCCTCGGTGGCGCTGAGCGCCGACGGCGGCGCCAACTGGTTCCTGATCAACGCGAGCCCGGACCTGCGCCAGCAGATCCTCGACACGCCGCAGCTCCATCCCCGCCACGGCCTGCGCCACAGCCCGATCGCGGGCGTGATCCTGACCAACGGCGAGGTCGATGCGGTCGCGGGGCTTCTGTCGCTGCGCGAGGGGTGGCCGTTTGCCATCCACGCGCATCCGCGGGTGCTGGGGGTGCTGGAGGAGAACAGCCTCTTCAACGTGCTGCCGCCCACCCGGGTGCCGCGCCGCGAGATCGCGGTCGGCGTGCCGTTCGAGCCGGTGCTGCAGGACGGGAGGCCGTCGGGGCTGGTCATCGAGGCCTTCCCGGTGCCGGGCAAGCCCGCCTGGTATCTGGAGGGCACCGAGGCGGGGGCGGCGGATGACGGTGACACGATCGGCCTGCGCGTATCCGATCGGGCGGGAACGGCGGAGTTCCTGTTTGTCGGGGCCTGCGCCGAGGTGGACGCGGAGCTCGCCGCGCGGCTGCGGGGAGCGGCGCTGGTCTTCTTCGACGGGACGCTCTGGACCGACGACGAGATGCGCCGCGCAGGCCTGAGCGAGAAGACCGGCCGGCGCATGGGGCATATGCCGATCTCGGGCGAGGGCGGGACGCTGATTAGCCTCGACGGGCTCGGAATCGCGCGCAAGGTGTTCGTCCACATCAACAATTCGAACCGGGTGCTGCTGCCGGGCTCGCCCGAGAGGGGGGAGGTCGAGCGCGCCGGCTGGAGCGTCGCCGCCCCGGGTATGGAGATCCGCCCATGACGCTCGACGTGATCGACGCCGCCCTTTCCGAGCCGCTGGAGTCGGCCGAGGCGATGGAGCGGCGGCTGCGGCATATCGGCGCGACCCGGTATCACAACCTGCATCCGTTCCATCACCTGCTGCATGGCGGCAAGCTCAACCGGGGGCAGGTGCAGGCCTGGGCGCTGAACCGGTATTACTATCAGAGCTCGATCCCCCTGAAGGACGCGGTGGTGATCTCGCGGTTTCGCGATCGGGCCACCCGGATCGAGTGGCGCCACCGGATCGAGGACCATGACGGCAGCCCGGACAGCGAGGGTGGCATCGAGCGCTGGCTGCAGCTGACGGACGGGCTGGGGCTGGATCGCGAATACGTTGAATCGACGCGGGGGATCCTACCGGCGACGCGGTTCGCGGTGGATGCCTATGTCGATTTCGTCGGGCGGTATTCGCCGCTCGAGGCGATCGCCTCGTCGCTGACCGAGCTCTTCGCGCCGCAGCTCCACGAGGAGCGGATCTCGGGGATGCTGGCGCATTACGACTTCATCAATCCCGCGGTCATGACCTATTTCAGCCGCCGGCTGGAGCAGGCGCCCCGGGATGCGGGCTTCGCGCTCGACTACGTCAAGGCGCATGCCCGGACGCCCGAGCAGCGGCAGGCGGTCTGCGATGCGCTGGTCTTCAAGACCAACGTGCTCTGGGTGCAGCTCGATGCGCTCTACCATTCGTACGTGACCGGGATGGTGCCGCCCGGGGCCTTCGTGCCGGAGGGGCTGTGATGGGCGCGGCTGCGCGGGCGCGGCCGGTCCTTGGTGGTGCGAGCCGGCCCAAGCTCGCGCGGCATGCGCAGCTGCGCCACGACCCGACCCGCGAGCGCTGGGTGCTGCTGGTGCCCGAGCGGGTGATGGTGCCCGACGAGATCGCGGTCGAGGTTCTGCGGCTCGCCGACGGCCTGCGGTCGATCGACGGGATCGCGGCGGAGCTGGCGGCGAAGTACACCGCGCCGGTCGAGGTGATCGCGGCGGACGTGACGGCGCTTCTGCAGGATCTGGCGGATCGGGGTTATCTGGTGGAGGCCATGCCGTGACCGATATCGCCGAGCCGGATTTCAAGCTCGTCACCCGTCGGGGTGAGGAGAGCCGGCGGACGGAATACGGCATCCCGCTGGCGGTGCTCGCCGAGCTGACGCACCGGTGTCCGCTGCAGTGCCCCTATTGCTCGAATCCGGTTGAGCTCGAGGCGGCGAGCCGGGAACTTTCGACCGAGGAATGGCTGCGGGTGATCGGCGAGCTGGCCGAGATCGGGGTCCTGCAGATCCATTTCTCCGGCGGCGAGCCCACGGTGCGCAAGGACCTGCGCGAACTGGTGGCGCGGGCGACCGAGGTCGGGCTCTATTCGAACCTGATCACCTCGGCGGTGATGCTGACCCGCGACAAGCTCGCGGCGCTGGCCGATGCCGGCCTCGCGCATGTGCAGATCAGCGTGCAGGGGGCGGAGGCGGGCATCGCCGACCGGGTGGGCGGCTTTCGTAACGGCCATGCGAAGAAGCTGGAGGCGGCGCGGTGGACGCGCGAGCTGGGGCTGCCGCTGACGATCAACGCGGTGATGCACCGGCAGAACCTGCCCCAGCTTCCGGCGATCATCGACATGGCGGTGGCGCTCGACGCCGACCGGCTGGAGGTGGCGAACGTCCAGTACTACGGCTGGGCGCTGAAGAACCGGGCGGCGCTGATGCCGACCGAGGCGCAGGTCGAGGAGACGACGGCGATCGTCGAGGCAGCGCGCGCGCGGCTCGCAGGCGTGCTCGAGATCGACTACGTGATCCCCGACTATTACGCGCTCAGGCCCAAGCAGTGCATGGGGGGTTGGGGGCGGCAGTTCTTCAACATCTCGCCCGCGGGCAAGGTGCTGCCCTGCCATGCGGCCGAATCGATCACGGGGCTCAGGTTCGATTCGGTTCGCGAGGCGTCGCTTGCCTGGATCTGGGACCATTCGGAGGCGTTCAACCGGTATCGCGGGACGGGGTGGATGCCCGAGCCCTGCCGGAGCTGTGCGTTCAAGGAGGTGGATTTCGGCGGTTGCCGGTGCCAGGCCTTCGCGCTGACCGGCGATGCGGGCGCGACCGATCCTGCCTGCGCGCGGTCGCCGATGCACCGGCGGATCTTCGCGATGGCCGAGACCGAGGCGGCGGGCAGCCAGGACCGGTTCCTCTACCGCAACTTCTCGGGCGGGACGCCGGAGCAGGCGTGAGACCGTGAGCGGGTCGGAGTTCTGGCTCGACGTCGGCGACGGGCATGAGATCCGGGTCGAGACCTGGGGCGAGGCGCGTGATGCGACCGTCGTGTTCCTGCACGGAGGGCCGGGGAGCGGCTGCCGGCCGGGGCAGCGGGGTCTCTTCGATCCCGCGTGGGTGCGGGCGGTCTTCATCGACCAGCGCGGGGCGGGCGGAAGCCGGCCGAAGGGCGCGCGGCACGCCAACACCACCGCGCATCTGGTCGCCGATCTCGAGGCGGTGCGGTGCCATCTCGGGGTCGGGCGGTGGCTGGTGGCGGGCGGGTCCTGGGGGGCGACGCTGGGGCTCGCCTATGCACAGGCGCATCCCGCGCGGGTGGCGGGCATGGTGCTGCGGGCGGTGTTTCTCGGCACGCGGCGCGAGCTCGATCGGGCCTTCGGCGAGACGCTGGCGCGGTTTCATCCCGCGCTCCACGAGGACTTCGTCGGGCGGCTGCCCGAGGAGGAGCGAGCGGCGCCGCTCGAGGCCTACTGGCGGCGGATCCTCGACCCCGATCCTGTGGTGCATGGACCGGCCGCCTGGGCCTGGCACGATGTCGAGCGCGCGCTCTCGGAGCTGCGGCCGGGAGCGGTGGGGATCGGCGTGCCGCCGGCAGATGGGCGGCTGCCGTCGACGCCGTTCATGGAGGCGCATTACTTCTCCCACGACTGTTTCCTCGCGCCGGGGCAGCTTTTGCGCGAGGCACACCGTCTGGCTGGGATACCCGGCGTGATCGTCCAGGGGCGCTACGACCTGCTCTGTCCGCCCGAGACCTCGGCGGCGCTGGCCGGGGTCTGGCCGGATGCGCGGATCGAGATCGTCGAGGCGGCGGGGCATTCGGCCGACGATCCGGGCGTGGCCGCGGCGATGAGGGCCGCGATCGCGGAGCTCGCCGCTAGGGTGGCGGGCGGAGGGTGAAGAGCCCCGGCCGCTCGGCCAGCGCGCCGGCGAGCCGCTCCTCCGGACCGAGCACCACGACCCCGCCCCGGGCGAGCGCCGTGTCGAGCGCGTCGGCGGCGGCGACGAAATCGCCCGGGCCGGCGTCGAGGAGGGCGGCATGCTCGGCGGCGCGCAGGGCGTCGGTCTGGCCGGTCAGGGCGCGTTGCAGGGCGGTGAGGGCGGCGGCTGCCGGGTGAAGCGGGCGGCCGAGCTCGCCGATCGCGCCGATCAGGCTGCGGTGGATCGCGTCGGGTGTGGCCGCTTCCTGCGCGACGCGGCCACACCC
>CAZESN010000025.1:0-19631 GCA_964514775.1 uncultured Rhodovulum sp.
GTCGCGGACGACCTCCATCTCGTACTCCTTCCAGCCGATCAGCGATTCCTCGATCAGCAGCTCGTTGGTCGGCGAGAGGTCGAGGCCGCGCTTGCAGATCTCCTCGAACTCCTCCGGGTTGTAGGCGATGCCGCCGCCCGTGCCGCCCAGCGTGAAGCTCGGGCGGATCACCATCGGGAAGCCCGCGCCGCCGATCTCCTGGGTGATGCGCTTCTGGACGGTCCACGCCTCTTCGAGGGTGTGCGCGATGCCGCTCTTGGCCGAGTTCAGGCCGATGCCCGTCATCGCGTCCTTGAACTTGAGGCGGTCCTCGGCCTTCTCGATCGCGTGCTCGTTGGCGCCGATCATCTCGACCTTGTACTTGTCGAGCACGCCGTGCCGGTGCAGGTCGAGCGCGCAGTTCAGCGCCGTCTGGCCGCCCATGGTGGGCAGCACCGCGTCGGGCCGCTCCTTGGCGATGATCTTCTCGACCACCTGCCAGGTGATCGGCTCGATGTAGGTGGCGTCGGCCATGTCCGGGTCGGTCATGATCGTCGCCGGGTTGCTGTTGACGAGGATGACGCGGTAGCCCTCCTCGCGCAGCGCCTTGCAGGCCTGGGCGCCGGAATAGTCGAACTCGCAGGCCTGGCCGATGACGATGGGCCCCGCCCCGATGATCAGGATCGAGCTTATGTCGGTACGTTTCGGCATGACGGCCCCGTGCGTGCTGGTCCGACGCCCGCTCGGGGCGCCGGGGGGCGTGGAGTCACCCCGGTGCGGCAAATTGGCGCGGTTATAGAGACAGGCGCCCGGCGCGCAAGAGCCGATGCCGGCGCGGGCCCCATTGTCCAGCTGGCCACGGGTGTCGCGCCCCGCCGCGCCGTCGCCGAGGGGCGCGGCATCGTCGGGCGGACAATGGGCGTTCCGCGCGGAGCGGGGCGAGAGGGGCGCCCCCGGTCCTGCTCGGGCTCGCGGGGCGCCGTTCGGGTGGAGCGAAAGACGGGTCGTTACGCTCTGGACGCCGGGAATCCGCTTTGCTATAGGCCCCCGGTGTTCCGGCGTAGCTCAGCGGTAGAGCAGTTGACTGTTAATCAATTGGTCGTAGGTTCGATCCCTACCGCCGGAGCCAATCAAATCAACGGGCTGCTGGAGATCCGGTAGATCGTGTTAGCCTCGGTTTGCAATATCTCTGCAACACGGCGGGCGATCTCTACCTACCACAAGCCTGCCGCGTCACTTCGATCACGCCGATCTCGCTGCCGTCCTTGCGCAGATAGATGTGCTTGACCACGGCGCCTGCGTCGATCACGGCGGTCAAGCCGTGGTAATCGCAGTTCTGCTGTAGCAGCCCACTGCGCATGTCTACCGGCAGAACGTCCGCAGGCGGATCGACCTCGTAGATGTATCGCAGTTCTGACCCCTGCGCTTCCACCCGCAACAAGGTCGTCGTCTCATCCACCACCTGCGGTCCCTGCACCTCAGCGGCCATCGTCGCTAGGGTGCGGTCAAGCATCGCTTCGTTGAAGACCCCAGCCGCTGCTGCCGCCTCAACGCGTCGCATCCCATCGACCTGAGCATAGGTCGAGAGGCCTATGCCTGCGCCGAGCAGGACGAACCCGGACAACACACCGAGGCCACCTGTCAGAAGCGGAATTGTCGGTGCGCGGTTGGCCGATGCCTCATTCTTCGAGAGCGTTAGCAGAAGCCAGAAGTTCGCAATCGGGATGAACGCGAGCGCGGCCATCCGCCCATGCCCGTAAGCATCGCGCGAGCGGGCGACTGCGATCCGGGCGACGAAGAAGCCGGCGGCGACCGAGGCAAGCATTTCTAGACCGACGACGACCCACAAGAAGCTGCCGACGAGCGCCTGAACGACGAATGCCATTCCGGTGAACGTCACAGCCGATACGCCGAGGAAGATGAGGCCTGACAAGGCGAAGTAGGGAGCGCGCCTTATCTCGACCAGCGACCGATTGGTCAGGCCTCCAATGATCCCACCAAGGACCACGAGACCGTAGCCGATCGAGCGCATCTGATCTTCGGGCAGCTCTGAATACTGTAGCGCGAGGGCTTCGAGCATGAGTCCTCCTGAACCGAAGTCACCGTCGCAGAGGCGAGTGGTTGAGGCAAGATTTCTTCCGCTGCGTAATGGCCGGACCGTCCGCCGTGCACCGGAACGGCAGTCGACCGCTCCCTCGCGGCCGCATGAGGGAAAGCTCCCGGCCTTCGCCGGGGTGGTCAGGTCACGCCGTGATCCGCTCGGCCCATTTCTCGACCGCGTCGCCGCTCGACAGGTCGGCGGCGACGAGGCCGTCGATCATGAAGGTCGGCGAGACGTGGATGCCGTTCTGGCGGGCGTATTTCGCGTGCCAGCGGACCTCGCTGTCGAGCCCCGGCAGCTCGAAGGCCGTCCTCAGCGCCACGCCGCTGCGCGCCTCCATCCGGGCGATGATGTCGTTCGGGGTGGCATCGCGGTTCGGGCCGGTGGCGTGGTCGGTGAACTCGAAATCGTCGCGGTCGCGCCCCACCGCGTCGAGCACCGCGCGCGCGGCCTCGCGCCCCTCGGGCAGGGTCGAGGCGGCGAGGACCGCGCGCACGATCACCGGCGAGTACATGTGCCAGGGCTGCGACTGGAGGCGGACCTTCACCGTCAGCCGGTCGCGGCCGACGCGGTCGAGCAGCGCGTCGATCTTGCGGAACGCGCGGTAGGAGAAGGGACAGGTCGGCTCGAGGAACATCTCGAAGACGGTGGCGCCCTCGCCCCAGCTCAGGGGATCGGCGCGCCAGGCGGTGTCGGACATGGGGGCTCCTGTGGTCATGCGAGGCCGAAGGTATTGCCGGCGATCTCGCGGATATGGCGGGCGATCGGCATGGCCGAGGTCGCGGCGGGCGAGGGGGCGTTGCAGATGTGGATGGTCCGCGCCGTGTTGCGGATCAGGAAATCGTGGACGAGCGTCCCGTCGCGCATCACCGCCTGGGCACGGATGCCCGGGAGATGCGGCTTGAGGTCGCCGGGCTCGAGCGACGGGCAGTAGCGCTGGCAGGCGGCCAGGTAGCGCGCGCGCAGGGCGGAGTTGGCCATCTCGGTCAGGCCCGACGACAGGTTGGCGGCGATGGTGCGCCAGAAGCCGGGGAAGGCCGCCATCTCGACCATGTCGCGGGGCGAGAGCGAGAGCTTGCCGTAGCCCTCGCGCGCCAGCGACAGGACCGCGTTCGGCCCGACGGTGACGTATCCGCCGATCATCCGCGTCAGATGGATGCCGAGGAAGGGCAGATCGGGGTCGGGGACGGGGTAGATCAGGTGGTTCACCACATGGTCGTGGCGCGGCGCGAGGCGGTAGTACTCGCCCTTGAAGGGCACGATCGCGAAATCGTCGCCCACGCCGCAGAGCCGCGCCAGCCGGTCGGCCTGGGCGCCGGCGCAGGCGATGACGTGGCGGGCGTCGAGGACCTGCCCGTCGGCGAGCTCGACCCGGACCGCATTCGCGCCCTCGCGCAGGCCGGTGACGCGGGCGCCCTTGGTGACCGAGCCGCCGGCCTCGGTGAAGAGCTCCGCCATCCGGCGCACCACCGCGCCGTAGTCGACGATCCCGGTCCCGGGGCTGAGGAGCGCCCCGAGGCCGGTGACGTTCGGCTCGCGCTCGCGCAGCTCCGCGGCCGACAGGGTCCGCAATGCGAGCCCGTTCTGGCGGGCCCGCGCCTCGAGCGCCCGCATCCGCTCCATCTCGGCCGGCGTGGTCGCGACGATGAGCTTGCCGCACTGGAGATGGGGCAGGCCTTGCTCGCGGCAGAAGGCGACGGTCGCCTCCAGCCCCTGCCGGCAGAACTCGGCCTTGCGGCTGCCGGGCGCGTAGTAGATGCCGGCATGGATCACGCCGCTGTTGCGCCCGGTCTGGTGGCGGGCGAGGCCCGCCTCCTTCTCGAGCACGCGGATGGTGAGGCCCGGCCAGCTCCGCTGCAGCTCGAGCGCCGTGGCGATGCCGACGATGCCGCCACCGATGACGATGATGTCTTCCATGATGCTCAAGTCGCCGCGCGGGTGAGGGGCTCAGTCGATGGGGGTGATGAGCTGCTTGCCGTGGGCGCGCTCCCATTCCGCCCATTCGTCATGCACGTTGATGTCGCGCACGATGTCCGGGGCGGAATAGGCGAACTCGGCGATCTCGTCCTTGCGCAGCACCACGACGCCCTTGTGGCCGAGCGCGTATTCGAGGAACCGGTCGAGCGAGCGCACGCGGTAGGGGCGGCCCTGGATGCGGTCGTGGGTCGAGACCGCCATCATCCGGCGGCGGTGGCCGGCCTCCTCGTAGAGGACGTCGAACTCGTCCTTGAGCTGGCGCTCGTATTCGGTGGTGGTGAACTTGTAGCCCTCGAACTGGATGATGTCGTTGAGGGTCATCGAATAGGGCACCACCGCGAAATCGCGGCCCCGCACCGGGATCAGGAAGGGCTCGTCGCGGCTGACGTCGTCGATGTGGTAGCGGAAGCCCTCGTCCTGGAGGATCTTGAGCGTGTTGATGGTCGCGCGCATCGCTGCGCCGTTGTAGCCGGTGGGGCGCACGCCGGTGGCGCGCTCGATCGAGGCGACGTTGTCGGTGATGAAGCGGCGCTCGTCCTCGGCCTGGAGGTTCACCTGCATGATCCAGTCGCGGCCGTGGGCGGCGGCCTCGTGGCCGCGCTCGACGATCTCGCGGGCGACATGCGGGCTGCGGTCGACCGCGGTGCCGACCATGTGCGAGGTGACCTTGATCCCGTGCTTGTCCCAGAGGTCGAGCATCCGCTGGATGCCCTCGAGATACCCGTAGCGGTACCAGCTCTTGGTCGGGAAGTCGGGATAGACCGGCTCGAGGTCGATGAAGCCCGCGAACGGCCCGCCCGGCCCGTAGGGGGCCTCGCCGCCGGCCTCGAACTGCATCGAGATCGAGATGACGAGGCGGATGTCGTCGGGCCAGAATGTCTTGGTCATGGTCGTCTCCGGGAAGGGATGGCGGTGGTGATCCTGTGTCACCAGAGGTCAAGTCGTTGAAATATAAAGGGAAGTGGTCGTCGCGTTAACCGGGCGTCAACCCTTGTCAGGACTTCGGGCCATGCTGTGCGGCCGGGATACAGGATCTGGGGGGCGTTCCCCGTGCCCGCCCGCTCCGGTCCATATGTTGGGTAAGGATTCGCCCGGGACCGGATCAGGCGAGGCATTGCCTCGCCCCGGTCCACGGCTGGAGGGCGTGAGCCCGGAGGCCGTCCGCTGCCTGCATGGAGGGCGGGGACGATCGGGATCGTGGCGCGGCTGCCTGGTCGGCGCGGAACGCGCCTGCCGGGGGCAGGCAGGCGCGTCACGATTTGCCACGGGTCAAATCGTGGAAAAAGGAAGGACGCGCGACCTGTGCCGGACGTGGTCAGGCGGGAACGGCACGAGACGTGGCCCGCGAGCGGGGCGGCAACCATGGGCAGCGGTCGCGCGGGGACGGCGGAACGTTGCGGTCCGCGCGCCTGCCAACCCCTGTGATGCCATGTCTGCCGTCGCATTTAGGCGAATGCCCCCTGTGGGAGGGCGGCGCGGGGAGCCCCGCGCCGCGCCGGGATCAGTTCACGCCCCAGATCGCGCGATAGGCGTCGCGGTAGCCGTTGTCGGGGTCGAAGACGAAGCGGTCGCCGCCGTCCTGCATCACGTTCTCCGGCAGGAAGAGGTGGACCGGCTCGACATGGCCCGAGTCGGGCTCGCCGGCGAAGGCGCGGTTGAACTCGTCGATCACCTGCCAGCCATGCAGCGCCAGCGGCTCGGCGACCGTGCCGTACTGGTAGAAGTTCTGCTGGATGCGCTGGAACGCCGCCTCGGAGCCGTCGCCGGCCGAGACGTTGCGCGGGAAGCCGTCCTGGGCCTTGCCGGCGGCGATCAGGGCCGAGGTCATGAAGTCGATCGGCAGGTCGTTGATGGTGAGCGAATAGGTCCAGTCGTCGCCGAAGCGCTGGAGCAGCGCGTTGGTCAGCGGCGGCATGCGGGTCGAGGCCTCGGCGAGCGGCGTGTCCTCGACCGAGAGGATCTCGCAGGTCTCGCAGGCCGCGATCACCTCGGCCATCGCGTCGGACTTCGCGACCGCGATCTCGTAGGCGGAGTCGGTGAAGATCACCACCTTGGCCTTGCCCTCGCTGTCGGCCACCACGAAGGAGGCGGCGGCGCGCGAGACCTCGAGCGGGTCGGTGGTGATGTTGGTGAAGACGCCGAGCTCCTCGTCCGGCCCGGTCGAGGCGGTGGAGTGCCAGCCGACGACGACGATCCCGGCCTCGTTGGCCTGGCGCACGCCCTCGCTCATCTCCCGCGCATCCGCCGCGCCGAGGACGATGCCGTCGGGCTGGAGCGCGATCGCCTGCTGCATCGCCGAGGCCCGCCCCGAGACCGTGCCCTGGCCGTCGATGACGCGAAGCTCCCAGCCGATGACCCCGGCCGCTTCCTCGACGCCCTGGCTGACGCCGAGCGCCCCGCCGTTGCGCAGGTCGGCGGCGACATAGACGATCGATTTGCCCGTCTGGGCGGCCGGGCCGGTGGTCGGGCCGGTCCAGGGCGGATTGGGCTGGGTAACCTGCTCGACATAGGCGCGGGCCTCCGCGATCATGTCGGCGAGGGCGGCCGGCGCGACGAGCGCGGTCCCGGCCAGGATGGCGGCGGTGAGCGCCGCGCCCTTCATCGTCGTCTGCATCGTTCTTTCCTCCTGTTGAACGATTGTCGTCTCTTGTTCTGTCAGGTCCCGGTAGCGGTGGTACTCTCGGCCGGCACCGGACGGCGGGCATGGCGCACCGAGCTGCGCTTGCGCTGGGCGTATCCCGCGATGCCGATGGCGATCAGGAGCGTCATGCCGTTGAAGAGCGGCTCGATGTAGAAGGCGCCGCCCATCTGCTGGATGCCCGAGATGCCCACGGCCAGGATGATGACCCCGACCAGCGTGCCCCAGACGTTGACGCGCCCGGGCTTGATCGTGGTCGAGCCGAGGAAGGCGCCGACGAGGGCGGGCAGCAGGAACTCGAGCCCCACGCTCGCCTGGCCGATGCGCAGCTTGGCGGCCAGCACCACGCCCGCGATCGCGCCGATCAGGCCCGAGGCCATGAACGCGCCGATCACGAAGCGCCGGGTGCGGATGCCGTTGAGCTCGGCCGCCCGCGAATTCGCCCCGATCGCATAGAGGTTGCGCCCGATCGGCAGATATTCCGCCGCGACCCAGAGCACGACCGCCACCGCGAGCACGTAATAGGCCGCGATCGGCAGGCCGAAGATCGTGGCGGTGAAGAGGGCGGTGAACTCGGGCGGCAGCATCCCGATCACCTGCCGCCCGCCGGTGTGCCACATGGCGAGCGCGTAGATGACGGTGCCGGTGCCGAGCGTGGCGATGAAGCTGTCGATCTTCGCCACCTCGACCAGCAGGCCGTTCAGCAGGCCGAGCAGGCAGCCGCCCATCAGCACGATCACCACCGCGACGCCCCAGTGCAGGCCGTAGACGGTCTGGAGGCTGATCGCGAGCACGTGCCAGATGACGATGCCGTAGCCGACGGTGAGGTCGATCCGGCCGGTCATCATCGGGATCATCGCCGCGAGCGACAGGAGCGCCACCACGGATTTCTCGCCGAGGATCGCCTTGAGGTTGAGGAAGGTCGGGAAGGTGCGCGGCAGCAGCAGCGAGAACAGGATGATGAGCGCGACCGTCAGGATCGGCAGGCCGTAGACCGGCAGCAGCCGCAGGATGCGCCCCCCGAGCGGCAAGCGGTCGAGCTCGGCGCGGGTCGGCTCAAGGGCGTTCGACTCGAGCGACTGCATCAGTTCACCTCCGCTGTGTTCTTCTGGCCGGCGGCACCGAGCGAGGCGGCGTTCAGCAGGCTTTCCATGGAGAGGTTCCCGCGCGCGAGCTCGGCGACGACGCGGCCCTCGTGAAAGACGAGGGCGCGGTGGCAGAGTGCGGCCACCTCCTCGAAGTCGGTCGAGGCGAGCAGCACCGCGAGCCCGTCGCCGAGCGCGCGGTTGAGGAGCGCGTAGATATCGGCCTTGGCGCCGACGTCGACGCCGGCGGTCGGGTCCTCGAGGACCAGCACGCGCCCGCCCACCCCGAGCCAGCGCGCCATCACCACCTTCTGCTGGTTGCCGCCCGAGAGCGTCTCGATCGGGGCGGCGGGGTCGTTGGGGCGGATGTCGAAGACCCGCCCGGTCTCGCGCGCTGCCGCCTCCTCGCGCGCGGGATGCCCGGGGGAGAAGAGGCCGCGGCCCCTCAGCCCCGGGTTGAGGGTGAGGTTCTCCATCACCGTCAGGCCCGCCGCGACCGACTCGGCGTTGCGGTCGCCCGCGACCATGCAGATGCCCTGGCGGATCGAATCGGAGGGATGCGCGGTCTCGAGCGCGCGCCCGTCGGCCAGCACCGCGCGGCCCGAGGTGATCGGCGCCCGCCCGAAGAGCGCGCGCCCCACCACGTCCTGCCCGGCGCCGCGCAGGCCGACGAGCCCGACGATCTCGCCCTCGCAGAGCCGCAGGTCCACCGGCCCCACGTCCTCGCTGCAGAACCCCTCGAGCCGCAGCGCCGGCCGCGCGTCGGCCGGGGCCTCGGGATGGACGAAGACCTCGTCGAGGGCGCGCCCGACGATCAGCTCGATCAGCCGCTCGCCGTCGAGCCCCGCGATCGGCTCGTCGCCCACGAGGAAGCCGTCGCGCAGCACCACGGCGCGGTCGGCGATGGCGAAGACCTCGTCGAGCCGGTGCGAGACGTAGATCATCGCCATGCCGGTGTCGCGCAGCCGCCGCAGCACCCCGTGCAGCGTCTCGACATCCGACTGCGGCAGCGAGGCGGTGGGCTCGTCGAGCACGAGGAGCTCGGCATTGCGGTCGAGCGCCCGGGCGATGGCGACGAGCGACTTCTCGGTGCGCGACAGGTCCTGGACCCGGGCGTCGGGGTCGATCGTGTCCGAGACCCGCGCCAGCGCCCGGCGCGCGCGGGTCCGCACCGCGCCCCAGTCGATCAGCCCCAGCCGGCGCGGATAGGTGTTCTGCATCAGGCTGATGTTCTCGGCGACCGTCATCCATTCGATGAGGCCGAGGTCCTGGTGGATGAAGGCGATGCCCGGATGCGGCGTGCGCGGATCGAACCCCCGGCCCTCGAAGCAGAACGCGCCGCTATCGGCCGCATGGACGCCCGCGAGCATCTTCACCAGCGTCGACTTGCCCGCGCCGTTCTCGCCCAAGAGCGCCACGATCTCGCCCCGGCACACGTCGAAGCCGACGCGGGAAACCGCCTGCGTGCCCCCGAAGCGCTTGCTGACCGCCTGAACGGACAGCAGCGCCTCCACGGCCTGCGACGCGACGCCCGGTAAGTCTGCCATCTTCCCCCCTTGCCGTTCCGAACGGGATTAACGTCCCGGTTTCGACGGCTTCTCATTGTCTTGCCACGGCCCGATCTGTCCTGCATTATATATTCGGACAGTTTCTTGCGATTTTCGGTCAGGCAGATCCCGCCGTTCCGGACCGGTGGACGGGACCGCCCGCGTCGCAGCCTGACCGCTTGTCCGCCGCCGGGAAAGGATAAAGATCATGCCCGACACCGCAGTCCGCCTCGTGCACGGCGACCCCTCGGCGCCGAGCCATGCGCGCGGCTTCTCCGGCATCCGCTTCGACTACGAGACCGAGGCCGAGCCGGTCGGCCAGCTCGTCTGCTGCCTCTCGGGCGGGCTCGAGCTCTTCGGCCATGCCGGGGAATGGGTGATCCCGCCCGAGCACATGGTCTATATCCCGCCCGACCGGATGTTCCGGCTGCGCGCACGGGTGGTCTCCTCGGGGATCGTCTGCCAGTTCAGCCACCGCGAGGTCGCCTGGATCCACGACGGCTGCTGGGTGGCCCAGATGTCCGAATTCGCGTCCGGCATGATCGGCTATGCGGCGAAATGGGACCGCGCGGCGGCGGGGCGGAGCCGGCATGCGGCGAGCTTCTTCGTCACCCTGGGCGAGATGCTGCCCGCCTGGTTCGACCACGAGCGCATCTTCTGGACGCCCTATGCCGAGAGCTCTTCGATCCAGCGCGCCATCGACTTCGCCCACCGGTGCGGACCCTCGGTCTCGCTCCAGGACGTGGCCGGGCATGTCGGCATGTCCGAGCGGACCCTGCGGCGGCATATGCAGACCGAGCTTGGCCAGAGCTGGCGCGAGTTCATCCGCGAGCTCAGGATGAAGCTCGCCATGGACATGCTGCGCCGGGGCGACCGGAGCGTGACCGAGACCGCCTTCGAGGTCGGGTTCTCGTCGAGCTCGGCCTTCTCCAGTGCCTTCCTGAGCTATGTCGGGCGCACGCCCTCGGCCTATGCCCGCGCCTTCAGGGGTCAGAGGGCACTGCACTGAGCGCGAGCGCGCCGAGCATCAGCGCACCGCCGACCATCACCAGCGGTTGCAGCGGCTCGCCGAGGATCAGCGTCGAGCTGACAAACCCGATGAGCGGCGTGGCGGTGGAGAAGAGCGCGATGCGCTGCGGCGGCAGCCGGCGCCCCAGCGCCACCATCAGCCCGAAGCCCATGCCGCTCGCCACCGGCCCGGTGAAGGCCATGAACCAGAGCGCGGGGGGCAGCATGTACGCGGCGCGGAACGGCCCCTCCAGCGCCCAGGCGACCACCGCCGTGACCGCGCCGGCGAGCAGGAACTGCCAGAAGAGCGCGTCGAGCACGCTGCCCTGCCAGGCATGGGCCTGGATGAGCCGCATCGCCGTCGCCCAGAGCATCGAGGCGATCAGGATGAGGCCGAGCGGCCACCAGACGCCGGTCATGCCCGAGGACATGAGGATCGTGGCGCAGCCCGTGGCCGAGAGCACGGTCTGGAGAACCCGCAGGCCGCCGAGCCGCTGGCCTGCGACGAACCGGTCGAAGAGCAGGAGCCAGAGCGGCGTGGTGTAGAGCAGGATGCTCGCCGTCCCTGCCGGCACGAAGCCGAGCGCGAAGGTCGCGAGCCCCATCTGTCCGGCGAACTGGAGCAGGGCGACGCCGAGAATGACCGGCAGGTCGCCCCGGTGGTACCGGGGGCCGCGCCGCATCATCACCAGCACCAGCACCGCGATCACCGGCGCGCTGAGGGTAAAGCGCAGGCTCACCATCCAGAGGGGCGGCACATGCGCGAGCCCGGCCTTCATCACCGGCCAGTTGAGGCCGAGCGCCAGCACCGACGCGCAGAGGGCCAGTCCGATCCAGCGTGGGGAATTCATGGGCATCGCTCCGGACCGGCGGGCTGCACGCGCGCGTGCCGGCAGCGCAGGGACTTTGATCTGTCTTGTTAGGAGCGCGTCCCCCCCACTTCCAGCGAAAGTTGCCCGGCGCGGGCCGGCGGCATCGCCCGCGTTCAATCGTCTGCCTAAACTTGACAAGTTTAGTGGGACTTCATAGGCGTCGGATCGAAGCACCAGCCATGTCGCCCGGACATCAGCCAGTCACCCCGTTTTCCGAAGGCTGATCCCTTGACCGCTGCGCTCTCAGGACGTCTCCCCGATTCCGCCCGCTCGCGGGTGTTTCCGCTGTTTCGCGAGTTTGCCGAACAGTTCGAGCTCACCAGCCGCGAGGATGCGGGCGGGATGGTCATCGAGCTCGGCGCGGGCGAGATCGGCTTTCGCGACGCGGGGGGCGGCCTCGCGCTCACCCTGCGCGCCGAGAGCGAGTCGCGGCTCTACGTCCTCCAGCAGATGGTCTTCTTCCGGCTCGACCAGCTCGGCGAGGACGTGCAGGTCGAGTGGGAGCGGGTGGACGCGGGCGCCACGCCCCCGAACTTCATCCACGCCACGGTGGCGCAGGTCACGCAGATCTCGCCGAACTTCCGCCGGGTCCGGGTCACCAGCCCCGATCTGGCGCGCTATGCCTCCGGCGGCCTGCATTTCCGGCTGGCGCTTCCGCCGCTCGGCCGGGCCCCGATCTGGCCGCGGATCGGCGCCGATGGCCGGACCATCTGGCCCGAGGGCGAGGACATGCTCCACCGGCCGGTCTATACCGCGCGGGCGCTCGACGCCGCGGCGGGCTGGCTCGATTTCGACGTCTTCCTCCACGAGGGCGGGCGCACCACCGAATGGACGGCCGCCGTCGCGCCGGGGGCGCGGATCGGGCTGATGGGCCCGACCGGCCGCGAGGCGCCCGAGGCCGGCTGGATCGCGCTCTTCGGCGACGAGACCGCGCTGCCCGCCGTCATCCGCCTGCTCGAGGCGCTGCCCGCGACCGCCCGGGGCCAGGCGTTCCTTCTGACCGGCGATCCCGCCGACCGCCAGCCGGTGGCGGCGCCCGCGGGCGTCGAGCTCAACTGGCTGACCCGCGGCCAGACGCCCGGGCTCGTCGAGGCGCTCGGGGCCCTCGAGCCCCCGGCCGACGACCGCTTCGTGTGGTTCGCCGCCGAGAAGGCCGAGGCCGAGGCCGCCCGGCGCATCCTGCGCGAGGGCCGGGGCTTCGGCCGCCGCGAGACCAGCGTCACTGCCTACTGGAGCGCCGGTCGCGACGACGCCGCGGCCTGAACCGACGCTCCCGATCACGCCAGCCGCAAGCTCGCCGATCCCAGACTTTCGGAATTCCGGGGACCCGCCATCGGCGGGCAGAGAAGGGTGAGGACATGAGACATACGACAGGGCGGCGGTTCCTGCTGCTGACGGCCGCGACCGGGCTCGCGCTCACGGTGCAACCTCTGCGCGCGCAGGAGGCCGGCGAGGACCCGGCACCGGCGGCGCAGACGACGCCCTTCGTCCTCGACCTGATCACGGTCTTCGCCGATCGCCAGGGAAGCCAGGTGCTCGACGTGCCGGCGAACATCTCGGTCATCCGCGGCACCGAGCTCGAGGCCCGCAGCCAGACCGACATGAAGGCCGTCACCCGCTACGTGCCCGGCGTGGTCGTGCCGCGCACCACCTCCGGCACCGACCCGTTCAACACCTTCTCGAGCTTCAACATCCGCGGCGTCGGCGGCAACCGGGTCCAGATCCGCGTCGACGGCTCGCGCGTCGCCGAGCAGATCCAGGACGGCACCCGCGACTACCTCGACTTCAACTTCACCAAGCAGGTCGACATCGTCCGCGGCCCGGGCTCGGTGCTCTGGGGCTCGGACGCGCTCGGCGGCATCGTGGCGGTGGAGACCATCGACCCCGAGGACGTGCTCCAGGGCCGCGAACAGGGCGGCTCGGCGCGGATCAACTACGAGAGCCTCAACGAGGGCGCGCTCGGCTCGTTCACCTACGCGCGCCAGTTCACCCCCTCGATCGCGGCGCTGGCCGGTATCTCCTACGAGAACGCGAGCGAGGCCGAGTTCTCGAACGCCCGCGCCGACGGTGGCATCTACGGCTGCCCGCGCGAAATCGACTACGGCGCGACCCCCTGCGACGAGCTCAACCCCGCCGACATCGACAGCGTGCGCGGCCTCTTCAAGCTGACCTGGACGCCGGAGGACCTGCCGCACCGGCTCGAGCTTTCGGCCGACCTCCTGAACCGCGACACCGACGTCGCCTTCAACAGCACCCTCGGCCCGGTCACGAACACCCTCGGCATGGCCACCGGCGAGGTGAACCACAAGTACGACCGCTCGCTCGAGCAGGAGCGCCGCCGCTTCGCCGCCCAGTACGAATGGGATGCGGACATGGCCTTCATGGACGACCTGAAGGTGACGCTCGCCTACGCGCCCTATGCCTACGACCGCAGCGGCCGGCGCCAGAGCACCTCGGCGACGGGCGAGGACATGGTCACGCGCGACTTCCTTTCCTACTCCGAGGATTTCTACGAACTCGACATCCAGGCCACCTCGCGCTTCGCCACCGGCAACGCGGACCACGTCCTGACCTGGGGCTTCGTCGGCGACTTCACCGAGACCGACTACAGCCGGCTCGACGTGACCAGGAACCTGACGACGGGTACCACGACCGAAAGGCGCGCGGGCGGGTTCAACTTCGCCAACTCGGAGACGACGCGCGCCGACATCTACGTGCACGACCAGATCAGTCTCATGGGCGGCCGGCTCGAGCTCAGCCCCGGTCTGCGCTACGCCACCTACGAGATCGACCCCAACCCGAACAGCGACTATCTCGTGGTCCCCGGCCTCGAGCCGCGCAAGCGTGACGACAGCAAGGTGGTCGGCAGCTTCGGCGCCATGTTCCACGTCACCGACACCTATTCGGTCTGGGGCAGCTTCGGCCAGGGCTTCAAGATGCCGACGGCCCAGCAGCTCTTCACCTCGGTGCCGGGCGTCGCCTTCGACCAGATCCCGGCCCCCGACCTCAAGCCCGAGGAAGTCGACAGCTTTGAACTCGGCGTGCGGGGTGTCTACGGCAGCGGGTACTTCTCGCTGAACGCCTTCTATGCCGACTACACGAACTTCATCCAGAGCTTCTACAACCCGCCCGGCACCACCCTCTACACCTACCGCAACCTCTCCGAGGTGCAGGTCTGGGGCGTCGAGGCCGAGGCCGCCTGGGAGTTCACCGAGCAGCTCCGCGGCACGCTCGCGGCCTCCTGGCAGCGTGGCGAGCAGCGGGTCAATCCGGGCGACGACAAGACCGACTACACGGTGCCGCCGCTGACCGCGACCCTGGGCGTGGACTACTGGATCCCCCAGCACGACCTCACCCTGAGCGCGATCGGTATTTTTGCGAGCGAGGTGAAGTACACCTCCTCCGAGACTGCCTACAAGCCCTCGGGCTACGCGGTCTTCGACCTCGTGGCGGACTGGAAGATCACGGAGACGGCCACCCTGAACGCGGGCGTGCGCAACCTCTTCGATACCCGCTACTTCGAGGCGAGCGCCTCGAACTGGTCGACGACGGTCAGCAACGCGGCGGCGGCCACCAACCCGATCGAGCTCCAGACGGGGGCCGGCCGCAACTTCTTCGCCGGCCTGAACGTCACCTTCTGATCGGCCGCAGAGATGTTGCCTGCCGCGATGCCTGACCTGCGGGGACCGTCATGCTGACGGTCCTCGGCCGGATCCTGCGGCTCGTCCGGCGCGCGGCCTCCGGGCCGGGCGCCGCGCGCGGCATCGCCACCTACGCGCTGGTGCTCGCCATCCAGCTTTTCGGCGTCTGGATCTCGCTCCGGCTGATCGACTGGAACCGGAACTTCTACGATGCGCTGGAACAGCTCGACGGCCGGGCAGCACTCCACCAGGTCGGGGTCTTCGGCGTCCTGACCGTGCTTTCCGCCGGCAGCTTCCTCGTCGGGGAATGGCTGCGCAAGGACCTGCTGATGGTCTGGCGCGCGCGGCTGACCGACCAGGCGCTCGACCTCTGGGTCGGCGGCCGGGCCTACTGGCACCTGCGCCCGGGCCTCTCGCCCGATGCGGTGGACAATCCCGACCAGCGCGTCGCCGAGGACTGCCGGATCTTCATCAACGCGATCCTGCGCGAGACGCTCGACCTCATCTCGAACACGGTCGCGATCGTCTCCTACGTTGCGGTGCTCTGGAGCCTCTCCGCCTTTCCGCTCGCCTTCGCGCTCGGCGGCGTCGAGGTAGTGATCCCGCGCTACATGGTCTGGGCGGCCTTTCTCTACGTGGCGCTGTCGAGCATCGCCACCCATGTGCTCGGCCGGCCGCTCAAGGGGCTCATCTTCAAGCGCGAGCGCTACGAGGCCGACTTCCGCCATGCGCTCGTCCAGCTCCGCGAGGGGGCGGACGCCATCGCCCAGGCCGGCGGCGAGGCGGCCGAGCGCCGCCGCCTCGACGGGCGCTTCGACGTCATCCGCCGGAACTGGCGCGGGCTGATCAACCGCGAGCTCGTCCTCGGCCTGTTCACCCGGCCCTATTTCCAGACGGTGATGCGGGTGCCGACCTTCCTCGCGCTGCCCGCCTATTTCGCCGGCGCGGTCACGCTCGGCGGGCTGATGCAGCTCGCCAGCGCCTTCGCCCAGGTCACGACCACGCTGAGCTGGTTCATCTTCTCCTACCGCGATCTCGCCGAGCTCGTGGCCGTGTCGGAGCGCCTAGACGGCCTGTTCGCGGCCGCCGCCGCCCCGAAGCCCGCGCCCGAGGCCCCCCGGGCGCTGGACCGCCGGCCCTCGAGCGACGGCGCGCTGCATCTGCGCGGCCTGCGGCTCTCGACGCCCCGCGGCCGCCCCCTCGACCCGTTGCCCGACATGGTGATCGCCCCCGGCACGCGGGTCTGGATCTCCGGCGCCTCGGGGCAGGGCAAGAGCACCTTCCTCGCCGCGCTCGCCGGGGTCTGGCCCTATGGCGAGGGCGGGATCGGCCTGCCCGCGGGGCGGATGATGTTCCTGCCGCAGACGCCGCATGTCTTCGTCGAGGGCATGGCCGCCGCCGCCTGCTACCCGGACGATCCGCGCGCGCATCCGCCGGGGACGATCGAGGCGCTGCTGACCCGGCTCGGCCTCGGTCATCGGCTGGCGGGGCTGGCGGAGCCGGGTCCGGGACCGCTCCAGGGCCTGTCGATGGGCGAGCGCCAGCGGCTCGCCTTCGCCCGGCTCCTCCTCGCCCGCCCGGACTGGATCGTCCTCGACGAGGCGACGAGCGCGCTCGACGCCGAGGCCGAGGCCGAGCTGCTCGCGCTCCTGCGCCGCGAGCTCCCCGATGCGGCGATCCTCTGCGTCTCCCACAGCCCGCCCCGCGCGCTCGCGCCCTATGTCGTCCTGCCGATCGGCGGGACCGAGGCCGCCCGCCGGAGCGCGTGACAGGTTGATCTGAGGTTAATGCCGGACTTTTTGTGATTTAATATCAACTGACTAAGTGGATGTCCGGGTCCGGACACCCGCCTCCAGCAACCGACCTGTCCGCGGACGGTCAAGCCAAGGGATCCCCGCCATGAACGCCATCACCCCCCGCGGGCTCGAGATCAATCTTGCCGCCGCGCGGCCCATGGATGCGATCCGGGTCGCGCGCACGCTCCTGCGCACCACGCGGGTGACCACCCTCGCCACCCTCGATCCGAGCGGCTTTCCCTACAGCACCGTGACCAACCTGATCGTCGAGCCCGACGGCGTGCCGGTGATCTTCACGGCCTGGCTCACGATCCACGCCCGCAACATCGAGGCCGACCCCCGGGTCTCGCTGACCGTGGCCGACTACGGCACCGATGTGATGACCACGCCCCGCCTGACCGTCAGCGGTCGCGCCGAGCGGGCGCAGGGGGAGGATGTCGAGCCGCTCAAGGACCGCTACCGCGAGCGCTTCCCCAAGTCCAAGCTCTACCTCTCCCTGCCCGACACGCTGCTCTACCGCATCCGCGTCGAGGCGATCCAGCTCAACGGCGGCCCCTCCCAGAACGCCAATGCCATGACCCCGCAGGACCTGCTCACCGACCTCGGCGCCGCCGGCGAGCTGATGGCCGCCGCCCCCGCACTGGTGGCGTCCCTCAACGAGCGGGGGATGGCCGAGGCCCTCGCCCGCGCGGCCGGGGCCCGGGATGGCGTCCGCTGGCGGGTGAGCTCGGTCGATCCCGAGGGTGTGGACCTCAACAGCGCCGACGCCTCCGCCCGGCTCTGGCTCGCCGCGCCGGTCACGACGCGCGCCACCTTCGAGGCCGAGCTCGCATCCTTGCTGGCGTCCGCCTAGGCGAACGGGTCTTCGGGATAGCGCACCGCCGTGAGGTAGAGCCCGTCCGGCGGGCAGACGGGACCGCAGCGCGCGCGGTCCCGCGCGGCCAGCACCTCGGCCACTCGCCCGGGCGCCCACGCCCCGGCGCCGACCCGCTCGAGCGTGCCGACGAAGCTGCGCACCTGGTGGTGCAGGAACGACCGCGCCCGCAGGTGGAACCGCAGCTCGCGCCCGCCCGGATAGGGCAGCTCCTCGATCTCCAGCGCATCGAGCGTGCGCACCGGGCTCTTCGCCTGGCAGATCGACGAGCGGAAGGTGGTGAAGTCGTGCCGGCCGATCAGATGCGCCGCGCCTGCGCGCATCGCCCCGACATCGAGCGAGTTGCGGACCTGCCAGGCGAGGCCGCGGTCGTGGACGAGCGGCGCCCGGCGCGAGACGAGGCGGAAGAGGTACTGCCGCTCAACCGCGTCGAAGCGCGCGTGGAACTCCGGCGACACGCGCGCGCCGGCGACCACCGCCACCGGATCGGGCCTCAGATGCGCGTTCAGCGCCTCCATCAGCCGGAACGGCTCCCAGTCGCGGGCAAGCTCGGTGTGCACGACCTGGCCCGTCGCATGCACGCCCGCGTCGGTCCGCCCGGCCGCCGCGACCGACGCGGCCTTGCCGGTATCGAGCCGCGAAAGCGCGGCCTCGACGGCGGCCTGAACGCTCGGGAGCGCGGCCTGCCACTGCCATCCCGAGAACGGCCGGCCGTCGTATTCGATCTTCAGCGCATAGCGGGGCATGGCGCCCCCTAGCGCGGCCCCGTTGCGACGGCAAGCCAAAGCCACTACGTCACAGGGACGGACCGATGCGAGGGAGCGCCCGTGGACCTCTACCGCCTGACCGGCCGGCTGAGCCGCCGCATCGAGGATGCGGTCGAGGATCTGGGCTCGACGCTGTTCGATCCGGTGCTGCGGCTCGGCGTCACCGGTCTCAGCCGGGCGGGCAAGACCGTGTTCATCACCTCGCTGGTCGCGAACCTGCTCGACCGGGGCCGGATGCCGCAGCTCCGCGCCGAGGCCGAGGGACGGATCCAGGCCGCCTATCTCCAGCCCCAGCCCGACCATGCCATCCCGCGCTTTGCCTTCGAGGACCATCTCGCCGCCCTCACCGGCCCCGAGCCGCGCTGGCCCGAGGGGACGCGCTCGATCTCGACCCTGCGCCTGTCGCTCAGGGTCATGCCGACCGGCCTGCTGACCGGGCTGACCGGCACGCGGACCGTGCATCTCGACATCGTCGACTATCCCGGCGAATGGCTGCTCGACCTGCCGCTGATGGACATGACCTTCTCCGAATGGTCCGAGGCCGCAATGGCCACCGCCCGCTCGCCGGGGAGGGAGACCCATGCCGGGCCATGGCTCGCGGCGCTCGACGCGGTGGACGCTAGCGCCCCCCTCGACGAGACGACGGCCCGCGGGCTCGCCGCCTCCTTCACCGGCTATCTCTCGGCCTGCCGCATCGCCGGCTTCTCCTCGATGGCGCCGGGGCGGTTCCTGATGCCGGGCGATCTCGAGGGCTCGCCCGCGCTCACCTTCTCGCCGCTGCCGCGAACCGAGCGCACGCCCTCCGGCTCGCTCTGGCGCGCGTTCGAGCGGCGGTTCGAGGCCTACAAGCGCGTGGTGGTCGACCCGTTCTTCCGCAACCACTTCGCCCGGCTCGACCGGCAGGTGGTGCTCGTGGACGCGCTCGGCGCCATCCACGACGGCCCCCGCGCGGTCGAGGACCTGCGCGCGGCCATGGCCGAGATCCTCGCCTGCTTCCGCCCGGGGCGCAGCTCCTGGCTCGCGCCGATCCTCGGGCGCCGCATCGACCGGATCCTCTTCGCCGCCACCAAGGCCGACCACCTGCACCACAGCCAGCATCCGCGGCTGGCCGCGATCACCGAGGCGCTGGTCGCGGACGCCCGTGCGCGCGCGCAGTTCCGGGGGGCGGCCACCCGCGCCCTCTCCATCGCCAGCCTGCGCGCCACGGTCGAGCAGACCGTGACCCGCGACGGCCGTGCGATCGACATCGTGCGCGGCCGCTCGGCGGACACCGGCGCCGAGGTCGCGCTCTATCCCGGCAACCTGCCCGAGGATCCGGCGGCGCTGCTCGCGCCGGCGCGGCAGGG
>CAZESN010000026.1:0-17072 GCA_964514775.1 uncultured Rhodovulum sp.
CACCTGCTTCGGGAGCAGGGGGTCGGAGGTTCGAATCCTCTCACTCCGACCAGTCCCCAGACAATCCGTTTGATCCCGCCGCCTGCTTGACCGCCCCGCGCGGGGTGGGCGCATGCTCGGCCCGGCGGTCCCGACCCGCAGCCGGGTCAGGACCGGGCCCGGCGCCTATCCGGCCATCACCTCCGCCGCGATCTCGAAGGAGCGCAGCCGCGCGGCATGGTCGTGGATGTGGCCGGTGAGGATCAGCTCGTCCGGCGCATGGCGGCTGATGAAGCCGGCCAGCGCCTGGCGCACCGTTTCCGGCGATCCGGCGGCGGTGTAGCGCAGCGCCTCGTTGACGGAGGCGAGCGTGCCGGGGTCGAGCGCCCGGGCGATGTCGTCGACCGGTGCGGGCAGCAGGCCGGGCTGGCCCATGCGCAGCCGGGCGAAGGTGAGCTGCATCGAGCTCATAAGCCGGCGCCCCTCCGCGTCGGTATCGGCGGCGAACATGTTGACGGCAAGCATCACATGCGGGCGGTCGAGATGGGCCGAGGGCCGGAAGTTCGCCCGGTAGGCGGCGAAGGCCTCGGTCACCGCCGCCGGGGCGAAATGCGAGGCAAACGCGTAGGGCAGGCCGAGATGGGCGGCGAGCTGGGCGCCGTAGAGGCTCGAGCCGAGGATCCAGACCGGCACATGCGTGCCCTGCCCGGGGAAGGCGCGCACCACCTGGCCGGGCTCGGGGTCGCCGAGATAGGCGATGAGCTCAAGCACGTCCTGGGGGAAGTTGTCGGTGCCCCCGAGGTTGCGCCGCAGCGCCCGCGCGGTCGGCATGTCGGCGCCCGGCGCGCGCCCGAGCCCGAGGTCGATGCGGCCGGGGTAGAGCGTCGCCAGCGTGCCGAACGCCTCGGCGACCATCAGCGGCGCGTGGTTGGGGAGCATGATGCCCCCGGCCCCCACCCGGATCGTCGAGGTGGCGCCGGCCACGGCGCCGATCACCACCGCCGTCGCGGCCGAGGCGATGCCCGGCATGTTGTGATGCTCGGCGAGCCAGTAGCGCCTGTAGCCCAGGCGCTCCGCGTGGCGCGCGAGATCGAGCGTGTTGGCGAGGGACCGGGCGGCGGTGGACCCCTCGCCCACCGGCGAGAGGTCGAGAAGGGAGATCGGGATCATGGGGCGCGCTCCTGCGGCTGTCCCGACCGATCTATGTCGCAAACCCCGCCCCGGCAACCGGAAGGGGGTTCGCGGAGTGGCGCGGGCCTACTGGCCGGTGCGCACCCGGGTCCAGATCCGGGTCAGCGCCCGGTCGCCGCGCGCATCATAGGTGGGCGAGGCGAAGAGCTCGGCCAGCACCTCCTCGGGCGGGTAGATGGTCTCGTCCCCGGCGATCTCGGGATCGACGAACTCCAGCGAGGCCGGCACCGCGTTCGGATAGAACACGTAGTTGGTGATGTCGGCGATGATCTCGGGCTGGAGGATGAAGTTGATGAAGGCATGGGCGCCGTCGGGGTTCGGCGCGTCCTTCGGGATCGCCATCATGTCGAACCATTCGATCGTGCCCTCGACCGGGATCGCGTAGCCGATCTCGACGCCCTGCCCCGCGGCTTCGGCGCGGTCCATGGCGATCAGCACGTCGCCCGACCAGCCGATCGCCACGCAGATCTCGCCGTTGGCGAGGTCGGAGATGTACTGCGACGAATGGAAGTAGCGCACATGCGGCCGCACGGCCTCCAGCAGCGCCGCGGCCTGCTCGAGCTCGTCCGAGTCGGTCGAACCCGGCTCGAAGCCGAGATAGTTGAGCGCGACCGGGATCATGTCGCTCGACGAATCCAGGAAGCTGATGCCGCAGTCGGCGAGCTTGGCCGCGTTCTCCGGGTCGAAGACGAGCGACCAGCTGTCGGTCGGCGCGTCCGGTCCCAGCCGCTCCTCGACCATCGCCACGTTGAAGCCAAGGCCGTTGGTGCCCCACATGTAGATGGCGGCATGCTCGTTGCCCGGATCATGCGGCTCGACGGCCGCCAGCCGCTCGGGGTCGAGCCCCTCGGCATTGGGCAGCTTCGCGCGGTCGAGCGGCTGGTAGGCCCCGGCCGCGATCTGGCGCTTGAGATAGCTCGAGGTCGGCACGACCACGTCGTAGCCCGAGCTGCCGGCGAGCAGCTTCGCCTCGAGCGTGTCGTTCGAATCATAGACGTCGTAGACCACGCGCAGGCCGGTCTCGGCCTCGAACTTCGCGATCGTGTCGTCGGCGATGTAGTCGGACCAGTTGTAGACATGCACCACGCCCTGCGCGAAGGCGGGCATGGCCGTCAGGCAGGCAACTGAAGCCGAAGCCAGCAGTCTCTTCATCCGTTGAACCTCCGATTTCCCTGTCGTGTGCGCCCGGGTCTCTGGCGGGTGCGTTATGGCGCGCGGATCGTGTCATCCTCACGACGGAACTCTGGCAGGACCGGGGGATTCTTCAACCCCTCGCCGCGTCGGGGCGGCTGCGCGCGCGGCCCGGCAGCTCGGCCATCACCGCGCGCCGCGCCTCGGGGGTCATGGTCGACCAGGCGGCGATCTCGGCGCCGGTCCGGTGGCAGCCGGCGCAGATGCCCGTGGCAGGGTCGAGGATGCAGACCCTGATGCAGGGGGTCTCGATCAGGGCGCTCATGCCCGCTCCAGATACGCCAGCCGGTCGAGGAAGCCCTGGAGGATGTAGGCGGCGGCCACGTGGTCGATCACCTCGGCCCGGCGCCGGCGCGAGGTGTCGGCCTCGAGGAGCGCGCGTTCGGCGGCCACGGTCGAGAGCCGCTCGTCCCAGAAGGTGATCGGCAGATCGGTCAGCCCGGCGAGATTGCGCGCGAAGGCCCGGGTCGACTGGCAGCGCGGTCCCTCGCTGCCGTCCATGTTGCGCGGCAGGCCGAGCACCATCCCGCCGATCCGCCGCTCGGCGATGCGCGCGAGCAGCGCGGCGGCATCGGCGCCGAACTTCGTGCGCTTCAGGGTCTCGAGCGGCGAGGCGACCCGCCGCCCGGTGTCGGAGACCGCGATCCCGATCGTCCGCGTCCCGAGGTCGAGCCCGATCAGCGCGGCCCCCGGCGCGAGGCGCGCGGCGAAGTCGCCGGCTTCCTCGACCACGCTCACGGCGCCAGCCCCCCGGCGGCGGCCTCGATCAGCGCCAGCGCCGCGGCATCGCCGGCGAAGGCGGCCTGCGCCTCGGCGCGGATCTCCTGCGCCTCGGCGATGCGCCCCAGCACGATCAGCGCGCGGATGAGCTGGGCCCAGTCCTGCGGCGGCCCGCCCTCTTCGGAGAGCCGCGTGGCGAGGCCCGCCACCATGCCCTCGACCATCGCCGCGCGCTCGGCGTCGGTCATCTCGGCGGCGGCGTCGACGTCGCCCGGCGCGGGTCCGCGCACCGGGCCGCCGGCGGGTGCGCGCGGCGGCGCACCGGCGAGGCGGCCGATCTCGTCGATCTCGGCGGCGATCGTCGGGATCCAGGGCGCGTCCGCCGGACCTTCGTCGAGAAGCCGCGCCCACAGCGGATAGGTGATGTCGGGCCGCCCGGCCTGGAGCGCGGCGAGGCCCGAGTAGTAGCGGGTGCGGGGCTCGTCGGGGTCGCGCGCAAGCGCGGCGGCGAGCGCCGCCTCGGCCTCGGGCGAGACATAGCCGGCGGCGGCGAAGATCATCAGCTCGGCGTGATCGGCGAGGTCCCCGGCCTGAACCTCCGGGCCGAGCAGCTCGACCACCCGCGCCTGGGCCGCGCGCGCCTCCGGCAGGCGGCCCACCGCGGCAAGGCTGCGCGCGAGCAGCCGGTGGCCCTGGAGGTCGTCGGGCCGGCTGCGCAGGATCTCCTCGAGCTGGGTGACCATCCCGGCACTCTGCGGGTCGATCTCCACCGGCGGGCGCAGGCCGCTCGCCTCGGCCCTTGCCTCGGCCTCGGCCTGAGAGGGGCGCGCGGCGCGCTCGAGGCCGCCGCCCGCGAGCCTCTGGGCCAGCGGCTGGTCGGGAAAGCCCGGCACGCCGAAGCGGGCATAGAGCGCGAGCGATGCCAGCGCGACGCCGAGGACGAGCGCCACCGCCACCATCCGCGACAGCCGCGCCGGGGCGGCGGCGCTGCCCGCCTCGCCGGCCTCGGCGTCGGCGGCGGCGATCAGCCGGCGGGCGATCTCGGCACGGGTCGCCTCGGCCTCGTCGGCGCTGAGGACGCCGCGCCGGCGATCGGTGTCGATCTCGCGCAGCTGGTCGCGGTAGACCTGCATGTCGTAGCTCGCCCGGCGCTCGCCGCGACCGGCGCCGCGCAGCATCGGCGCGAAGACGAGGCCCAGACTTGCGAGCACGCCGATCGCCGCGATGAACCAGAATACCGTCATGCCGCCTGCCTTGGTCGTACCGCCTGGGGTTGCGGCGCGGACCCTAGACCCGCGCCGGTCCGGGCACAACGCCGGCCCGCGCTCACATCTTCTCGCCGGGGAGCGCGCTCGCCTGCCGCACCCAGTCGGCGAACTGCGCCTCGTCGAACCCGTCCTCGCGGATGTCGAGATAGCGCACCTCGGCGTGTTTCGACACGCCCGGCGGCACCGGGTCGAGCGAGGCGCCGCGGAAGAACGACACCTTCACGTATCTGGCGAAGCAGTGGAGGCCGAGAAACCACCCCTGCCCCTCGACCCCGTAGAGCGGCGAGTTCCATTTCACCGCCTTCCGCACGCCCGGGACCGTGCGCGAGACGAGCGCGTCGATCCTTTGCCCGACCGCGCGCTTCCACTCGGGCATCGCGGCGATATAGGCCTGCACCGGCGCGTCGCCGTAGCCCTTGGGGATCTGGGGATTGCCGCCCGAGAGCAGGCGGGGGGCCGCCTCCCTTGCGGGTGGGCCGGTCGTCTTTCCCGTCATGTCTCGATCCCCTCCTGTCAGGGCTCCTCCTGTCCGGGCCGGACCCGGCCGCCGCTAGACCAGTTCGGCGAGCGTGGCCGGGTCGAAGCTCCGGAGCCTGTCGAACTCCCCTGCCCGCACCTTGGAGACCCAGAGCGGGTCGCCGAGGATCGCGCGGCCCACGGCGATCAGGTCGAACTCGTCGCGCTCCATCCGCCGGATCAGGCCTTCGATGCCGACTGGCGAGGATTTCTCGCCGGCAAAGGCGGCGAGGAACTCGCCCGAGAGCCCTACCGAGCCCACCGAGATCGTCGGCGCGCCTGTCACCTTCCTGACCCAGCCCGCGAGGTTCAGCCCCTCGGGTCCGTCGATCTCCGGGAACTCGGGCTCCCAGAACCGGCGCTGCGAGGCATGGAACATGTCGACGCCGGCATCGCGGAGCGGCAGGAGCCAGTCCGCAAGAGCATCGGGATCGGCCGCCAGCTTGAAGCCGTAGTCGTAGGGCTTCCACTGGCTGACACGCAGGATGAGAGGCAGGTCGGGACCGATGGCCGCGCGCACCGCCCGGATGGTCTCGGCGGCGAAGCGGGCGCGCTCGGGCAGCGTGGCGCCGCCGTAGCCGTCCGTGCGCAGGTTGGTGGTCGGGGAGAAGAACGAATCGATCAGATAGCCGTGGGCGCCGTGGAGCTCGACCACGTCGAAGCCGAGCCGGGCCGCATCGGCGGCGGCGCGGGCGAAGGCCGCGACGGTATCGGCGATGTCCTCTCCGGTCATGGCGACGCCGTTGGGATCATCGGGCCCGACCAGCCCCGACGGGCTTTCGGTCGGGCCGCCGGGGTTCCAGTCCGGTGGCCCGCGGCGCGCGCCGGTATGCCAGATCTGCGGACCCATCCGGCCGCCGGCGGCATGGACGCCGTCGATGACCGCCTGCCAGCCCCCGAGCGCCGCCGCGCCGTGGAAGAACGGGATGCCGGGGTCGTTGCGCGACACCGGGCGGTCGATCACCGTGCCCTCGGAGAGGATGAGGCCGACGCCGCCCTCGGCCCGGCGGCGGTAGTAGGCCGCGACATTGGCGCCGGGGACGCCATCGGGGGAGAAGCGGCGCGTCATCGGGGCCATGACGATCCTGTTCGGCAGGTCGAGCGACTTCAGGCGGAACGGGCGGAAGAGCACGTCGGTGGACAGACTGGTCATCTGGGGCGGGTCTCCGTGGGGTCTGCCCGCAGGAGATGCGCCGCGCGGGGGTCGCGTCAAGACCTCGGCCCCGGGCTGGCCAGCCGGGGAGCGGTGTGGCAGGGGTAGCCGCGACACGAGGGTCCGCAGACGGCGGACGAAACTGCGGACAGGGAGGCCCCGATGCCCGAGCAGGCGGCATGCGTCATCTTCGACCTCGACGGCACGCTCGTCGACAGCGAGATCGTCAGCGCCACGGTCTTCAAGGAGATGATCCCCGAACTGCCGCTCGACCCGCCGGCGATCATGGCAGCCTATCGGGGGTTGCAGTTCGCGCGGATCCTCGAGGATTTCACCGACCGCTACGGCGTGCGGCTGGACGAGGACTTCACGCCCCGGTTCCGTGCGGCGGCGGCGGCGCGGTTCGCCACCGACCTCCGGGCCTATCCCGGGGTGCACGCGGCGCTCGACGCCCTGCCCCATGCGCTCTGCGTGGCCTCGAACGCGCCGCTGGCCAAGATCGGCCATGCGCTCGACGTGACCGGGCTTGCGGACGTCTTCGGCGCGAATGTGTTCAGCGCCTATGAGGTCGGGCACTGGAAGCCCGACCCGCGGCTCTTCCTGACCGCTGCCGGGGCGATGGGCGTCGCGCCCGAGGCCTGCATCGTCGTCGAGGACAGCGAGGTGGGCGTGGCCGCCGGGCTTGCGGCCGGGATGCAGGTGATCCGCTTCACCAACGGCATGGCCGGGGGCGGCGAGGCCTGGGGCGAAGGCGCGCGCGAGCTTTTGCATTACAGCGCGCTACCTGCCACGATCGAGGCGATGCTCGCGGGGCGGTCCCGCGGGCTCTAGGCCGGAGGGGCGGGAATGGCGGGAGGCTGGACGCGCGACGGCGCGGTGAACGACCAGATCGAGGCCTCGATCGCGGACGAGCTGAAGCGGCTCCAGGCCCGCCGCCAGCCGAGCGGCGCGAGCCTGACGCATTGCGCGGAATGCGAGGAGCCGATCCCCGAGGCGCGCCGGCAGGCGCTGCCGGGGGTAAAGCTCTGCATCGACTGCCAGAGCGCGCGCGACACGCGGCCCGACCTGCGGGGCGGCATCAACCGGCGGGGCTCGAAGGACAGCCAGCTGAAGTGAGCCGGCGCGGCGGTCAGGCCTGGCGCCTCGCCACGATCCGCCGCCTGAGGCCCGACCAGGGGCGGCCGTCGATCATCGCGAGCCCCATGCCGATCGCCGCCATCCCGGCGACATGCCGCGCCGCCAGCACCTCGCCGAGGAAGAGGATGCCGAGCAGGCAGGCAAAGACCGGGATCAGGAAGGTGACGAGCTGGAGGTTGGTGGCCCCGGCGCTGGCGAGGATCCGGTAGTAGAGCACATAGCCGAGCGCGGTCGAGAAGGTGGCGCCGGCGACCACCGCCCCGATCGCGGTGGCGGAGGGCACTGGCCCGGACCAGGGCCGGTCGATCGCGAGCATGAACGGCATGAGCAGGAGGCTCGCGGCCAGCAGCTGGCCGGTGGCCGCCGTCACCGGTGCCACGCCCATCCGGCCGATGCGCCGGCCGAAGACGGCGCACACCGCATAGCAGAGCGCCGCCGACAGCGAGGCGATCTGGGCGACGACCGCGATGCCGAAGGCATCGGCACCGATCATCACCGCCACCCCGACAAAGCCGACGACGACGCCGAGGAGCTTGCCGGCCGTGGCGCGCTCGTCGGTGGTGAAGTGGTGGGCGATGACGACGGTGAAGAGCGGGGTCGAGGCGTTGAGGATCGAGGCCACGCCCGAGGAGATATGGGTCTGCGCCCAGGCGATCATGGTAAAGGGGACGGCGTTGTTGATCAGGCCCATCAGGATGAACGCCGCCCAAATCCGGGCGTCCGCCGGCAGGCGTCCGCCGCGCAGCCGCATGATGCAGTAGAGGATGAGCGCGCCGAGCCCGAGCCGCGAGACGACGACGGTGAGCACAGGCAGGTCGCCGAGCGCGAGCGCATTGAAGAAGAACGCCCCGCCCCAGACGGCGGCCAGGACGACCAGCATCGCCCATTCGAGCGGCGTCATCGGGCGTTGCGAGGAAGGCTGCCCCACGGCGCGTCTCCGGAATGCGAGGAAGGTCCCCGGCCGCGATACGCCCGGGACGGGAGCGGCGCAAGGCGGGTGGCCGGGCAAGGCGGGGCCGTTGACGCGCCCGGCGGATTGGCGGATCGTCCGGGGGAAGCAGCGGCGAGGCGAGGGGATGGCGCTCTATCTGGAGGATCTGCACGAGGGCCAGCGGTTCGCGGCGCCGGGGCGCGAGATCACCGCGGAGGCGATCAAGGCCTTCGCCGCGGAGTTCGACCCCCAGCCCTTCCATCTCGACGAGGCGGCCGCCGAGGCGTCGTTCTTTCGCGGGCTGGCGGCGAGCGGCTGGCATACGGCCGCCTTCACCATGCGGCTGCTCGTCGAGGCGATGGGCTTCGCCGGCG
Organism: uncultured Rhodovulum sp.; assembly: GCA_964514775.1. Classification (GTDB taxonomy): domain Bacteria; phylum Pseudomonadota; class Alphaproteobacteria; order Rhodobacterales; family Rhodobacteraceae; genus Amaricoccus. The sequence goes on from CAZESN010000026.1 coordinate 8,461, forward strand.
GGGTGATCGGCGCGGGTGGCGAGATCCGCTGGCCGCGGCCGGTCCGGCCCGGCGACGTGTTGCGCGTCGACTGCGTCATCGAGAAGATCGCCCCGTCGCGCTCGAGGCCCGACCGCGGGCGGGTGACGGTGCGCTGCGAGACGCTGAACCAGGCGGACGAGGTTGTGCAGGTGCTGGTGGCCGATCTGGTGGTGTTCCGGCGCGGCTGAGGCGGGTGCAGTACACAGGACAGCTGCGCTTTGTCACGGCAAGCACTCAAGACAAAAGGATAAAATTTTCCTCTGTTCCGCGGCACAATCGCCTTCCCGGAGCATGAAACACCTTTCCGCACCATTTCCCAGGCGTTAGCCTGGACAGGATAGAACCCGACCTAACCCGTTAATTGCTAACGCGAATGCAGCCGGACATAGCCACTCCAACGTGCGGGGCTCCGCGGGCCAGTACCGGCTTCGCATGGATCCCTCCCGGTTCGGGCATGCATCCGCCAATCCAGGCGAAGAGGTTCAGGATTGCACCCCCGCTCCTCGCCCGTCGCGATCCGTTGTGCGTCGGCTGAAGAGCTCCCTATCGTCCAGCCCGGAGGCAAACTCATGTTCAAACGCCTGCTGCGAATTATCTGCCTTGCGGGGCTGACCTCCATCGCACTGACCGCCTGCGAGGATCCGGACTACCTCAACGTCGAGGCCGCGGATGCGCGGCACATCTACAACCAGCTCCTGCCGCGCATGGAAGCCTCCGCGGTCCGCAGCCTCGCGGCCTATCCGGGCGGGCACAGGCTGGCGCCCGGGCAGATCCGCGTCGCCACGGTCGAGGCGAGTGCGCAACGTGGCGGCCGCGTCTCGCCCTGGTCGACAATCTGGATCGAGGTCAAAGGCTGCGGCCAGACGCTCTGCAACCAATACGGCACCCCGCTCACGCCGATCACCGCTGGCGGCAGGCAGATCGGCTGGCGGGAGGGCGAACGGAAGTTCTACGACTCGGGCGCCTATTTCTGGGGGAATACCTCAATGGGCGGCTGGCAGCAGAACGCCCCGGACAGCTATGCCGCGGCACGCTGGATCGACACGATGCGGGAGTCCTACCTGAGCGCGATGCAGGGCACCCATCAGACGAACCAGTCCCAGGACATGTATGAAGGGCTGATGGCCGTGACCGGCGCCGTGAGCAGCAGCTATGCCAACACTTATGGCGGCGGGACGTCCGGGGCCTCCACCCCGGGACAGTGGCGACGGACCTGCTGGAACCGGGAAGTGGGCTGCGCCGCGGATGACAATGCCTGCAAGTCGGAACGCGCGTCGCTGCCCTTCTGCGACTAGGCAGACCGGCCGCGAGACGGCCCGCGGTCTCTTTACATTCCCGCGGGAAACCCCGAGAAGCGGGCCGCTTGTCTCAGAGGTATCATCATGGGCTATCGCGTCGCCGTCGTCGGCGCCACGGGTAACGTGGGCCGGGAAATGCTGAACATCCTCGCCGAGCGGGAATTTCCCGTCGACGAGATCGTGGCGCTGGCCTCGCGGAAATCGCTGGGGACCGAGTGCTCGTTCGGCGACCGGACCCTGAAGACGCTCGACCTCGACACCTTCGACTTCACCGGCTGGGACATCGCCTTCTTCGCCATCGGCTCGGAGGCGACGAAGCAGTATGCACCCGTCGCCGCGAAGGCCGGCTGCGTGGTGATCGACAATTCGTCGCTCTACCGCTACGACCCGGACGTGCCGCTGATCGTCCCCGAGGTGAATCCGGATGCGATCGAGGGCTATTCCCGCAAGAACATCATCGCCAACCCCAACTGCTCGACCGCGCAGATGGTCGTCGCGCTGAAGCCGATCCATGACCGGGCGCGGATCAAGCGGGTGGTGGTCTCGACCTATCAGTCGGTCTCGGGCACCGGCAAGGACGCGATGGACGAGCTCTGGAACCAGACCAAGGGCATCTACGTCCCCGGCCAGGAGGTCGAGCCGAAGGTCTACCCCAAGCAGATCGCCTTCAACGTCATCCCGCATATCGACGTCTTCATGGAGGACGGCACCACCAAGGAAGAGTGGAAGATGGTGGCGGAGACGAAGAAGATCATGGACCCCTCGATCAAGGTCACCGCGACCTGCGTCCGGGTGCCGGTCTTCGTCGGCCATTCCGAGGCGGTGAACGTCGAGACCGAGGACTTCCTCGACGAGGAGGAAGCCCGCGACATCCTGCGCGAGGCGCCCGGCTGTCTCGTCGTCGACAAGCGAGAGGCCGGCGGCTACATCACGCCGATCGACTGCGTGGGCGAATATGCGACCTATATCAGCCGGATCCGCCAGGATGCGACCGTCGAGAACGGGCTGAACATGTGGGTCGTCTCGGACAACCTGCGCAAGGGCGCGGCGCTTAACGCGGTGCAGATCGCCGAGCTGCTTGGGCGGCGGGTCCTGAAGAAGGGCTGATGCCGGACCGGCGCCCCGGATCCGGGGCGCCGCGACGTCACCGCCCCCCGCGATGCCGGCTTCGCGTGAGTGCGCCGGCGCCGCAGGGGCCGCTTTCTCCGCATGATTTGAACCGTGCCGCGCCCGGCTGGCAGGCACGGGCGAGGCCGGGAACAGCAGCCTCAGTCGCGGGAGAGCGACTCGAGGAAGGCGGAGAACGCCGCCTCGACGGTGGCGGCATGCGCCGCCAGGGCCCGCTCGCGCTCGGGGATCGGGGTTTCGGGAAAGCCGTCCTTCAGCAGGCGGATCTGGGTCTGGAGCAGGCGGCCGTTCTCCTGCTCGATGCGCAGGAGCGCCACCGCGAAGGGATGCGCCGCATCGCGGGCGGGCACGACGGGGCTGACGCGCACCGTCGAAAGCAGCGCATGCCCGAGTGCCAGCGCGTCGAGGCTCGCCCCCTCGCCGGTCGGCGGCCAGCCGCGCAGGCCGGCGCGGGCGCATTCGCGGTAGAGCGGCGCGGTCACCTGGGCCGAGCGCATGTAGACCATCGGGTCGAGCGACCAGCGCGTCACCCGGAAGAGCAGGGTCAGCGCCTCGGTCTCGCGGAAGAGCTGGGTGTTGAGCGCCTGCCAGGCGAGGCCCGTCGCCGGCGCCGCCCCGGCCATGGTCAGGAACGGCAGGTTGATCGCCTTGGCCGCCGCGAGAAAGATCGCGATGCGGGTCTCCATCTCGGGGGTGAAGCCATCGGCCTCGAGGCGGGCACGGACGCGGTCGTACTGGTCAAGATGCATGCGGCACCCTCCGGGATCTGGTGGCACGCCGGGGTGCCGGCGCAGGCGTGGCGGCGGGTCCGGGGAGCGGGACGGCGCGCAGGTGGTCCCCCGGACAGGGGAACCAGGGCTTGGGCGCGGCGGGATCGTCGGCGGCCACCCAGACGCTCTGGTCACCCGGCCAGTCGCCGGCCCGGACGTGGTCGAGGAAGGCCCCGATCAGTCGCATCGTCACCGCCGGGTGCTCGAGCGTATAGGCGTGGTAGGCGTGCTGGACGATCACCAGCCGCGAGCGCGCGATGCCCTGGCGCAGCACCTCGTGGCACTTGCGCGGCGTGAAGAAGTCGTGCTCGCCGTTCAGGATCATCGCCGGGCAGGTGATGCGGTCGAGCAGGCCGGTGATGGGCTGAAAATCCTTCACGGACTCCATCAGATTCTGGAGCGCGAAGAGGTCGTTGATCGCATAGCCCCTGCGCATCATCTCGGGCAGCGCCGCGCCGTTCGCGGTGAGCCAGTCGTCGCTCATGTTCATCGGCATCAGCCAGCGCTGGAGCGACGGCAGGCCGGCCTCGACCAGCGCCTCGTAGAGCCCGCAGCCCATCATGTAGAGCTGCGGCGGCATCTCGGCGAAGCAGCTCATCGCCGTGAGGCTGGTGCAGCGCTCGGGTCGTTCGCAGGCGAACTGGACCGCGACGGTGCCGCCGTAGGAAATGCCGGCAACATGGGCCTCGGCCACGCCGAGATGGTCGAGGATCGCGTCGAGCGTGCGCCAGTGGTCCTCGAAGCGGACGCCAAGCGCCGGCTTCGAGGACCGGCCCTGTCCGAGCATGTCGAAGCGCAGCACCCGGTAGCCGGCGGCGGAGAAATGCGCCGCATAGGCCCCCCAGAGATCCGAGTACTGGGTCAGTCCGTTGACGAAGGCGAGCACCGGCGCGCCGGGGTCTCCGTCGACCTCGAACCGGATGCGATGCTCGCCGATTGCAGCTTCAGGCACGCGACCTCCCCCAGCACCACGGCGCCCGAAGCGGCCGCGCTTGTGAATAGTATTTCAAGCTGTTGTGACAAATATTCGAGCGTTGACAGACTCAAAAGCCACATCCAATTTGAGTCTACACGATCATTCTCGTGACATGCAGCAAGAAAACCCGCGGCCCGGAAAACCGGCCGCGACAGTGGGGGAACTCATGATCTCAAGAGGACCGGCGCGCGTGCGTGCGGGGTTGCTTCGTGCGACCGCGGTGGTGGCTTTGGCCGCGGCGGGGGCCCTTCCGGGGGCCGCCCTGGCGCAGGACGAGGACCGTCTGGCGGCGCTGGAGCGCGAGATCATGCGCCTGACCGAGGAGGTTCGCGACCTGCGGGCCGCCCAGCAGGCACAGGCGGCGCAGGTCGCGGCCCGGCCGGCGCCTGCCGCGGCGCCCGTTCAGGTGGCCTCCGCCCCGGTCGCGGCCGAGCTCGTGCGCGAGCCCCCGCGCCCCGGGCCGGTGGGCCAGCCCTTCTATCCGCCGATCCCCGAGGGCCGGAACTCGGCGCCGATCGCCACCGGCACCGATACGTTCCGCCTGACCATGACGGGCTGGATCAACCCCGCGATCAACATGACCGACGACGGGGAATCGAACGACGTCTTCTTCGTCGGCAACGAGAACGCCTCGACCCGCATGCGCTTCAGCGGCATAAGCCCGGCCATGGGCGGCACCTATGCCATGGCCAATTTCGAGTTCGAGTTCCTGTCGAACTCGACGCTGGGCGTCAGCCAGATGAACCCCAACGGCGCGGTGTTCTCGCCTCTGTCGAACAAGGTCCCCGACCAGGACATCCGTCGCCGTCATATCGAGGTCGGCTTTGCCAACGACGGGCTCGGCACGGTCTGGCTCGGCCACGGCTGGACCGCCTCCGACAACACCACCGAGATCAACATGGGCGGCGCCTTCGACGCCACCTGGGCCTCGCAGCACTTCGCCTTCGGCGGCATGCTCTTCACCGACCCGCGCACCGGCGGCTACGCTAGGCGCCCGGCCGGCAGCGAGGCGCTGCCCAACATCCTGAGCTCGACACCGAGCGATATCTCGATCGTCAACGTGTTCTCGGTGGCCGACAGCCTCGACGGCCTCAGCCGGCGCGACCGCATCCGCTACGACAGCCCGGTGCTCGAGGGCTTCCAGCTCTCGGGCTCGGCGGGCAACGGCTTCTGGGACGCAGCGCTGCGCTACAACGGCTCGACCGACTGGGCCTCGTTCCGGGCGGCGGTGGCCTATTACGACGACACCACGGTCGGCGCCTGGGGCGACTACACCGGCTATGGCGGCTCGGCGGCCATCCTCTTCAACGGCGGTCCGGATGCCTGGTGGACGGGCCTGAACTTCTCGGCCTCCGCCGCCAAGCGCGAGTATGACGACTACGAGAACGAACCGCTCTTCCTCTACGGCTCGGTCGGCTACCGGACGCGGCTCGTCGACTGGGGTGACACGTCCTTCGGGCTGAGCTACTTCAACTACGACGAGTTCGCTCTCAAGAACGAGGACGCGCGGATGTACGGCGGTGGCGTGGTGCAGCACTTCGACCGCTTCGGCGCGACCGCCTACATGAGCCTGCACAACGTCGAGCTCGATTCGCCCGAAATCGACACCAACGACCTCACGGTGCTCCAGATGGGCGCGAGGGTGCGGTTCTGATGGCCCGCGCGACACTTCTCGCCCTCGTCGTTCTGGCCGGCTGCTCGGGGGTGACCCCGGGCGGACCGATCGTGCAGGACAACGAGCTCGACGCACCTTCGGCCGGCGTCCTCTCCGGCCCGACCGGCGAGTTCGTGCTGATCGGCGGCGCGCCGTCCGAGACCGAGGCCGAGCGCGCGCCGCGCTCTTGATTCACATCATGGACCGGCCGGACGACGGCCGGACATTCTCGCCCCAGACATTTGCATGCGGCTCCGGCACGCAGGGCAAGGGAGGAAATGATGCTTAGACTGATAGCGTCGCTGGCGACGGGGGTCGTCGTGTTCGCCCCCCTGCCCGCCATTGAGGCGATGGCGCAGGAGGCCGCGATCTCCGGCCGGACGGCGGTTCCCGCGCTCGACGCGCTGAAGCGGACCGTCACCATTCCCGACTTCCGCATCGGCGGCACCTACGACCTCGCCGATCGCGCGGCATGGGAACAGGGCGGGGCCGGCGGGGTCACGCTCGAGAGCCTCGGTGCGGGGCCGCTCGAGACCTCCTATATCGCGGTCGGCACCCCGCGCACCGGCGCGGACGGCAGGATCGACAATGCGATCGTGATCTCGAGCTTCTATTCGGGCGATGCGTCGAGCATGTATTTCAACTGGTTCGAGGGTGAGGGCGGCAACGCCTTCTCGGGCGGGCCGCTGGTCGGGCCGGGTCGGATGTTCGACACCGACCGGTTCTACGTGATCTTCGTCGATGCGCTCGGGCTCTGGGGGGCGTCGAAGCCGTCGGACGGGCTCGGGCTCCAGTTTCCGAACTACACCTATTACGACATGGTGCAGGCGAACTACCGGCTGCTGACCGACCATCTGAACGTCGGCCATGTGGTGCTTGCCACCGGCGTCTCGATGGGCGCGACCCAGTCCTATATGTGGGGGCTGATGCATCCCGACTTCGTCGACGCGGTGCTGCCGGTGGGCGGTGCCACGGCGACCGACGGCGGCGCGCCGATCGCGGCCTGGACCTTCCAGCTCGCCAAGGCGGCGCTCGAATCCGATCCGGTCTGGCGCGAGACCGGCGGCGACTACTATCACCTGCCGAAGGAGGAGCACCCGCTCCAGGGGCCGGCCTTCCACTGGTCGATGCTGTCGCTCACCGGCTATGACCTCGCCCATCGCCAGTCGCTCGGCTGGGAGGCGACGAAGGGCAGCGTCTTCGCCTGGGACCCGCCCGAGGAGGGCTTCGGCGACGCGGTGGCCGGGCTCGGCGGGATGTTCGACGCCGTCGACCTCAAGTACCGGGTCGAGGTGGGCGAGACCCACAACATCAACGGCCTGCTCGACGGATATGAGCCGCGCACGCTCATCGTCCATATCGAGAACGACAACTGGCTGACGGTCGACCGCGCCCGCGAATCCGCCGAGCTGATCCAGGGCGCCGAGATCGTCACCGAATCGAGCCCGATCGCCCATTACGCGACCTTCAGCTCGCTCAACCGCCTGGCCGACCACCCGGTGGTCGAGAGCTTCCTCAGCGAGACCGGGATCACCGACGAGCCCGGCAAGGTCTGCGACGCCCCGGGCTATACCTCGCCCTCGGTCAACATGAACCCCGATCCCCAGACCTCGTTCTGGTTCGACAACATGGTCTCACCCTTCCCCGTCCAGTTCGCGAAGGCCTCCGACGGCCGCGGGGTCGAGTGGGAGATCGGCTACATGGACGTGGTCTGCGAGGGGATCGAGAACCCCGAGACGCTGGTGATCGTCCACGGCAAGGGGGCCTTCGGCGCCCATTACGGCTATCTGATCCGGCACGCGGTCGAGCAGGGCCTGCGGGTCATCGTCCCCGACATGCCCCATTACGGCATGTCCGGCCCCGGCAACCTCGACAAGTCCTTCGCCCGCACCTTCACCGACATGCGCGAGGTGACCCACGAGCTCGTGGTCAACCAGCTCGGCGTCGAGGATGCCTATTACCTCGGCCATTCGATGGGCGGCCAGTTCGTGATGGGCTATGCGCTCGACTATCCAGAGGCCGTGGCCGGGGTGATCCTGATGGGCACGGCCGGGCTCGAGGAATACCCCGAGAGCATCGATTTCGGCACCGGCCCGCTCTATCTTTTCGACACGGCGATGGGGCATGACTTCGCGCTCTGGGAAGAGACCTGGGCGCCGCTCAATCTGGTCGAGAACGAGCGCAACCGTTCCGAGCAGTGGGTGCGCGACTTCTTCCACTTCGTCGCCCGCGATCCCGAGACCGGCGCCACCTCGCCGAGCCCGTTCGGTTATTTCAAGAACGACACCGAGTTCGCCCAGCTCCATACCAACCAGCGCATCGCGATGATCACCGGCAACCCGGCCGAATTCGAGCAGTGGATCACGCTCTTCCACTACGACACCTTCACCATGGCGTCGGAGAACGTCGCAGGGAACCCGGACAATCTCTACAACCGCCTGCCGCAGATCGAGGCGCCGATCTTCCTCGCCTATGGCGCCGACGAGCCCTTCATCCCGACCACCGCCTTCAACGGGCTCGACGACATGGCCAATGACGCGATCCTGCCGTTCCTGCGCAGGATGTCGGCGGCCGGGCGCGACGTGGAGACCAAGCTCTACCCCGGCGTCGCCCATTTCATCCACACCGACGTGCCGGTCGAATTCGCCCGCGACACGGTGGACTTCATCCGCACCGGCCGGGTCGACGCCATGTCGGCGGCAGTGATCGACACGCTGGTCAACGGGCCGTCCGTGGCCGGCGGAGGCTCCTCCGGGGGCGACCGG
>CAZESN010000026.1:17082-19428 GCA_964514775.1 uncultured Rhodovulum sp.
GACGCGCCAGGGAGTGGGACCAATGAGCATGAAGACCTTGCTTGCCGCCGTCTCGGTCGCGGCTCTCGCCGGCTCCGCCTGGGGCCAGGAGCTTTCCTCGAGCGCCGGCACCCCGCCGATCGACACCTTCACACCGAATGTGGGGGTCGAGGCCCATGCGGCGCTGAAGAAATACTACTCGATCCCCGACTTCCGCATCGGGGGCGAATATGACCTGACGGCCGACCCCGAGACCTGGCGGGGCGGCGCGGAGGGTGGCACCACGCTCGAGAGCCTCGGCTTCGGGCCACTCACCACCGCCTATATCGACATGGGCACGCCAGTGCGCAACGAGGCCGGCGAGATCATCAACGCCGTGGTCATCAGCCCGCACTATTCGGGCGACGCGACCTTCATGTACCAGTTCTGGGCCCCGCAGGAGGACGGCAACGGTCTCTCGGCCGGGCCGGTCGTGGGTCCGGGCCTCGTGATCGACACCGACAAGTACTATGTCGTCTTCCTTGACGCGATCGGCCTCTGGGGCGCCTCGAAGCCCTCCGAGGGGTTGGGGCAGAACTTCCCGCAGTACAGCTACTTCGACATCGTGCAGGCGAACTACCAGCTCCTGCGCGATCACCTGAACGTCGCCAACGTCCATCTCGCCACCGGCACCTCGATGGGCGCGACCCAGAGCTGGGTCTGGGGGGCGATGTATTCGCCCTCGGGCTATGTGGACGCGATCCTGCCGATCGGCGGCACCACCGCCTCGGACGGCGCCGACCCGATCGGCCAGTGGACCTTCCGGCTGGCGCAGGCCGCGATCGAGAGCGACCCGCTCTGGCAGGAGACCGGCGGCAACTTCTACGACCTGCCGAAGGCGGAGCACCCGAAGGAGGGGCTCCAGTTCCTGTGGTCGGTCCTCCAGCTCACCGGCTTCGACTTCCAGTTCCGCTCCGCCCAGCCCTGGGACGCGGTGCAGCGCGAGGTGTTCTTCTGGGAACCCGAGGGCGAGCAGAACGCCGCCTGGATCGCGCGGACGGTGCGCGAGGATCCCAACGACTACTGGTACCGCAACGCCGGCGGCTGGGACTACAACATCAACGAGCATCTCGAGCGGATCACGGCGCGCACGCTGGTGGTCCATATCGAGAACGACAACTGGCTGATCGTCGACAACGCCGTCGCAGCCGCGCAGGCGGTGCCCGGCGCTGGGTTCCTGAGCTTCAGCGATCCCACCGCCCATTACGCCGTCTTCAAGGCGCCGAACGTGCTCCACGACCAGGTGAAGTCCTTCGTCGACAACACGGCACTGGTCGAGATCGTCCTGCCGGGATCGAGCGGCGGCGGTGCCGGGGCGGATCGGCCGGCGGGGTTCTCGAAGTGAAGAGCGGCCGCGTCAAGGTCGCAGAGGGGGTCAGCCTCGCCTGGCGGGAATGGGGCGACGGCCCCATCCCCGTCCTCTTCATCCACGGCAATCTCGCCAGCAAGGACTGGATCGAGCTCTCGGCGCGCTGGTTCCCGCAGGACCTGCGGGTGATCGGCATCGACTGGCGCGGATGCGGCGACAGCGACAAGCCCGCCCCGGAGGCGGATTTCGCCAACTACTCGATGAGCCAGCACGCGGCGGACATGCGCGCCGCCCTCGACGCGCTCGGGATCGGGCACTGCCACCTCGCCACCCATTCCACCGGCGGGATCATCGCGGCGCGAATGCAGCTTGCCGAGCCCGACCGGTTCGGGCGCTGCCTCGCGCTCGATCCGGTGACCCCGCTCGGCCTACGCTTCGACGAAGCCGGGATCAATGTCTTCAAGGCGATGCAGGCGAGCCGCGACGTCACCCATGCGGTGATGGCCACCGCCGCCGCCTCGCTCTTTCTCGCCGAAAGCCTGGTGCCCGGGGGGATCCCGCGGTTCCGCGAGGGGGTGGGCGAGCTCCGGAAGTTCTACGACCGGATCGTCGACCAGACCTTCGCGGTTTCGGAGGGCATCTGGTTCGGCACGCCCCACAATCTGACGCAGGAATACGAATCGGGCGAGCTCGCCGCGCGAATGAGCGAGCTCACGCACGAGCATCTGGTGCTCTGGGGCGAGCTCGACGGCTGGATCCCGGCGGCGGACGTGAAGCGGATGGCGGCAGAGATGCCCGCCTGCCGGCTGGTGAAGGTGCCCCATATCGGCCATTCGATGAACCTCGAGCGGCCGGAGCTCTATGCCGGCTATTTCGGTGGGTTCTTCAGCGGGGTTGCGGTCGGATAGGCCGCGGCGGGACGCACTGGCTCGTCCGATTGCCCGGGACCGGATCAGGCGAGGCCCTGCCTCGCCCCGGTCCACGGCTGGAGGGCGTGAGCCCGGAGGCCGTCCGCTTCC
>CAZESN010000027.1:0-19167 GCA_964514775.1 uncultured Rhodovulum sp.
GCCGCGCGGCCGGATTGCCGCGCACCTCGGGCGCCGCGAACCCGTCGAAGCCCGCGTCATATGCGGGGTTCACCGCGACCAGCTGCCCCTGCAGATGCGTGGACAGCTCGACCAGCTGCACGCCATTGGCCTCGGCCACGCCCTTCAGCTCGTCGCAATAATCCTGTGAGGACGCGGCGCGGGCGAGGTCCATGAACCGCCCGTCCCAACTCGGCACCTGCACCGCGACATAGCCGCAGTCCGCCGCCCATTTCGTGATCCCGTCCAGGGAGTTGAACGGCGCCGTATCGCCCGCGAACTGCGCGAGGAACAGCCCCGGCCCCTTGATCGTCTTCATGTCGGTCCTCCCGCCAGTCTGGCGGAACTGTCGATCAGCGGCGCGCGAAGCGCAAGGGAGGCGTCCCCGATAGGCAATCGCGATTGCAGCCATTGGGCGACGGATCGCGCACGCCTGTCCTAGGCTTGCGAAAAACCACAGACCATCGGAGGAAACCGTCCATGATCAGGCTCGCCACTGTTCTCGCGGGCACGCTTGCCGTGCTCGCACTGCCAATCGGCGCCTCGGCGCAGCAGGGGTCGGGCAGCGTCGGCAGCGGCGCCCCCGAGGACATCATCCTCGAGGTCACGCCCGGCGCCGACGGCGCGCTGGCCCTGTCGCAGGACGAGTTCCGCCTGGCCTGGGGCGGCTACTACCGCTTCAACCTCGTCTGCCCTGTCGCCACGACGCAGAACGAGGCCGGGATCGCATTCTGGGCGCCGGAGCTGCTCGAGAATGCGCATGTCCGCATCCTCAGCATCAGCGACACGCAGGGGGGCTATCTGACGGTCCCCGAGATCAACGTTCATCTCCAGGGTATGACGTTCCGCATGATCGAATGCGAGGGGCTCGACCACACCATACGCTTCAGCTTCCACCCGATGCGGCGGGGGGCCTATCCCTTCACGCTGCTCGACGACACGGTGGACCCGCCCCGCGAGCTGGCGGGAAGCTTCATCGTCGAATAGCGGCGGGGCAGGGGCCCCGGCCGCATTCGAACGGTCTCAGAATTTATCGTGTTTTTTCCGCTAGATAGATCCCGTCCCAACTTGGGACGGGCGCATCACGCCCCGGTCAGGAAGTGCATGACGTCCCCGTCCTGCACCCGGTAGGTCTTGCCCTCGGCCCGCAGCTTGCCCGCCTCGCGCGCCGGCCCCTCGCCGCCGAGCGCCACGAAGTCGTCGTAGGCGACCGTCTCCGCCCGGATGAAGGCGCGCTCGAAATCGCCGTGGATCACGCCCGCCGCCTCCGGCGCCGTCGCGCCCACCTGCACCGTCCAGGCCCGCGCCTCCTTCGGGCCCACGGTGAAATAGGTCTGCAGGCCCAGGAGCGAATGCCCCGCCCGCACCAGCCGGTCGAGTCCGGCTTCCTCGAGCCCCAGATCCGCCAGGAACTCCGCCCGCTCCGCATCGTCGAGCTGGGCAATCTCCTCCTCGATCGCGGCCGAGATCACCACGGCACCCGCCCCCTCGCGCGCGGCCATCGCCGCCACCGCCTCGGAATGGGCGTTCCCCGTCGCCGCCGAGCCCTCGTCGACGTTGCAGACGTAGAGCACCGGCTTGGCGGTCAGGAGCTGGAGCAGCCGCCAGGCCCGCGCCTCCTCCGCCGGCACGGCAACGGTGCGTGCGGGCTTGCCCGCCGCCAGCGCCTCGCGCGCAGCCGCCAGCAGCCGCGCCTGAACCTCGGCCTCGCGATCCCCGCCCTTCAGCTTGCGCTGCAGCCCCGCGAGCCGGCGCTCGACGCTCTCGAGATCCGCGAGCATCAGCTCGGTCTCGACCGTCTCGGCATCCGCCACCGGATCGACCCGCCCCTCGACATGGGTGACGTCGCCCCCGTCGAAGCAGCGCAGCACATGCGCGATCGCGTCACATTCGCGGATATTGGCCAGGAACTGGTTCCCCAGCCCCTCGCCTTTCGAGGCACCGCGCACCAGCCCGGCGATATCCACGAAGGTCATCCGGCTCGGCACCGTCTTCGCCGACTTCCCGATCCGCGCGATGATCTCGAGCCGCGGGTCGGGCACGTTCACCTCGCCCACGTTCGGCTCGATGGTGCAGAAGGGAAAATTCGCCGCCTGCGCCGCCGCCGTCCGGGTCAGCGCGTTGAAGAGCGTCGACTTGCCGACGTTCGGCAATCCCACGATCCCGGTCTTGAACCCCATGCCCGCCTCCTGATGCTTCGCGGCGCGACATAGGCGCGGCGGGCGAGGGCGGTCAAGCCGGGGGGCGGTCGAAGTCGATCCGCATCACCACCCGCCGCGGAAACGGCCGGGTCACTTCCCGGAACCCCGCCGCCGCGAAGGCGCTGCGCGCGCCGACGAACATCTGCCCCCAGGTGACCTCCTGCCCGGGCTTGGGCACCATCGGATAGCCCTCGAGCGCCCGCGCGCCGCGCGCCTGCGCGAACCCCACCGCCGCCGCGGCCAGCGCCCGGCTGACCCCCTGCCTGCGATACCCCGCACGGGTGACGAAACAGGTCACCGCCCAGACGCCCGGATCCTCGCGATCCTCGTGGCGCCCCGCCCAGGGCACCGGCATGACCTTCAGCCGCGCGTGCTCGCGCCGCGGCGCCACCGCGCACCATCCGACCGGCTCCTCGCCCAGCCGTGCCACCAGCCCGCTCGTCTCCCGCGCCCCCGGCTCGCCGCAGCCCGTCTGCGCCCGCAGCCGCTCGGCGCGCTCCTCGATCGTCATCAGGCGCCAGTCGGCGGCCAGCACCCGGAACCACTGGCACTGGCAGCGCGCCGCATCGCCGCGCTTGCCGAAGACGGCCTGCAGCTCGGCGAACGAAACGGAACTTGCCGGGACCACGCTCAGCTCGGGATGGGGCATGCAGGATCCTCCGCGCCGGGCCGAGACTCGGGCCGCTCGCCTGCCTGGGTCAAGGTGCTTTCGGCTCGCCCAAGGGTTGCAGTGCAGGATCCCCGCCTTAAACTGCTTCTCGATCCGAACCGCTCGGGTCCAAACACCAAAACTTGGAGGAATCTGATGGGACAATTCCAACTCGCCCCACTATTTTTTGCTGCGGGGATCGTTGCTTTCACCCCCATGACCGCCACGGCCGACGCGGCCGATGACTTCTCGGCCGATCGCCTGGCGCGAATCGGCGAGGTCATGGAGCGCGAGATCGAGGCCGGCACCTTTCCGGGCGCCGTCACGCTGATCGCCCGCGACGGCGAGATCGTGCACCTCGAGGCGCACGGCAGCCTCGACCCCGCCGGCACCACGCCGATGGCGACCGACACGCTCTTCCGCGCCTTCTCCATGACCAAGCCGGTGGTCTCGACCGCCGCGATGATCCTCGTCGAGGAAGGCCGGATGGCGCTGCGCGACCCGGTGACGCGCTGGATGCCCGAGCTGACCGAGATGACGGTCCTGGTGCGCAACGCCGACGACAGCGACTGGGAGGCGGTCCCGGCCACGCGGGCGATCACGGTGATGGACCTGCTGCGCCACACCTCGGGCCTCGGCTATGCCAACAACACGCCCGCGCCGATCTCCGAGGCCTATGTCGCGGCGGATGTGGAAAGCCGCCTGGGCGACGTCTCGCCCGAGGAGCTTCTGACCCGGCTGGCCGGCATTCCGCTGATCGCCGAGCCCGGCACCACCTGGCACTACGGCCTGTCGACCGACGTGCTCGGCGTCCTGATCGAGCGGGTCTCCGGCGAGCGGCTTGACGAGTTCGTCGCCGCGCGCATCCTCGATCCGCTGGGCATGGAGGACACGCTCTGGCAGGTCAGCGGCAACAATGTCGCGCGCCTGGCCGATGCCTTCGACACGGATCCCCAGCGCGAGGAGAACTGGACCTGGGCCCGCGTCGAATCCGACCCCGGCGCGCGCTACCGCCTTGGCGGCGCGGCGCTCAGCACCACCGCCGAGGACTATTTCCGCTTCGCGCAGATGATCCTCAACCGCGGCGAGCTTGACGGCGTGCGCATCCTCGCGCCCAAGACCGTGGACCTGATGCTGGCGGATTCCACCATCGGCCTCGCAGGTGACACCTTCGGGACCACCGGCCCGGGCTACGGCTTCGGCCTCGGCTTCGGCGTGCGGCGCCACGACGGCGTCTCCTGGGTGCCGGGCTCGGTCGGGGATGCGATGTGGGCGGGTGCCGGCGGCACCGTCTTCACCATCGACCCCGAGGAGGAGATCGTCGGCGTCTTCATGGCCGCCGCGCCCACTCCGCGCCAGCACACGCGCTTCCTGTTCAAGACCCTGCTCTACGGCGCGCTGGTCGACTGACGAGACGAAGGAAACGGGGACCTTCGGGCCCCCGTTTCCCGCGCCGCCAGTTGATTTCGCCGCGCCGCTGGCCCAGACAGGGCGGCGCAAGAGGGAAGGGCCACATGACACGCATCGCCGACACGTTCGCGCGCCTCGAGGCCGAGGGCCGCAAGGCCTTCGTCTCCTTCATCATGGCCGGCGATCCCGACTTCGAGACCTCGCGTGAGGTCGTGCTCGGCCTGCCCGCCGCGGGCGTCGATTTGATCGAGCTTGGCATGCCCTTCACCGATCCCATGGCCGACGGCCCCGCGATCCAGCTGGCTGGCCAGCGCGCGCTCGCCGGCGGGCACACGATGGAGCGCACGCTCGATCTGGTCCGGGCGCTTCGCGAGACCGACGAGGCCACGCCGGTCGTGCTGATGGGCTACTACAACCCGATCTATTCCCGCGGCGTCGACCGCTTCCTCGCCGAGGCGCGGACCGCCGGCGTCGACGGCCTCATCATCGTCGATCTGCCCCCCGAGGAGGACGACGAGCTCTGCCTCCCGGCCCAGGCCGCCGGCATCGACTTCATCCGTCTCGCGACGCCCACCACCGATGATCGCCGGCTGCCTGCGGTGCTGACCAATACCTCGGGCTTCGTCTACTACGTCTCGATCACCGGCATCACCGGGTCAGCCCAGGCCAATGCCGCCGCCATCGCCCCCGAGGTCGCCCGGATCAAGGCGGGGACGCCGCTGCCCGTCTGCGTCGGCTTCGGCATCCGCACGCCGGCCGCCGCCGCCGAGATCGCCGGGGTGGCGGACGGCGCCGTGGTTGGCTCGGCGATCGTCGACCGGATCGCGGCAGGCGACAGCCCGGCCGAGGTCCTGGCCTTCGTCCGGACGCTGGCCGAGGCCACGCACGCGTGAGCGCGGCTTAACGAAGCTTTCCTAATGGTAAATGGCTCTGAATTTCGCCGCTAGATCAGTGGCTTGAAAAAGTGCGCACTGTGCTCACACCGTGCGCGCGCACACCCGCTCAGGCCGCCAGCTCTCCCGCGAGCGAGTTCGTCGAGGTGGCCACGATCCGCACCGGCACGACCGATCCGGCAAGCGCGGCCTCGCCCGCCAGATGCACCGCGTTCAGATAGGGCGTCTTGCCGGTCATCTGCCCCGGCATCCGGCCCGGCTTCTCGATCAGCACCGGCAGCACGCGGCCGACCTGCGCCGCCTGGAAGGCCACCTGCTGGCGGGTCAGCAGCGCCTGCAGCCGCTGCAGCCGCTCGCTCTTGACCTCCTCGGGCACCCCGCCCGCCCGCCCCGCCGCCGGAGTGCCGGGACGCGACGAATAGGCAAACGAGAACGCCTGGGCATGGCCGACCGCCTCGACCAGATCGAGCGTGGCCTGGAAGTCCGCCTCGGTCTCGCCGGGAAAGCCGACGATGAAATCCCCCGACATGGCGATGTCGGGCCGCGCCGCCCGGATGCGCTCGATCAGCCGCAGGTAGTCCTCGGCGGTATGCTTGCGGTTCATCGCCTTCAGCACCCGGTCGCTGCCCGACTGCACCGGCAGGTGCAGGAACGGCATCAGCTTCTCCACTTCGGCATGGGCGGCGATCAGATCGTCGCTCATGTCGTTCGGATGCGAGGTCGTGTAGCGGACCCGCGCCAGCCCCTCGATCGCGGCCAGCCGCCGCACCAGCGCCGCCAGGCTCACGCCGTCTGCGTCGGCGTAGGCATTCACGTTCTGCCCGAGCAGCGTGATCTCCGCCGCCCCGCGCGCCACCAGCGCCCGGGCCTCCGCCTCGATCCGCTCGGCCGGGCGCGAGACCTCGGCGCCGCGGGTATAGGGGACCACGCAGAAGGCGCAGAACTTGTCGCAGCCCTCCTGCACCGTCAGGAAGGCCGTCGGCGCCGACCGGCGCTGCCGGTCCTCGGGCAGGTGATCGAACTTGTCCTCGGCCGGGAAATCCGTCTCGACGGGGCGCGCCCCATCGGCCACCCGGTCGAGCAGCGCCGGCAGGCGGTGATAGGCCTGCGGGCCGACCACGAGATCGACGACCGGCGCCCGCGCCAGGATCTCCGCTCCCTCGGCCTGCGCCACGCAGCCCGCGACACCGATCCGCAGGTCGGGCTTGTCGGCCTTCAGGAGCCGCAGCCGTCCCAGCTCGGAATAGACCTTCTCGGCGGCCTTCTCGCGGATATGACAGGTGTTGAGAAGGATGAGGTCCGCATCTTCCGCCGCGCCCGTCGCCGCATATCCCTGCGCCGCCAGCGCCGCAGTCATGCGTTCGCTGTCGTAGACGTTCATCTGGCAGCCGTAGGTCTTGACGAAGACCTTCCTCGCCGGCCCGGACATGGCGGTACCCCCGAAAGGCAATGGCGCGCGAGCCCTGCGGCCCGCGCGCCATGCGTCTATCCCGTGTGCCCGGGAGCGTGCAAGCGCGAGACTAGCGCGCCCGGCTCCGGGTCGGCGCCGGCGCCGCGGCCGGCTTGCGGCCGAGGCCGATCTTCTTGGCGAGTTCCTGGCGCTTCAGGGCATAGCTCGGCGCGACCATCGGATAGTCGGGACGCAGGCCCCACTTCGCCCGATACTCTTCCGGCGTCATGCCATAGGCGGTCATCAGGTGGCGCTTCAGCATCTTGAGTTTCTTGCCGTCCTCAAGACAGATGATGTAGTCATCCGTCACGGACTTGCGGATCGGCACCGCCGGCGTCAGTTCGACCGAAGCTTCCGTCTCGCCGGACGCGATTTCGCTGAGCTTTCCATAGATCGACTGGATCAGCTCGGGGACCTCGCTATGGCCGACCGTATTGTTGGCCACATGCGACGACACGATTTCGGCCGTCAGCGCCAGCAGCTCGCCGCGACTGATTGTGTCTTCTTCGCTCATCATTCCTCTCCTCGACCCGCCGGCTCACGCCCGGGCCGCATTCCATCTACACACCATCTAGCGATAACCCGCGTGGACTGCATCCGTTGCAGGCTCGACACTGCTTCTATTTTTCCGGTACGGGATTTACAAGACACCAAAAATAGACATGTGCTGAAGCAACCCCATTAAACCTGTATTTGACGGCACTGCAGGCCCACAGATGCCGCGATTTCGCCCACTCCTGCGCATTTCGGCATAAATTCGCTTATACCGAGCCATCGATCATCGCGAACTCTTGTACGCCCGGCTGCTCGCCGGACCGCTGGCCATGAACCGGGGTCTCTGGCATATCCGCGGTTCAGACCGCTAGCGGAGAGGCCCGTGCAGACGCCGCCGGATACATATCGCCTCAACCTGTCGGCCGGTCTCGCGTCCGTGGGGACGGCGGTTTTCCTGGTTGCGCTGAAGCTCTGGGCGATGGCGCAGACCGGTTCCCTCTCGATCGCCGCGTCGCTGACCGATTCCGCCCTCGACCTCTGCGCCTCGACGGCCGGGCTCGTCGGAATCATCTACGCGTCCAAGCCGCCTGACGAGGATCATTCCTTCGGGCACAGCTCCGTCGAGGATCTGGTAGCGCTGGGGCAGGCCCTGCTCGTCGCCGTGGCGGCCGGCGCGATCGGATGGAGCGCGATCAGCCGCTTCGCCCGTCCGCAGCCGCTGGCGGCCGAGGGGCTGGGGCTGGCGGTGATGGCCGTCTCGATGGTGGTCACCCTGGCGCTGGTGCTCTGGCAGACGCGGGTGGCGGCCCGCACCGGGTCGCGCATCGTCGCGGCCGACCGGCTGCATTATCTGTCGGACCTCCTGCCGGCGGCCGGTGCGATGGTGGCGCTGGCGGGATCGGCGCGGTTCGGGCTGCACTGGCTCGACCCCGCGATCGCCATCGGCGCCTGCCTCGTGCTCGCCTATGGGGCGCGGCGGATCGGGGTCACCGCCTGGGACGCGCTGATGGACCGCGAGGCGGATCCGGCGCTCGTTGCCGGGATCGCCCGGATCATCCGCGACCACGAGGGCGTCCTCGCCTTCCACGACCTCAAGACCCGCACGGCCGGCAGCCGGATCTTCGTTCAGGTCCATCTGGAGCTCGACGGCGACCAGTCCCTCCACGCGGCCCATGCGATCAGCGCCAGCGTCCGCCGCGCCATCCTCGATGCGATCCCCAATGCGGAAGTCATCGTCCACCAGGACCCGGCCTGAGACGGGCTCCGGCTGACTGGGTCGGATGAGGATCGCTCCGGGGAAGTGTGCCCGGCACTGGGTGGGCACGCGTGCCCATTTTTCAAAACACTGATATAAAAGGGCTATTTCGAGCCGTTTACCATTAGGAAAGCTTTGTCGACGCGGTTTGGCGCGGTTTTCGGGGCCGGGCGCTTCGGGAAAGGCCGCGCGTTCTTCTCTGTTTGCACGATTTGACCTGTGGCAAATCGTGACGCGCCTGCCTGCCCTCGGCAGGCGCGTTCCGCGCCGCCCAGGCAGGCGCGCCACGATCCCTATCGAGCGTGTCCTCCATTGAGGAAGGGGACGGCCTCCGCGCTCGCGCGCTCCAGCCGTGGACCGGGGCGAGGCAATGCCTCGCCTCTCCCGGTCCCGTATGAGAGCGCGCAAGCCGAGGGGGCGGCAGACCTCTCCGCAGTCACAGGCCAAAGGCCGGCCTCAGCGGACCTGAAACCGGACCGGGGCGGTGATGCCGCGCGGGGCGCCGGGGGGCGGGGCCGGCACCGGCGAGGCGCGGCGGACAAGCTCAAGGACCGCCGCGTCGAGCTCGGTATGGCCCGAGGATCTCGCGATCTGCGCCGACTGGACATGCCCGCCCGGGTCGATCGTGAAATAGACGTGCACGACCCCCTCCTGGCGCCGCTGGCGCGAGGCCGCCGGATAGCGCTTGTGGCGCTCGAGATGGGCCATCAGCCGCGATTGCCAGCGCGCCGGCGCCTCGCTTCCCGATGCCGCGCGGCTCGTCTGCGGCGCCGCCGCGGCCGGGGCCGGGGCTGCGTTCTGGAGCCGGGCCTGCCGCGCCGCCTGCGACGGCGGCTCGGAGGGCGGCTGCGGGCGGGGCTGCTGCCGCTCCGGCTGGCGCTCGACCACCCGCTCGGGCTGCGGCTCGACCGGGCGGGGCAGGTTCTCGGGCCGCGACATGGGCCGCGCCACCGCGACCTCGGCGGTCTCGACCGGCGGGGCGGGCGGCATGTCGATCTCGGGCAGGGCGTCGGTCACCGGGGTCTCGACCGGGCTCGGCGGCGACTCGAGCGTCGGCGGTGGCGTCATCTGGGTGAGCTCGGGCGGCGTCGGCACCAGCTCGGGCGGCGGCTGGGTGAGATCGGGCGGCGGCGCCTCCTGGATGTCGGGCGCATCGAACGTGTCCGGCGCGATCTCGTCCTCGACCGCCTCGGGCGCCATCGGCATCGGCGCGAGATCGATCATGACCGCCGCGGCCGCGGCCGCCTCGGAAGACAGGATCTCCGGCTCGCGCATCATCCACAGCGCCGCCCCGATATGGGCGGCCGCCGCCAGCGAGGCGGCGCCGACCCAGAGCAGCCCGTCGCCGACCCCGAGCCGGCCGGTCTCGGGCAGGCCGGCCACCGCGCTCATGGCGCCGCCGCTGCCGGGACCGTCTCCAGACCGACCAGCGCCACCTTGAGATATCCTGCCCCGCGCAGGAGGTTCATCACCGCCATCAGCTCGCCGTAGGCGACGCCCTCGTCGGCGCGCAGGAAGATCCGCGCCTCCTGGTCGCCGCCCGAGAGCGCGTCGATCGCCGGCCCAAGGGCCTCGCGCGCCACCGGATCCTCGCCGAGCGAGAGCCCCAGATCCGGCCCCAGCGTCAGGAAGATCGGATCCGCGGGCCGGGGCTGGGGCTCGGCATTCGACCCCGGCAGGTCGACGGGGACGTCGACCGTCGCCAGCGGCGCCGCGATCATGAAGATGATCAGCAGCACCAGGATCACGTCGATGAAGGGCGTCACGTTGATCTCGTGCGTTTCCTCCAGCGCATCATCCGCCCCGCGCCGCTCGAGACTGCCCGCCATCGGTCTACTCCGCCGCCCGCGTGAGGCCCGGCGACAGCGCCGCCGGAGCCAGCCGGCGGAAGTCGATGTCCCGGCTGACCAGCCGCTCCACCACCGCCGCCGTATCCGCGAGCCGCGCCCGGTAGGCCCCAGTCCAGCGCGCGAAGAAGTTGTAGATGATCACGGCCGGGATGGCGGCGACAAGCCCCAGCCCGGTGGCGAAGAGCGCCTCGGCGATGCCCGGCGCCACCACCGCGAGATTGGTCGTCTGGCTCTGGGCGATGCCGATGAAGCTGTTCATGATGCCCCAGACCGTCCCGAAGAGCCCGACGAAGGGCGCGGTCGAGCCGATGGTCGCGAGCAGGCCCGTGCCGACCGAAAGCCGCCGGCCGGCCTGCGCCTCGATGCGCACCAGATGCGAGGTCACCCGCTGCTGGAGCCCGGCGCCGCCGGCCTGCGGCAGCGCCTCGGCCGAGGCCGCGGCCTCCATCCGCGCCGCCCGGACCATGCGCACCGCCGGCCCGCCCTGCCCGGCGAGCGCGCGCTCGGCCGTCGCGAGGTCGGGCGCGGCCATCAGCGCCCCGTATCCGCGCCGGAGCCGCGCGCTGGCCCAGAGGAACTCGAGGCATTTGGCGAGCCAGATCGTCCAGGTCACCACCGAGGCGATGACGAGCCCGATCATCACGGATTTCACGACGATATCCGCCGCCTGGTACATGCCCCAGGGCGAGAGGTCGTGCGGCAGCGTGTCGCTGGCCGCCGCGGCTTCGACGGCCGGAGCCGGTGCCTCGGCGGACGCGGGTCCGGCGGCCTGCGGGACGGCCGGGGCCTCGCCCGCCGGCACGGCAGGCACGGCCTCACCCTCGGCCGCCGGCGACGTCACCGCGGGCGCCTCGCCGACGGGAGCGACGGGGACTGCGGGAGCCTCGGCCGCCGGCGCAACCTGCGCCTCGGCGGCAGGCACGACCGGCGCCTCGGCCGCCGGCGTTGCCACCGCGGGCGCCTCGCCGACGGGGGCGACGGGAGCTGCGGGGGCCTCGGCCGCCGGCGCGGTCAGCGGCGTCCCCGCGGCCGACGCCTCGATGCCAGGCAGGGCCGCGGGCGGCGCGGCAGGCACGCTCGGGGGCGCGGCCGTCTCCTGCGCCACCGCGCCCGTCCCGAGCGCGAAGGCCAGCAGGAACGCGCCGGCGACGGCCGCGCGCAGGGATCCGCGCTCAGGCACTGCGAAACAGGCGCCCGTCCGCGCCGGCTGCGGGTGATCCGCCACGATCGGCATGGCTCTCCTCTCCATTCATGCTGCTGGCGCCGGCTTCCGGGTATACCGGCACCACGAAGGGTCTGCCACCGGGTCCGGAAAGGACCTGCACCGGGGCTGCATAGGTCTCGGTCAGCCGCGCCTCGGTGAGGACGCTGGCGGGTGTATCGTCGATGAGGATCCGGCCCTCGTTCATCAGGACGATGCGATCGGCGAAGGCGGCGGCGAGGTTGAGGTCGTGGAGGACCACCACCACGCCCGCCCCCATCCGCGCCGCATTGCGCGCGGCGGTCATCGCTCCCGCCTGGAAGGCGAGGTCGAGGCTGGCGGTCGGCTCGTCGAGCAGGAGATAGCGCCCGCTCCCGAGCGCCCGGCCGGCGGCGAGCTGGGCCAGCGCGCGGGCGAGATGGGCGCGATGCTGCTGGCCGCCCGAGAGATGGACGACCGGCGTCGCCGCATAGGCGCCGAGGCCGACCTCGCGGATCGTCTCGCCCACGATGGCGTCGGTCCGCGCGGGCGGCAGGGCGCGGGGGATGCCGAGGCCGACCAGCATCGCCACGCTGAAGGCCGCCGAGACCCGCGGCGTCTGCTCGAGCACCGCCCGGCGCTGCGCGAGGGCGGCGGCAGGCAGGCGGGCGATGTCGTCGCCGTCGAGGGTGACGCGGCCCGCGCGCGGGCGCATCTCGCCGACGAGCGCCGAGAGCAGGGTGGACTTGCCAGCGCCGTTCGGGCCGCAGAGTGCGACGAGCTCGCCCGGGCGGACCGCCAGCGTGGCCCCGCGCACGACCGGCGTCGCGCCGTGGGCGAGGGTGAGGGCGCGGGCCTCAAGCACGGCTCTCGCCCCCGCGCATCCGCGTCAGCAGCAGCCAGAGGAAGAACGGCCCGCCGATCAGGCTGGTGGCGAGGCCGATCGGCGGCTCGGCCGGCGGCACCGCGAGCCGCACCACGAGATCGGCGAGCAGCACGAGGGCCGCGCCGAGGGCCGCGCTCGCCGGCAGGAGCCAGCGGTGGACCGGGCCGACGATCAGCCGCGCCATATGCGGGGCGACGAGGCCGATGAAGCCG
Source organism: uncultured Rhodovulum sp. (assembly GCA_964514775.1). Taxonomy (GTDB): domain Bacteria; phylum Pseudomonadota; class Alphaproteobacteria; order Rhodobacterales; family Rhodobacteraceae; genus Amaricoccus. The sequence goes on from CAZESN010000027.1 coordinate 12,500, forward strand.
ATCGGCCCGGCGGCCGCGGTCACGCAGCCGACGCCGAGCGCCACCAGAAGGCCGGCGGCGAGCTTGGTGCGCTCGACGCTGAGGCCGGCATGGAAGGCGGCGCGCTCGCCGAGCTGGAAGAGGTCGAGCGCCCGCTCGAAGCGCAGGAACAGCGCCGCGACCGGCACCGTGACCGCCGTGGCGATGAGGACGAGGGTCCAGCCGGCGCCGCCGAGGCTGCCCATCGTCCAGAAGGTGAGGTCGCGGAGCTGGTCGTCGTTGCTCACATAGACCATGGCGCCGATGCCGGCGCCCGCGATCGAGTTCACCGCGACCCCCGCGAGGATCAGCGTGGCGATCGAGGTGCCCCCGGACCGCCGCGACACCGCGAAGATGAAGGCGGTGACGAGACCCGCGCCGAGAAAGGCCATGAACGGCAGCGCGAAGGGCCGGAGACCCGGCACCATCAGCGGCAGGATCAGGTCGCCGAGCACGATGGTCATCACCGCGCCGAGCGAGGCGCCGCCGGTGACGCCGATCAGCCCGGGATCGGCCAGCGGATTGCGCAGCATCCCCTGCATCACCGCGCCCGAGAGCGCGAGCGCCACGCCGGCGACGATGCCGAGCACCACCCTTGGCGCGCGGATCTGGGTCACGATCGCCTCTGTGGTCGGATCGCCATGGCCGGCGAAGGCGCCGATCACGTCGCCGAGCGGCACCCGGACCGGCCCGAGCGCCAGGTCGGCGAAGGCCGCGGCCACCGCCAGCAGGACGAGGAGCGCGACCGCCAGCGGCCGCAGGTCCGTCCCAGCCCGATCCTCAAGCGTCGCCGCGACCGCCATCACAGACCGAGCCGCGCGCGGTCCTCGGGATGCAGCTCGCCCGCCAGCTCGCGCACGGCCTCGGGCGTGCGCGGGCCGAACCCGAGCAGCTTCAGCCCGTCCATGGTCACGAGCCGCCCGGCCTGCCCGGCCGGCGTCGGCGCGATCTCGGGCAGCGACAGCACCCCGTCCGCGCCGCCGACACCGTCGTGGCGCCCGGCCATCATCAGGATCACCTCGGGCGCGGCGGCAAGCACGGCCTCGCGGTTCATCGGCTTGTAGCCGGTGAAGCCCGAGACGGCGTTCGTCGCCCCGGCGAGCTCGATCATCGCCTCGGCCGCGGTGTCGGTGCCCGCGACCAGCGGCGCGCCCTCGCGCATCGCCAGGATGAAGAGCACCCGCGGCTGCGACGAGACGCCGGCGATCACCTCGGCGAGCGCGGCCATCTCGGCGCGGTAGGCCGCCGACAGCGCCTCGGCCTCGGCCTCGAGGCCGAGCACCCCGCCGACGAAGGCGATCTTCTCGGGAACGCCCTCGGCGGTCTGGTTGCCGGGCGCGAGCTCGATGCGCAGCCCGGCGGCGCGCAGCTTGTCGAGCGCGGCGGCAGGCCCGGTGTCATAGGCCCCGAGCAGCAGGTCGGGCGTCAGCGACAGCACCCCCTCGGGCGAGAGCGCGCGCACATAGCCGATCTGCGGCAGCTCGGTCAGGGCCGGCGGATGCAGCGAGGTCGAATCCACCCCGACGATCCGGTCGCCGGCGCCGAGCAGATGGGCGATCTCGGCGAGATCGCCGCCCGCCACGACGACGCGCTCGGAGGACTGGGCCGTGGCCGTGACCGCCGTCACGAGCGCCGCGGCGACGAGGGCGAGAAAGCGGCTCATGCCCAGGCCTCGCCGAGAACCGTGTCGAGCGCCGCGCGCCAGTCCTCGCGCTCGGGCGCCCCGCGCTCGCGGGTGCCGAGCAGGAGACAGATCTGCTCGCCCGCCGCATCGTAGATCTCGAAGGCGGTCAGAACCCCCTCGGAGGTCGGCTTGCGGACGATCCAGACCTCCGCCACCAGATCGGTGCGCAGATGCATGTCGAAGTCGGGGTCGAGCACGTTGATCCAGGGCCCGTGCGGCGCGATCCGCTTCACCGGCCCGCTGTGGATCTGGACGCAGCCATGGTTGCTCACGAAGACCATCACCGGCACCTCGCGCGCGGCGACGAGCTCGAGCAGGCGCGTGGGCGCGTCGTTCTCGAGCCTGCGCGCCAGATCCGGACCGACGAGGCGCAGCGCCTGAACCCGGCCGACCTCATGGCTGCGCAGGAGCCGGTAGAACTCGTGACTGTCCTGCATGGCGAGCCAGTCGCGGCGCAGGCCGGCGACGTCGATCTCCGCATCGGGCCGCGCGGCCGCCGCCGGCTCGGCGGGCGTGACGCGCACCGGCTGCGGATCGGCCTCGGTCCAGTCGGCGATCAGCGCCTCGAAGGCGGCGAGATCGGTCCGCTTGGTCGCGTAGATCTTGTGGACGGCCGTGCCGGCGGCGTCGAAGAACTGGAGCGAGCGGCGGGCGACCTTGGCATCGGGCTCGTTGACCGCGAAGCCATGCACCCAGTGCTGGAGGAAGACCCGCAGGTCGACGCCGCCGTTCGCCACGAAGCCGACCGTATCGCCGATCTGGACATTGCCGAAGGCGCCGTGCCGCTCGTGGACGCAGGCCTCGTTGCGGGTGAGGACCATGACCTCGCCCGCCGCGGGCATCGCCTCAAGGAGGGCCGCGAAGCTGCGCACCGGGTCGCGGCGCAGGCGCACGACCGCGCCGGTGCGCTCGCGCGCGGCCAGAAGCTCGCCCTCGCTCACCCCCAGCCGGGCGGCCGCGTCGCGGGCCCTGAGCGGCCGGCCCTCCTCGCGGGTGAGCTGCTCCAGTCGTTCGAGAAGGCGGTCGGCGGAAGGGATGTCTAGCATGATCGCTGGTCCTTCATGGTCAGAACAGAGCTGAGAGGGTCAGGGTATAGGTGCGGCCGCGCGACGGGTCGTTCTGGAGGTGCGGCTTGTAGAACTTGTCGAAGACGTTCTCGACGCCGAGGATCACTTCCGTGCCCCCGAGCACGCCCATCTCCGGCTTCCAGCTCGCATAGACGTCGTGCACGCCGTAGCCGGCGCTCTCGGCCGAGCCATCCGGCACGCGGTCCTGCTTCCAGGCGAAGATGCCGCTCCAGCCGAGCTCGAGGTTATAGGCCGGCAGGCGCGTGCCGAGCGTCAGCGACACCTGATCGGCCGGGATCGACGACAGCGGCTCGTCCGCGGTCTGGTCGTCGCCGCGGATCAGCGAGTACGCCGCGCGGCCGAACAGCCGCTCGGTCTCGTAGGCGCCCTCGAACTCGATGCCGCGGATCCGGGCCTCGCCGACGTTCTGGAAGCTCGTCGTGGTCGAGATGCGCTCGATCAGGTTGTCGACGTCGTTCTGGAAGAGCGTGAGCTTCGCCACCATCGCGTCGCCGGCCTGGATCACGTCATTGGCGCTGTAGGAGATGCCCGCCTCGTAGGTGATCGCCTCCTCGGGATCGAGCGAGAGATTGCCGCTGGTGCCGTCATAGACCTCGTCGAGCGTGGGGAGCCGCTCAGTGTAGGCGATCGAGCCGAAGGCGTTCCAGCTGTCGGTCAGCCGGTAGAGCACGGCAAGCTTGGGCGACACGGCGGTGTTGCTGGTGCCCTCGGAGAAGTTCGGGTTCAGCCCGTCGGGGTCGAGCTCCGAGCGCTCGATGCGCACGCCGGGGATGAACGTCCAGTTGCCGGAATAGATCTCGGCCTGGAGGAAGGCCGCGAGCTTCTCGTCGGTGCCGCCGGGCTGGGCGCCGATGAAGCCGCTCTCGGCCTCGCCGACCCGCTCCTGCTCGCTGTACTGGACACCGTAGGTCAGGAAGGTCTCGGGGATCCCGCCCTCGCCGCCGACGATCGAGGTGTTCTGCGCCCGGATCTGCCAGGTCTCGTAGCTGTATTCCGAATCCTCGAAGAGCACGCTCGGGATGAACGAGTTCGAGTTCTTCTGCAGGACGCGGGTGTAGGAATAGCCCGCCACCAGCTCGAAATCGACGAGCGGGTTGTCGGGCGGCGCGTATTCGTAGCCGAAGGTCGCCGTCTGGTCGCGGACCTCGCGGTCGACCTGGCCGAAGGCGCCGCCGGTGCCGCCGCCCTGGTCGTATTCGGCGTTGTCCTCGTCGGTCTCCCAGTGCTGGTAGCTGGCGAAGACGTTGTGCTCGCGGTTCGTGCCGAAGTAGTGGCGCGCCTTGACCAGCGCCGAGGGCGCGGCGAAGGCCGAGCCGACGACCTTGTCGCCGTTGCCGTCCTCGATGTCGTCGTTGTCGCGGTAGATGAAGGCGCCGAGCAGCTCGAAATCCTCGACCGGGCGGGCGGCGAGGAAGATGCTCGCCATGTAGCCCTCGCCGTTGCTGGTCAGCTCGAGCTTCGGCCGGGCGGCGAAGGTCTCCCCCTCCTCGAGGAAGTCGCTCGCGTCGCGGGTCTTGAGGCTGATGGCGCCGGCGATGGCGCCCGAGCCGAACATCGTCGAGGACGCCGGCCCGCGCAGCACCTCGACCTGCTTGTAGAGGTCGGGCTCCGTGAAGAGCGAGCCCATGCGGTACTGCTGGTAATACTTGGTGGTGCCGTCGATCTGGATGACCAGCCGGTTCTCGCCGCCGCCGGTGTCCGAGCCGAAGCCGCGGATGTTGAAGCCCTCGCCGAGCACCCGGCCCGAGCCGGTCGCCGAGACGCCCGGGACCCCGCGCAGCGCGCCGCCGATCGTCGTCGGCTGGGCGAGCGTGAGCTGGCGGTCGTCGATGACCGTCACCGCCTGCGGGGTCTGACTGGCCACGGCGGTGAGCCCGGTGCTGACGACGATGGGGTCGAGCACGAAGGTCGGGGCCTCCTGGGCGAGCGCTGCGGGCGCGGCCATGGCCCCGCAGATTGTCAGAATTATCGGTTTACGTCCCATGCCCACACCCACTGCAGATTCGATATGTCAGCTCGACTGGCTACCGGCCCGGCAGGCGGGGTGGGGGGCGCGAACGCCGCCAGTTACAAAGGGCGATTAATTAAGTCAACAATGAACGCCTGCGGACTCACGCATCCGATGGAAAGGATGGGGTGAGCGGTGCGCGAACAGGCGGACGCGCAACCGGCCGCCGGATCGTCACGCCAGCGCAGGCGCCTCGCCGGCGATCGATTCGGGCGCGGGATAGGCGCATTCGGCGAGCGTGGTGCGGTCGAGCTCGTCGAGGAACGCCTCGCGCGCGGCCGCGAGCCTGCCCCGCAGCCGGCAGCCGGGGGTGAGCACGCAGGCGCCGCCGTCGGCGCGAAAGCATTCCACCAGCGGCTGGCGCGCCTCGAGCGTCCGGACCACCGCGCCGATGGTGATCTCCTCCGGGCGCCGCGCCAGCCGGAACCCGCCCCCGGCACCGCGCTGCGTCGCGATGAAGCCCGCCTGCGCCAGCTCGCGCACCACCTTGTGAAGATGGTGGCGCGAGATGGCGAAGGCGCGGGCGATCTCGTCGGTGGTGAAGCTGCGCGCGGGATCGGCCGCGAGCCGCATCAGCATCCGGAGCCCGAAATCGGTGAAGGAGGTCAGCCGCATGCCCGTCGCGCGCCCTGCAAAATGCCTGAACCGCCAGTCTGGCGCCGATGAACTCGCGCGGCAAATGCGAATTCCGTGAACGTCCCGCGACCGCCCCGCCGCCGTGGGCGGGAGCGGCGTCAGTTCCGGCCGAAGATGCCCCGGACCACGTTCTGGAAGACGGTCTGCACCGCCTGGCCGACATCGCCCACCGCCTCGCCGACCGCGCCCGCGGCGCCCGCCGGCCCCGTGGCGACCTGCGGCGCGCGCACCGGGGGCTCCGGTACCCGGGCGGGCAGGGCGCGCGGCGGCATGCCCTCGTGGATGCGCAGCATCGCCTCGCGCCAGATCTCGGCCGGCAGGCCGCCGCCGGTCACGCCGGCGAGCGGCGTGTTGTCGTCATAGCCCATCCAGACGCCGGCGACATAGTCGGCGGTGAAGCCGATGAACCAGGCATCGCGCGCGGCCTGGGTCGTGCCGGTCTTGCCCGCGACCGGCCGGTTGTCGAGCCGCGCCCGCGAGCCCGTGCCCTGCTCGACCACCTGGGCCAGCATCCAGACGAGCTCGCCCGCCGCGCGCTCGTCGAGCACCCGGAACGGCGCCGCGCCGCCCCCCGACATCAGCCGGCTGCCGTCGGTCTTGAGCTGGAGCTCGCGCATGCCCCAGGGCTCGACCCGCGCCCCGCCGTTCAGGATGCCCGCATAGGCCCCGGTCATCTCCAGCAGCGTCGCCTCCGAGGCGCCCAGCGCCAGCGCCGGCCCGGTGGCCGGCGGCGAGGTCACGCCGAGATCGCGCGCCACCGCCTGCACCCGCGCCCGGCCGGTGGATTCGGAGACCCGCACCGCCGCGGTGTTGATCGACTGCGCCAGCGCCTCGGCCAGGGTGATCTCGCCGCGGAAGTCGCGGGTGTAGTTCTGCGGCGACCACGGCCCCGATCCCGGCACGTTGATCGTCAGCGGCGCGTCCAGCACCCGGTCGTAGGGCCGCGCCCCCGACTGCAGCGCCGCCGCATAGACGAAGGTCTTGTAGAGCGATCCGGTCTGCCGGCGCGCCTGGGTCGCGCGGTTGAACTGGCCCTCGATGCCCCCCAGATCGCGCCCGCCGACCATCGCCCGCACGGCGCCGTCCGCCGACATGACCACGATCGCGGCCTGGGCGTTCGACCCCTCGCGCACCCGGTTCGAGAACACATGCTCCAGCGCCTCCTCCGCCGCGCGCTGGATCGCCGGGTCGAAGGTGACAATCACCGCCACGTCCTCGGTGGTCGAGCGGGTCA
>CAZESN010000028.1:0-2158 GCA_964514775.1 uncultured Rhodovulum sp.
TCACGTCCACCGGCACATGCCGCCAGCCATAGATGTAATGGCCCATGCGCAGCACTTCGGTCTCGACGATCGTCCGCGCCGCCTCCTGCGCGCCGAAGTCCGAGCGCGGCAGGAAGATCTGCCCGACCGCCAGCCGCTCGCCCCGCGGCTGGTGGCCGGTGCGCCGCACCTGGTCCTCGAAGAAGGCGGTCGGGATCTGGACGTGGATGCCGGCGCCGTCGCCGGTCTTGCCGTCCGCATCGACCGCGCCCCGGTGCCAGATCGCGCTCAGCGCCGTGATCGCGTTCTCGACCACCCGCCGGCTCGGCACGCCGTCCATGGCCACCACAAGCCCGACGCCGCAGGCATCGCGCTCCTGCTCGGGATGGTAGAGCCCCTCCGCCGCGAGCCGTGCGAGCTCGGCCTCATGCCCGGCAACCCAGGCGTCATCATAGGTCGTCATCTCGTCGCTCCTGGCTCTGGCATCGCGGGGCCGCGGGTTGGCATGGGTGGGCCGGGGGTGTGGGGCAGGGGGTCAGGCGTCGTCCTCGCCGCCGCCGAACATCTCCAGCACCTCGGCGCGGGTCATGGTCTTGTGGGTGCCGGCGAAGGCATAGCCGTCCGGCTTGCAGTCGATGAAGATCTCGGAGGTGAGCTCGAACCCGTCCGGCTCGTCGAAGAGGCCCACCGCCATCTCATAGCTCTCCTGCTCGGGCGCGCCGCCGGTCAGGTGGTAGTAGAGCGTCGATCCGCAGTTCCCGCACCAGGCCCGCTCGGCCCAGTCCGACGACTGGATGGTGACGATCTGCTCCCGGCCGTCGAAGCGGATCGCGTCGGGCTTCACCGAGACCGACACCAGCGCCGATCCGCTCCAGCGCCGGCACATCTCGCAGTGACAGGCATGCGCCTCGGCCACCGACGGCCGCGCCTCGAAGCTCACCGCCCCGCACATGCACCGCCCGGTCATCGCTTCCGTGTCCATGCGTCGTCCTCCCTGCAACCGGCCGGCGGCGCCGACCCCGGGCAGATGCCCCACCAGATGTTCGCGCCGTCGCGCCGCCCGTTCCCGCGCGCCTACTCCGCCGCCACAGTGGCGCTGGCGGCGAGGCGCTCGAGGATCGCGGCCGCGGCCTCGCGCCCGTCGCGGATCGCCCAGACCACGAGGCTCGCGCCCCGCACGATGTCCCCCACCGCATAGACGCCGGGCAGGCTGGTCGCATGGCTGCGGAAATCCGCCCGGATCGTGCCCCAGCGGGTGACCTCGAGCCCCTCGACCCCCCAGAGCCGGGGCAGGTCCTCGGGCTCGAAGCCGAGCGCCTTGATCACCAGATCGGCGGGCTCGGTGTAATCCGCCCCGGCGATCTCCTCGGGCATCTGCCGCCCGGTCGCGTCCGGCGCCCCGAGCTGCATGCGCGCGACCCGCACCCCCGCGACCCGCTCCTCGCCGGTGAAGCCCTTCGGCGCGGTCAGCCAGGCGAAGGCGACGCCTTCCTCCTCGGCGTTCTGCACCTCGCGCTGGCTGCCGGGCATGTTGGCCCGGTCGCGGCGATAGAGGCAGGTGACGCTCGACGCGCCCTGCCGGATCGCGGTGCGCAGGCAGTCCATCGCCGTGTCGCCGCCGCCGATCACAACCACCCGCTTGCCGGCCGCGTCGAGCACGCCCGCGTTGAACTCGGGCACCTCGTCGCCGAAGCCCTTGCGGTTCGAGGCGGTCAGGTAGTCGAGCGCCCGCACGATGCCGCCGAGCCCCGCGCCCGGCCCGCCGAGGTCGCGCGAGCGATAGACGCCGGTGGCGATCAGCACCGCGTCATGGCTGGCGCGGATGTCGTAGAAGCCGATGTCGCGCCCGACCTCGCAATTCAGCCGGAAGCTCACGCCGCCCGCCTCGAGCTGGGCGATGCGGCGCATCACCACGTCCTTCTCGAGCTTGAAGCCGGGGATGCCATAGGTCATCAGCCCGCCCGCCCGGTCGTAGCGGTCGTAGACCGTCACCTGTACCCCGGCGCGGCGCAGCGCGTCCGCCGCCGCGAGGCCGCCGGGGCCGGCCCCGATGATGCCGACGCTCTCGGCCCGCTCGCTGCGCGGGGCAGGGGGGGTGATCCAGCCCTCCTCCCAGGCGGTATCGGTGATGTACTTCTCGACCGCGCCGATCGTCACCGTGCCGTGGCCCGACTGCTCG
>CAZESN010000028.1:2168-18940 GCA_964514775.1 uncultured Rhodovulum sp.
CAGTTGCCCTCGCAGAGCCGGTCCTGGGGGCAGATCCGTCCGCAGATCTCGGGGAAGGTGTTGGTCGCCTGGCTGATTTCCCAGGCCTCGCGCAGCCGCCCCTCGGCGGTCAGCTTCAGCCAGTCGGGGATGTTGTTGTGCAGCGGGCAATGGACCTGGCAATAGGGCACGCCGCATTGCGAGCAGCGCGACGACTGCTCGGCCGCCTTCTGGGCGGCGAACTCGCGGTAGATCTCGTCGAAGTCCACACGCCGCTCTTCGGCGCCGCGCTTCTCGGGCATCGACCGAGCGATCTTCACGAACTTCAGCATGCGCTGCTCGGCCATTGTGCCCTCCCGATTCGGTCAGCCCCGCGCACCTCCCGTGCGGTGGATCGCGTGTAAACCAGCTCGATGCGATATTAAAGTCAGTAATGCTTACCTTGAAAGGATTTCTTCATGCCGACCGCATCCCGTGGCATACGGATATCCGGAAAATAGGTAACTTTACGGACCTATCATGTCCGCTTACCCAGCCGCGAGCTTCAAGGTAAGTTTCGGCCAGCCTGATTCGCGGCCGCGTGTGAGTACCCATGACGCTGTTCCAGCTTGCCATCATCGCGATCGTCCAGGGCATCACCGAGTTCCTGCCGATTTCCTCCTCTGCGCATCTCGTCCTGCTGCCAAAGCTGCTCGGCGTGACGGATCAGGGGCTGGCGATCGACGTTGCGGTGCATGTCGGGACGCTCTTCGCCGTCCTCCTCTTCTTCCGCCGCGAGGTCGCCTCGCTCTTTCGCGGCGTCGGCCATGTGCTGACCGGCCGGACGGGCACGCCGGACGCGCGGCTCCTGCTTCTGCTGATCGTGGCGACGGTGCCGGTGATCGTCTGCGGCGCGCTCCTGCATTTCAGCGGCCTGATGGAATACATGCGCTCGGTGGCGGTCATCGGCTGGACGATGCTGATCGGCGGTATATTCCTCTACTGGGCCGACCAGCGGGGCCCGACCGCCCGCACCTCTGACGACTGGACGCTGCGCGATGCGATCGTTATGGGCCTCTGGCAGGCGGTCGCGCTCATCCCCGGCGTCTCGCGCGCGGGGATCACCATCACCGCGAGCCGGATCCTCGGCTACCGCCGCGAGGACGGCGCGCGTCTCGCCATGCTCATGTCGATCCCCGCAGTGGCGGCCTCGGGCATTCTTCTCGCGGGCGATGCGGTGGCCGAGGCCGACTGGCAGCTCCTGCGCGACGGAGCGATCGGCGCGGTTCTGGCCTTCGTCGCCGCCTATTTCGCGCTTGCCCTGATGATGCGTCTCCTGCGCACTGTCAGCTATACGCCCTATGTGATCTACCGGGTGGTGCTCGGCGTCGTGCTGCTGGTCATCGCCTACGGCTATCCCGGCGTGCTCTGAGCGGGGCGTCGTGCACAGGTTTCATTCCGGTTAACGTCCGGAAAATAATCTATATAAATCAATGATGTCCCGATTTGTCCGAACCCGGACAGATCGGTTTTCCTGGCGTCTGGGATCGCTCAGGCCGTCTCGGCGGTGCGATACTGCCCGTGCTTGCGATAGGCGTAGAGATAGCTCTCCAGCACCGCCTCCATCGGCGTGGGCACGATCCCGAGATCGCCAAGTCCCTTCACCGCCGGCGCCACCACGTTGTCGGCGCGCAGCAGCCGGACCTGATCGGCGGTGAGCACGCTGTTGGTGACGAGCCCGAAGCTCGCGCGCTGCACGAAGTCGAGCACCCGTGCCTGCAGTCCCGCCAGCCCCCAGGGCAGCGGAAGCACGATCCGCCGCCGCCCGATCAGCGCGAGCGTGCGGTCGATGAGCTCGCGGAACGTCGCAACCTCCGGCCCGCCGAGCTCATAGACCCCCGCCGCCACGTCGCTGGTCGCCGCCCGCACGGCAGCCTCCGCGACATCGTCGACATAGACAGGCTGGAATCGCGTATCCGGCCCGACAACCGGCACCACCGGCGAGATCTGCGCGATACCGGCGAACCGGTTGAAGAACCCGTCCTCGGTGCCGAAGACGATCGAGGGCCGCAGGATGACGGCGCCCGGAAAGGCCGCCTGCACTGCCGCCTCGCCGGCCGCTTTCGAGCGGGCATAGGCGCTCGGGCTCTCGGGATCGGCGCCGATCGCGGAGATATGGACCAGGCGCCCGACCCCCTCGGCTGCGGCAAGCCGGGCGATCCGGCCCGCGCCCTCGTCCTGGACGGCGTTGAAGCTCTGGCGGCCCTGCTCGTTGAGGATGCCGACGCAGTTGATGACCACCGACGCCCCCGCGATCGCGCGCCGCGTCGACGCCTCGTCACGGATATTGGCCTGAACCGGCTCGACCTGGCCGACGACGCCGTAGGGGCGCACGAACAGCGCCTCGTTCGGCCGCCGCACCGCGACCCGCACCCGCCATCCGGCCCGGGCCAGACGCTGGGTCACATAGCGGCCGACAAAACCCGAGCCGCCGAAAACGGTGGCCAGAGGGGCAAGATCGGACATCCCAACACCTCCTGCTGCGCTGCACCCCGGACATACGGCCAAGCGCGGTGGCGGACAAGCCGCATTCCCGGCCATCCTTGCCGGAATCGCGCATCCGGCCCCGTGACGGCCCGTTGACAGCCGACCGGGCCGGGGCTACATCGCGCCATCGACACCCGCCCGGGTGGCGGAATTGGTAGACGCGCTGGTTTCAGGTACCAGTGACCTAGCGGTCGTGGAGGTTCGAGTCCTCTCCCGGGCACCACTCCCCCCCCTCTGAGAGAGAACGGCGGACCTCCCCGGTCCCGAGCCCGGCGGATCAGTCGGTGCCATCCCGTTTCGCAAGCGCGGCCTCGAGGTCGCGGCCATATCGGGCCGTGATCCCGTCGAGCCGCTCCTCCTCCGCCGGATCCGGCGGCGGCGCGGGGTGGTTGAGTCGGCCCGCCAGGTCGGGGTCGACGCGAATTCGGGCACGCAGCGCCAGATGGTCGGACCCGAAGGGCTCTAGGAGCCCGATCGACACCATGGCGATGTCGGCGGTCACGTAGATCTGGTCGATCGGGCAGCGAATCATCGGATGCTTGGCGTTGAAGCTCGCGAAGAGCCCCCGTCCGACGCGCGGATCGACATAGCCGCCGACCCGCTTGAAATGCTGGGCCCGGTCGGACCAGGCGGCCTCGTTGAAATCCCCCATGGCGACCACGGGCACGCCGGACTTGCGGGCGAAGCGGGCGGCATAGGTGATCTGCGCGTCGCGCTCCTCGGTGTCCTGCCCGGGCACCGGCGGCTGTGGATGCAGGCCGACGAAGCGGAAGGTCTGCCCGTTCGGCGCGCGCATCTCGGCGAGCACCGCCGGTGTGTCGTCGGCGGTGAGATCGACGACGCGGGCCTCGGCCGTCTCCAGCCGGGTGGCGAAGACGAGGCCGTAATGATGGTCGCGCGGCGCCCGGAGCACTGTCGGGTAGCGGGCGAGCACCGGTTCGAGCGCCGAGATCCAGCGCGGGTTGGTCTCCATCAGGAAGAGAACGTCGGGGTCCACCTGGTCGATCAGCGCGATGAGCCGGTGATGCGCCTCGTTCTCCATCAGCACGTTGGCGGTCATCAGCGTTACCCCGCTGTCGCCGTCCGGGGCGAAGTCCATCTCGTGCCGGGCGAGCGGGGTATAGGGGCGGATGCGCCAGAGCTGATATCCGCCGCCGGCGGCGGCGACCGCGAGCAGAGCGAGCCGCGCCGCGCCGGGCATGAACATGGCGAGGGCGGCCACGACGGCAAAGCCTCCGGCGATATGGACGCGGGGGAAGTCCCACATGCGCACCCACCAGGCTTGCGAGCGCGACATCGGCAGGAGGGTGACGGTCGCGAGGACGGCTGCAAGGCCCCAGACGAGGATCCCGGTCATGACTGCGATCCTCCTTCGGCTCCGACGGATCGCAAAGCCTAGCAGGGCCGTCACAAGGGCGTCCACCCGGCTGGGTGTTGCCGCGGCGCGCCACAAGCGGGGTCTCCGGCAGCCCCGGCTTGTGCCGCACAGGCTTTGCGGTGAGAAAAACCCATGGTTGTGCGGATCCTGCGGCGCCCGATCGGGCAGCTCTGGCGGGCTGTGCGGCGGATCGTGCTGATCGCCGCTGCGCTCGTCGTCGCGCTCGTCCTTCTCAACCGCTGGGTGAACCCGCCCGTCACCTGGCTGATGGTCAGCGAATGGCGCAGGCTTGGCGCGATCGAGCGCGAATGGGTGCCGCTGTCGGCGATGTCGCCGCATCTGCCCCTGTCGGCGGTGGCGGCCGAGGACGCGAACTTCTGCACGCACTGGGGGTTCGATTTCGACGGGATCCGCAGCGCGCTCGCGGACGGCAGGCGGCTGCGCGGGGGCTCGACGATCAGCCAGCAGGTGGCGAAGAACGTCTATCTCTGGCCGGCGCGCTCGTGGCTGCGCAAGGGCGTCGAGGCGGGCTTCACGGTGCTGATCGAACTCGCCTGGCCGAAGCGGCGGATCCTCGAGGTCTATCTCAACGTCGCCGAGTTCGACGAGGGCGTCTTCGGGGTGCAGGCCGCGAGCCGGCGGCATTTCGGGATGGATGCTGCCGATCTCGGACCGCAGCGCGCGGCGCGGCTCATGGCGGTGCTGCCCGACCCGAAGGGCCGCTCGCCGGTCTCGGGCACGCGGTTCATCGCGAGCCGGGGCGTGGCGATCCAGCGGGGCGCCGAGACCATCCGGGCGGATGGGCGGGCGGCCTGCTTCCTCTGAGAAGGAGGGCGGCGCAACGGCGCCGGTCGGGGGATCGCCGGCGGGGCGCGGGGCCGTGGCCGGTTGAAATGCCGCACGCAAAGGGGGATGAAGGGGCAATCGAGCAGAAAAGGATCGCCGAATGCGCCGTCTGTATCACCAGCCGCTCTCCCCCTACTGCCGAAAGATCCGCCTCGTGCTGGCCGAGAAACGGATTGAGGTGGAGCTGGTCGAGGAGAAGCCGTGGGAGCGGAGGATGGACTTCCTGCGCATGAACCCGGCCGGGCAGGTGCCGGTGCTCAGGATCGACGATCTGGCGCTGTCGGATTCGAACGCGATCTTCGAATATCTCGAGGAGACCTGCCCGGAGCCGCCGCTCCTGCCGAAAGGCACGGCCGCGCGGGCCGAGGCGCGCCGGCTGGCCGCCTGGTTCGACGACAAGTTCCACAACGAGGTGACGGCGAACCTGCTCTATGAGCGGGTGAACAAGAAGCTCGCGCGCGCCGGCCATCCCGAGAGCGAGAAGATCAAGGCGGGCCTGCGCAACATCAAGTACCACCTCGACTACATCGGATGGCTGATGGACCATCGCCGCTGGCTGGCCGGGGACGAGCTCACCATCGCCGATTTCGCGGCCGCCGCGCAGCTCTCGTGCCTCGACTATATCGGCGACGTCGACTGGACGCGGAACGCGGGCCTGCACGAGTGGTACGCCAAGGTGAAGTCGCGGCCCGCCTTCCGCTCGATCCTCGCCGACCTCGTGCCGGGTTTCACGCCGCCCCAGCATTATGCCGATCTCGATTTCTGAGGGGCGCGGGACGGCCCGGATGTCCCACTGTGGGACATCTGGTCAAGTGTCTGATATGAAACGGAAAGGTCTCGGGCGTTAACCGCATGTCAACCGTGGCGAAGGTGCCCCGCCGCAAGGCCGCCGGCCCCCCGCCAGGGCCGGCGGAGCTCGCAGGGATGATCAAGGCGCAGGCGGAGGCCGAGGGCTTCGCCGCGGTGGGCATCTGTGCGCCGGGCGCCATCCCCGAGGCCGCGGGGCGGCTCGCGGCCTTCGTCGCCGAGGGACGGCACGGGCAGATGGCCTGGATGGCCGAGCGCATGAACTGGCGCGGCGATCCGGAGGCGCTCTGGCCCGCGGCGCGATCGGTGATCATGCTGGCAGAGGCCTATACGCCCGCCGGCGACCCGCTGGCCAATATCGCCCGCGCCGATCGCGGCACGATCAGCGTCTATGCCCGCGGGCGCGATTATCACGACGTGGTCAAGGCGCGGCTGAAGCGGCTCGGTCGCTGGCTGGTCGCGGAGACCGGCGCGGAGATCAAGGTCTTCGTCGACACCGCCCCGGTGATGGAAAAGCCGCTGGCGGGGGCGGCCGGCCTCGGCTGGCAGGGCAAGCACACGAACCTGGTCGGGCGCGGCATCGGCAACTGGGTGTTCCTCGGCTCGATCTTCACCACGCTGGAGCTGCCCCGCGACGCGCCTGGCGAGAACCATTGCGGCAACTGCCGGGCCTGCCTCGACATCTGCCCGACCAATGCCTTCCCCGCGCCCTACCAGCTCGATGCGACGCGCTGCATCTCGTATCTCACGATCGAGCATTCCGGGCCGGTGGACGAGGAACTGCGCGGCAAGCTCGGCAACCGGATCTACGGCTGCGACGATTGCCTGGCCGTCTGTCCGTGGAACAAGTTCGCGCAGGAGGCGCGGGACGCGGCGCTGTTCGCCCGGATCGAGCTGCAATGCCCGAAGCTCGCGCATCTGGCCGGGCTCGACGACGCGGGCTTCCGGCAGGTGTTCAGCGGCTCGCCGATCAAGCGGATCGGGCGCAACCGCTTCGTGCGCAACGTCGGCTATGCGATCGGCAATTCGGGCCTCGCCGAGCTTCTGCCGGTGGCCGAGGCTCTGGCGGGCGATCCCGATCCGGTCGTGCGGGACGCGGGCGAATGGGCGGTGGGCCGGCTCAGGGCAGGTGCTGGAGGTTGCGCCGGGCCGGGCCGGCGAGGGGATGATCCGGATGGTCGGTGATGAGCGCGAGCCAGAGCGTGGCGGCCTCGGCATCCTCGCCGAGCTCGGCGCGGGCGGCGGCGGCCTCGAAGAGCGCCTCGGGCAGGCCGGGCGCATCTGCGAGGGCGCGGTCGGCCTCGATGCGCGCCGCCTCCGGGTCGCCCGAGTGCCGGAGCACGGCGGCGCGCAGCGCCCGCGCATCCGCATCCCCCGGGGCGACGGCAAGGCGCGCGTCGAGGGCGGCGAGCGCCGCCGGCCAGTCCCCGAGCGCGGCGGCCGCCTCGGCGCGCAGGGCGGGGATCGCGGGATCGTCGGGAGCGAGCCTCGCCGCCTGGTCGAGCGCGTCGGTCGCAAGATCCGGCGCGCCAGCATCGAGCCAGAGCCGGGCGCCGTCGACGAGCGTCAGCGCCCTGAGCTCGGGGTCCATCGCCCGGTTCGGGTTGGTGGCGAGCGAGGTCAGGAGCCGCGCGGCCGTCGCATGGGCCCCCATCGCCGCCAGCGCCGCGCCCTCGCAGAGGCGCGCCGGCACGCCGCCGCCGGTGCGCGCCCAGAGGGCTGCATCCTCGCGCGCGGCGGCGGGATCGGCGGCGATCGCGGCCTCGCAGGCTTCGGGCGAGGCGATTTCGGCGCGGGCCGCCGGGGAGAGGGCGATCGCGGCTGCGGTCGCGACAGAGAGAAACCAGCGCATGGGCGGCGTCCGTATTCCGGGCGGGCCACCGTCGCGCGACAGATTGGGGAGCGGCGATGCCCGTACTTCTGAACCTCGGCCATGGCTACTCGGCGGCGCGGCTGGCGGCAAGGCTGCCCGCGGGGTGGCGGGTCATGGGCACGACCCGGTCGCCCGAGCGCGCGGCCGCGATGCGCGCGGCGGGCATGGTGCCGCTCGACTGGGAGGACCGCGCGGCGGTGTCGGCGGCGATCGCGGAGGCGAGCCACGTTCTGGTCTCGGCCGCGCCGGGGGAGGCGGGCGATCCGGTGCTCCTGCGCCATGCGGAGGATCTGGCGGCGGCACGCGGTCTCGCCTGGGTCGGGTATCTCTCGACGACCGGGGTCTACGGCGACCGGCAGGGGGGCTGGGTGGACGAGGAGAGCGCCCGGGATTCGCAGCAGGCCTCGAGCCGGCGGCGGGCGGCGGTCGAGGACGACTGGCTGGCGCGCGGTCTGCCGGCGCATGTCTTCCGGCTGGTCGGGATCTACGGGCCGGGGCGGAGCGCCATCGACCGGCTGCGGCGCGGCACGGCGCAGCGGGTGGTGAAGCCGGGCCAGATCTTCAACCGGATCCATGTGGAGGACATCGCGAACGTGCTGCTCGCGTCCATCGCGCGGCCGCGGCCGGGCGGGGTCTACAACGTCTCGGACGACGAGCCCGGGCCGCCGGAGGATGTGATCGCCTTCGCCGCAGGGCTTCTCGGCGTGCCGGTGCCGCCGGCGGTGCCGATCGGGGAGGCGGGGCTCTCGCCGATGGCGGCGAGCTTCTATGCCGAATCGCGGCGCGTCTCGAACCGCCGGATCAAGGAGGAGCTGGGGGTCGTGCTCGCGTATCCCGATTACCGCGCCGGTCTGCGCGCGATCCTCGCCGAGACCGGCTGAGGCCCGCGTGCGCGCGGGGCAGGGGGGCAACAGGCGGCGGAAAAACGTCACCGCCGGTGTTGCACTCTGGTAATCGCGCGTGCAATCGGCGAATGATGTACAAAACATGCGGCCGGGGCACGCCGGCTGCCGAGGTAGGTGGAATGTCGCACAGGCGACTGCGAGCTGGAGCAGCGATCGTGGCGTTGGCCTCGGCCACCGCGCTGGGCGTGGGCGAGACCGCCCCCGCGCAGGACCGGGCCGTGCCGCGGCCGAGCCTCAACCTTTACGGGACCACGGGTCTCATCGACATGCCGAGCGCCGAGGCCCAGCCCGACGGCCAGATCTCGGCGAGCTACAGCCAGTTCGGCAACACCTCGCGGCGCAACTTCACCTTCCAGGTGCTGCCGCGGGTGTCGGGGTCGCTGCGCTATTCGACGATCGAGGACTGGGGCCGGCCGGACGATCCGACCTATGACCTCTACGACCGCAGCCTTGATGTGACGTTCCAGCTTGCCTTCGAGGACCGCGACGGCTGGCGCCCGGCGATCGCGCTCGGGTTCCGCGACTTCCTCGGAACCGGTGTGTATTCAAGCGAGTATCTGGTCGCCTCGAAGACCATCGCCGAGGATTTCACCGTCACCGGCGGCGTCGGCTGGGGGCGGCTCGGCAGCAACGGATCGGTCACGAACCCGTTCTGCTCGATCTCCGACAGCGCCTGCGACCGCGACATCGACTTCGGCGAGGGCGGCAAGCCGGCCTGGGACGCGTTCTTCCGCGGCGAGGACATCGGCTTCTTCGGCGGTGTCGAGTGGCGCGCGACCGACAAGTTCACCCTCAAGGTCGAATACTCGTCGGACGATTATGAGCGCGAGCAGCGCAGCTCCGCCTCCGACTTCGACCACCGCTCGGCGTTCAACTTCGGCGCCGAATACCGCTGGCTCGAGGGCGTGACCCTCGGCGCCTACTACATGTACGGCTCGGAGCTCGGCTTCAACATCGCGGTCAGCGGCAACCCCAAGCGCCCGCTCACGCCGCAGGATCTGGGCGCGGGGCCGCTACCGGTCAACGCCCGCGCCGGGGATGCCCCGCGCGGCACCGGCTGGGCCACGAACCCCGCCGCGCGCGACCAGCTCGCGGCCGCGCTCGCCGAGGCGCTCAAGGCCGAGGGCATCCAGCTCGAGGCGATGCAGGTGACCGGCTCGACGGTCGAGGTCGCGGTGACCAACCGCCGCTTCAACCAGGAGCCGCGCGCGATCGGCCGCACCGCGCGGGTGCTCGCGACCGGCATGCCCGCCTCGGTCGAGACCTTCCGCATCACGCCGATGCTCGGCGGCGTGCGCACCACCACCGTCGAGATCGACCGCGGCGACTTCGAGGGCCAGGTGGACCGGCCCGACGCCGGTCAGCGGAGCTGGGACACCGTCGGCCTGCAGGGCGCGACGCCCGCGCTCGACGGCGACATCTGGCAGCGCGCGGCCTATCCCGAGGTCGACTGGAGCCTCGCGCCGGCGCCCTATCTCTTCCTGCTCAAGCCCGAGGACCAGATCCGGATCAGCCTCTATGCCGATGCGGGTGTGACCGTGACCTTCGCGCCGGGCCTCTCGGTCAGCGGACGCGTCAGCCAGGGCCTGATCAACGTGCCCGACGACGACGGCCCGTCGGAGACGAACCTGCCGCCGGTCCGCTCGGAAACCTCGCGGTACTACGCGGGGTACGACCCGAAGCTCGCGCGGGCCTCGGTCGACTATCTCTTCAAGCTCAACAAGGACACCTATGCCCGTGCCTCCGCCGGCTACCTCGAGCGCATGTTCGCGGGCGTCAGCGGCGAGGTGCTCTGGAAGCCGGTCGACCAGAGCTGGGGCCTGGGGCTGGAGCTCAACTACGTGGCGCAGCGCGACTACGACGGCCTGGGCTTCGACTATTACGACTACAACGTGGCGACGGGGCATGCGTCGGTCTACTGGGACACGGGCTTCTACGGCCTCGAGGCACAGGTCGATGCGGGCCGCTATCTCGCCGGCGACTGGGGCGGCAGCCTGCGCCTGACCCGGCGGTTCGCCAACGGCTGGGCGGTGGGCGGCTATTTCACGATCACCGACGTCACCGAGGAGAACTTCGGCGAGGGCAGCTTCGACAAGGGCGTCCAGATCGAGATCCCGTTCCGCTGGACCGTGCCTTTCGAGACCCGCGCCACCAACAAGCTCGCGCTCACCTCGGTCTCGCGTGACGGCGGCGCACGGCTCGACATCTCGAACCGCCTCTATCCGATCGTGCGCGATTTCGATCAGGGACGGCTGGAGCAGAACTGGGGGGCCTTCTGGCAATGAGGCGCGCGCTACCGGCCCTGCTGATCCTGCTTGCCGCCTGTACCAACGAGGGGCTCAACCCGATCGTCGGCGCGGCGATCGAGGAGCTGAACCCGCTCGGGGGCGGCGCGGAGGAGGCGAAGCCCCAGGCGACGCCCGTGACCCGCGCGGCACTCCAGCGCGCCGATGTGGCGACGATCCACATCCGGCTGACCGGCGAGGAGCGCGGCGCGCTGATGTTCGCGGCGAGCGACAACGGCGGCTATGTCACCTTCGCCTCGAGCCTGCGCCAGTCGGTGACGCTGCGCGGCTCGCAGGTGACCGCCTCGCGCGGGATCGGCCACGACCTTCTGTCGGCGCGCTCCAGCCAGCCCGATCCGCTCACCCGCGCGATCCCGCCGGGCCAGTGGCCGGCACGGGTCACGCGCAGCTACGAGTTCCCGGCCGATGCGCCGCGCGGCCGGGTCGAGACCTTCGAGTGCCGGTTCGAATTCGGCGCGATGCGTGAGATCACCATCATCGAGCAGCGCCACCAGGGCATCGAGGTCAGCGAATACTGCTCGGGGCCGACCGGCGAGTTCGAGAACCTGCATTTCGCCGATGCGCGCACCGGGTTCGTCTGGCGCAGCCTCCAGTGGCTCGGGCCCCGGCAGGGTCACCTCGATCTCGAGATCGTCATTCCCTACACCGGCCGTCGCGGCTGAGGCCGCCTCTCGCCGCGATCCGGGGCGCGCCATCCGGCCCGGACCGGAGCGAGGCCGTGCCTCGTCCCGGTCCGCGGGGGTCGCGGTCAGATCGCCCGGCCGTCCTTCCAGAACCCGGGCGCCGGCCGGATCTCGCCGGCGTGCTCGTTCCTGCGGCTCAGGACCGGCGGCGTCACGCGCCGCGCGACCGCCGGGTGCCGCGGGTCGAGGACCCCGAGGCGCGCCAGGATCGCCGCGATCGCGCATTCCGCAGCCCGCATCGTGCCGTCCTCGATCTTGAGGGCCACGCCGAGCCCCTGCTCGGGCAGGATCGCCACGAACACCGCCTCGGCGCCCGTCTTGACCGCGACCCGGCCCCCGGTCGCGGCCATCAGTTCCGAGCAGGCCAGTCCCTCGCCGGCGACGAGCAGCGGATGCGCGATCATCGCGGCGACGAGCCGCCGCGCGGCCGATCCGCGCGCGGCACCGAGGCCGGTCGGGTCGGCCATGCGCGCCATCGCCCGTGCCAGCCCCGAGACGGTGGTCGCGAAGTTCGGCGCCGAGCACCCGTCGATCCCCCAGCCGGGGCTCGGCGCATCGGTCATTTCCTCGAAGGCGGTCCGCACCGCCTGCTGCACCGGGTGGTCGATGCGGATATAGTCCGGGTCTGCGCCGAGATGGCGTGTGAGGGCGAGAAAGCCCGCATGCTTGCCCGAGCAGTTGTTGTGGATCGCATCGGGCGGCTCGAAGCCTTCGCGCATCCGGCCCCGCTCCGCCGGATCGTCCGGGATCTGCGGGCCGCAGCAGAGGTCGTCGGGCCGGAGCCCCATCTCGGCGAGCCAGGTGCCGACCCGGCTCACGTGCATCGTCGCGCCCTGATGCGAGGAGCAGGCGAGCGCCAGCCGCTCCTCGTCGAGGCCGGGGGTTCCGCTTTCCACCAGCGGCAGCGCCTGGAGCATCTTGCTCGACGATCGGGGGTAGATCATCGCGCCCGGATCGCCCCAGGCCGCGCGGATCCCGCCCCTCGCGTCGCATACGACCGCATGGCCGCGGTGGAGCGACTCCACCAGACTGCCGCGCAGAACCTCGACCATCACCGCCGGTTCGGCCATTTCCGTCCTCCCGTATCGTCCGCCCGGCCGCCGCTCTGGCAAACCGGTATCACTGCGCCGCGAAAGTTGCGCGGGGGGCTGGAAAAAGCCATCCCCCGAAGGCTACACTGCGCGATATGATCCGAAGAAAACGACCTTGACCATCGGAACCCGTCTGTCAAAAGGCTTGACCGGCGGAACCCTTGGTTCGGAACGAGCAGGAGACGGCATCGGATGACTTGGAAGGTGGGGATCGCGGTCGGAGCCCTGGCGGCTCTTATGGCCGGAGGGCAGGCTTCGGCCCAGACGGCGGAGCGCGTGGCTACCCATACGGCCTGGTCGGTCTTCGTCGCCAGCAATCCGCGCGAATGCTACATCGTGGCGCCGCCCACCTCGTCCGAGGCGCGGCGCGATGGCCAGGCGGTCACGGTGAACCGCGGGGACATCCGGCTCTTCGTCACCTTCCGTCCCGGCGACGGCGTGGCGAACGAGGTGAGCTTCACCGGCGGCTATCCCTTCCGCGAGGGCAGCCCGGTGCGGCTCGAGGTCGGCTCCGACAGCTTCACCATGAGCCCGGGCCGCGGCGATGCCGGCGAATGGGCCTGGACCGATCCTTCGGAGGATGCGCGCGCGGTGGCGGCGATGCGCCGCGGCGCGAATGCGAAGATCACCGCGATGTCGGGACGTGGCAACACCACGATCGACACGTTCTCGCTGATCGGCTTCACCGCCGCCGTCACGGACGCCGAGGCCCGCTGCCGGTGATCCGGCCGCACTGGTGATTTCGGCAAAAGATGCTATCTAGGGGGCGTTTCCTGCAAGAGATGCCTCCGAAAGCCGCGCCCGTGTCCGTCACCGCTCCGATCACGCCCGACCTCCTGACGCTGCCCCGGCGCATGCCCGCGCCCGAGCGGCCGAATCTGGTGGGCCTGAGCCGCGAGGCGCTGCGGGCCGCTCTGGTCGAGGCCGGCACGCCCGAGGCCCAGGCCCCGATGCGCACCCGCCAGCTCTGGCAGTGGATCTACCACCGGGGTGCGCGGGATTTCGCCGCGATGACCGATCTCGCGCGCGACTACCGCGCGCTGCTCGCGGAGGCCTTCGCCATCGAGCGGCCCGAGATCGTCACCCGCCAGATCTCGGCCGACGGCACGCGCAAGTACCTGCTGCGGATTGCCGGCGGCCACGAGGTCGAGACCGTCTATATCCCCGAGGCCGACCGCGGCACGCTCTGCATCTCGAGCCAGGTCGGCTGCACGCTCACCTGCTCGTTCTGCCACACCGGCACCCAGCGGCTGGTGCGCAACCTGACGCCGGCCGAGATCGTCGGCCAGATCATGGTGGCGCGCGACGATCTCGAGGACTGGAGCCGCAAGCCCGACGAGAAGCGGCTCATCTCCAATATCGTGCTGATGGGCATGGGCGAGCCGCTCTACAATTTCGAGGCGGTGCGCGACGCGATGAAGATCGCGATGGACGACCAGGGGATCGCGCTGTCGCGCCGGCGGATCACGCTGTCGACGTCCGGCGTGGTGCCGGAGATCGCGCGGGTGGGCGACGAGATCGGCTGCCTTCTGGCCATCTCCTTCCACGCGACCACGGACGAGGTCCGCGACAAGCTCGTGCCGATCAACCGCAAGTGGAAGATCGCCGAGTTGCTTGATGCCTGCCGCGCCTATCCGCGCTTGTCGAACTCGGAGCGGATCACGTTCGAATACGTGATGCTCAAGGGCGTGAACGACTCGGACGCCGATGCCCGCCGGCTGGTGAAGCTGATCGCCGGCATCCCGGCCAAGATCAACCTCATTCCCTTCAATCCCTGGCCTGGCGCGCCCTATGAGCGCTCGGATCCCGAGCGGATCGAGGCCTTCGGGCGGATCGTGAACCGGGCGGGCTATGCCTCGCCGGTGCGCACGCCGCGCGGCGAGGACATCATGGCCGCCTGCGGCCAGCTCAAGTCGGCGACCGAGCGTGCCCGCCGTGCGCCGGCGGCCGCGCGCGCCACGGCCTGACGGCTCGGCGGAAGATCGCGCAACAAACGCTTCACGAATCTGCCTGATTAGCGGTATATCAACCCTATCAGGCAGAAATGCCGACGTCCGGAAAGGACGCGGCGAGCAGCGAAAAGAGCGGGCAGATGAGCGAGCGCGACAGGCTGGACGGGTGCCGTCCCGATATGCATGTTTCCGAAACCGGGATTTCCGACGAGCGCGCCGAGGCGGCCCGCTTGTGGACACGGCGCAGCGCCCTGGCGCTGACGACGGGCTTTCTGGCGCTCGGCGCCACGCCCGGCCTCGCGAGCCCGTTCGTGCACCGGCTGGAGCCGCGCGCGAACCATATCGTGGTCTCGAAGCGCAACCGGCTGATGACCGTGATGAACGGCGAGACGGAGCTCAAGCGCTACCGGATCGGCCTGGGGTTCACCCCCGAGGGGCACAAGACCCGCTCGGGCGACGGCCGCACCCCCGAGGGTCGGTACTACGTCGACCGGCGCAATCCGCGCAGCGCCTATCACCTCAGCATCGGGATCAACTATCCCAACGATCAGGACCGCGCCAAGGCGCGCGCGGCGGGCGTGAACCCGGGGGGAGACATCTTCTTTCACGGCGGGCCGCGCTCGGCCAACGAGCGCAGCGGCGGACGTGACTGGACCGCCGGCTGCATCGCGGTGAGTGATGCGGAGATCGAGGAAATGTGGACGATGGTCCCGCTCGGGATCCCGGTGACGATCTTCGGGGCCTGAGGCTTCGGGGCCTGAGGCGCCGGGATATCGGGCCCGGGGACCCCGGGCCTCGCCGTCAGCGGCCGATGAGCTGCACCCACCAGACCTTGCCGGTGGTTTCCTGATACCAGCCAAGCCCGATCCCCTGCGCCTGGGGGTCGAGGATGACGGCGCGGGTGTCGGCGAAATCGAGCCAGGACCGCAGCACGACAAGATCCGAATCGGAGCCTTCGGACAGGTTTTCCCCGGCAATCTCGCCGCGATAGCCGGCCCGGGAGGCGCGTTCGCGCGGGCTGGTGAGGTCCGAGCCGAAATGCCAGGCGCGCTGCTGGACCGACATGTCACGGGCATGGGTTTCGGCCGCGGCATTCAGTTCGGCCGAAAGCCGGACCGGCTGAACGCCGGCCTGGGCACGGGCGGCGTTGACCGCATCCACATGCCGCAAGCGGATCGTATCGGCATCGCCGGGGCTGATCCCGCTTTGCGGTGCTCCCCCCGAATCACACGCCGCCAAGAGAACGGCGAGACCCAGGGCGGCGAGAAGGGGGCGGAGCATGACAAAACCTGCGGTTGCGAGACCTCTTTTCGTGCTTATCGGCTTTTTCCGCATGCTTCAAACCCTATCGGGGTCGGCGGCAAGGCGCCGCCCCCTCACTCGGAAGTTGCAGCAAGACGGCAACACCGCTAAGTTATTGGGCAGTCTTCGGTAGTGGACCGGAGCCGTAACGAGTGCCAGGGAGGGAGAGCAGGACGATGGATCGTCGTACGTTCGGTCTCCTCGCGGCATGGACGGCGCTGACCGCCGGACTGGGCGGCGGTCGCGCCTTCGCCGCGGTCGAAGAGGACCTGCTGCGCGACTATGTGCCGGATTCCGAGGACCGCATGCGGCTTATGCGACGGATCTCCGGGCTGAAGATGCGGCACTGGCAGGACCATTTCAGCGATCTCTCCCGCGACGCCATCCTCTCGGATACGGGCGACCGGGTGCTGCATTACTGGGGCGCGGACGGATTCTACCGCGTCTACCCGACTTCGGTGCCGCTCAGCGGAGAAATGACCCGGCGCGGACGGACCACGGTCACGCTCAAGCGGCCCGAGCCCGACTGGCGCCCCACCGAGAACATGCTCAAACGCCACCCCGATCTGCCCCGCTACGTCCCGCCCGGACCCGACAACCCGCTCGGGGTGCGCGCACTCAACCTAGGGTTCCCGGGCGCTTACCGCATTCATGGCACCAACGACATCCGCAAGATCGGAAGGCAGTCCTCGAACGGCTGCATCGGTCTTTTCAACGAGCATATCATCGAGGTCTACGACCGCTGCCAGGTCGGGACTCCGGTGTTGCTAATTTGACAACAGCCATGATTTACTCCCCTGACCGGATCTCGGCGATTGAAATCGCAAGGGCATTTTGGTTAGGGTTCGACCATTAGCTTGTCCGATCGCAGGTCCGGGCGGGCTAGCAGCTTCGCAGACCCGCACTCTCTAAGGAGGATGACTATGAAGTACCTTGTGACCACCGCGGCGGCGCTGATGCTGGCCGGCCAGGCCTTCGCCGGCGCTCTCGTGTTCGAGGCCCCGGAAGAGCCGATCGTCATCGCCGAGCCGGCTCCGGTCGGTGGTTCGAACGCCGCCTGGCTGATCCCCGTGATCGGTCTCGCCGCGATCGCCTACGCCATCGCGAACGACGACTCCTGATCG
>CAZESN010000029.1:0-18519 GCA_964514775.1 uncultured Rhodovulum sp.
CTCGGCCTCGAGGACGATCGGCTCGACGAGGCTCCACTGATGGCCGGGATCGGTGAGGCTCGATTCCTCGAGCGCGGTGCGGATCACCTCGCCATAGCCGCCGGCGAGGGCGCGCGACAGGCGAGTGATCTGGCGGACCGAAAGCCGCTCGGGCGCGGAGAAGAAGCCGCCGACCTCCTCGGCGAACTGGGCGAGGGCGCGCAGGCGGTAGCGCTTCTCCTTGCCGGCTCTGGGATAGAGCCCCTCGATTGCCTCCTCGATCGAGGCGAAGGCACCCTGGTTGCGGGCGTTCACGGCGATGAGGCCGCGCTCATAGGGCGAGATGCCGGCGCGGATCTCGCCGCCTCCCTCGCCGCCATGGTCGAGGAGGGCGAGATGCCGGCGCGGATCTCGTTCTCCTCGACCATGGCGGCGAGGGAGGCGGCGAGATCGCGGGTCTCGCGCAGGAAGGCGGGGATGGCGGCATAGTCGTCGCGGCCGGTGCGCTCATGGAGGTTGCGGAAGGCGAGAAGACGGCGAAAGCCTGAGAGCAGGCCGTGGGTCATGGCGCCGTAGGGTTCGGCCAGCGGGAAGATCTCGATCGGCTGGCGCAGGCCCGTGGCGGCGATCGAGGCCTCGAGCTCGGCGAGCGGCTCGGGGTCGAGCCCGGTACGGTCGCGGGTCAGCGCCGCCTCGTCGATGGCAGCGAGCGGGATCAGGCGGATCTGGTCAGGCATGGCGGTATCCCCGTGTGGCTTCACGCGCATGAGAATGCCACAGCGCGGGCACCGTTGCCGGAGGCGGCGGACCGGCGTGCGGTGGAACGGCCAGATCAATCACAGGTTTAGTAATTGACAGAGCGTACGCCCCAAGGTATACCTCTGTCCAAGCTGGAAGAAGTGAGTCGAGAGCCTGTCCTTTTGGGGCAGGCTTTTTTCGTTTCAGCCCGGGCGGAGCAGCCAGGGCAATATCACATGACGACTTCAGCGAACGACCGGTCCGTCGACGAGCGCAGGCTCGAGACATCGGCCGGTCTCTACCGTGACCTGTCCGAGGCACTGACGGCGCGCGTGAGCGCGCTCAAGCAGGGTAGCACGGACGCAACGGGAATGGTGGCGGCTCTGAAGGAGCACCACCGTGCATTGCAAACCGTACTCGAATTCGAGGCACGTCTTGGCAGACGAAATGGCACAGAAGCCGCAGGGGCGGGCGTTGAGCTCGACCTCGCGGACGCACGCGCCGAGATCCTTGTGCGGCTCGCTCGCTGGGCGGCCGGATGAGGAGATCGCGGCGTTCCTCGACGGGCTTTCACCGAATGCCCTGATGTCCCTGCCCTGGCTCTTCGAGCACTGGGCGATAGAGGGTCATCAGCTGCCCCCCGAGGGGGACTGGACCACCTGGATGATCCTGGGCGGCCGGGGGGCAGGCAAGACGCGCGCGGGCTCAGAATGGGTCCGCACGCAGGTCGAAGGCGGCAGGCCGGGCGACCCGGGGGCATGCTCCCGGGTCGCTCTGGTCGGCGAAACGCTGGACGAGGCGCGCGAGATCATGGTGATGGGGGATTCGGGCATTCTCGCCTGTTCGCCCCCGGATCGCCGGCCGAAGTGGATCGCCACGCGGCGCCAGCTCGTCTGGCCGAACGGGGCGGTGGCGCAGGTGTTCTCGGCGAGCGATCCCGAGAGCCTGCGGGGCCCGCAGTTCGACTGCGCCTGGTGCGACGAGGTCGCGAAGTGGCGCAAGGGCGAGGCGGCCTGGGACATGCTGCAATTCGCGCTCCGGCTCGGGGAGCGGCCGCGGCAGGTGGTCACGACCACCCCGCGCCCGACGCCGCTGATGCGGCGGCTGCTCGACGACGCGTCGGTCGCGGTGACGCGGGCGCCCACCTCGGCGAACCGGGCCAATCTGGCGAAGAGTTTTCTCGAGGCGGTCGAGGGGCGCTATGGCGGCTCGCGGCTCGGGCGGCAGGAGCTCGAGGGCGAGATGGTCCTAGGCGTCGAGGGCGCGCTCTGGACCTGGGAGATGATCGAGGCGGCGCGGGCGCTGCCGGCGCGGCCTCTGGACCGGATCGTGGTCGCGGTCGATCCGCCGGTGACGGGGGGCAAGGCGTCGGATGCCTGCGGGATCGTGGTCGCGGGGGCCTCGCTGCAGGGGCCGGCGCGGACCTGGACGGCCGAGGTGATCGCGGACGGCTCGGTGCAGGGCCTGTCGCCGCAGGGCTGGGCCGAGCGGGCGGTGAAGATGTTCCACGACCACGGGGCGGACCGGCTGGTGGCCGAGGTGAACCAGGGCGGCGATCTGGTGGCGACGCTGGTGCACGGCGTGGATCCGGCGGTGCCGTTCCGGGCGGTGCGGGCGACGAAGGGCAAGGCGGTGCGCGCCGAGCCGGTAGCCGCGCTCTACGAGCAGGGGCGGGTGCGCCACGGCGCGACCTTCGCCGCGCTCGAGGACGAGATGCGGGCGATGACGGCGGCGGGGTTCACCGGCGAGGGCAGTCCCGACCGGCTTGACGCGCTGGTCTGGGCGATCACCGAGCTGATCATCGAGCCCTCGGCGGTCGGGACGCCCAGGGTGCGGGGGCTCTGACGCGATACCCACCCGGACGGACCCGTCCGGTGGTCAGGATATCGCGACGGATCGGGGCCCCGGAGCGCCGCGAGATCACGAAGACATTCCGTAATTCAGGAGCAAGGAACTCATGGTCCTGCAATACTTCCGCGCGTCCAGGGAACCGCTCCCGGAGGCGAAGTCGACCGCCCGGCCGGTGGTGGCGTTCCATGGCTCGGGCCGCGTCGCCTGGTCGGCGCGCGATCCGGGCACGTTGACCGAGATCGGGTTCCAGCGCAATCCGGTGGCCTTCCGCTGCGTGAAGCTGATCGCCGAGGCGGCGGCGGCGGTGCCGGTGGTGGTGCAGGACGCGGACCGGCGGTTTGACACGCATCCGGTGCTGGCGCTCCTCGGCGCGCCCAATCCGGGGCAGAGCGGGCCGGCGCTGATGGAGAGCTTCTACGGGCATCTGCTCCTGTCGGGCGACGGCTATCTGGAGGCCGCCGGCGAGGCGCTCACCGGAGGGCCGCGCGAGCTGCATGTGCTGCGCTCGGACCGGGTGAAGGCGGTGCCCGGGGCCGACGGCTGGCCGGTCGCCTATGAGTACCGGGTGGGTGCGCACCGGCATGTCTTCGACATGGCCGCGGACCGGCCGCCGGTCCTGCATGTGAAGACCTTCCATCCGCGCGACGATCACTACGGCCTCACGCCGCTGTCGGCGGCGGCCGCCGCCATCGACGTGCACAATTCGGCCGCCGCCTGGTCGAAGGCGCTGCTCGACAATGCCGCACGGCCCTCGGGCGCGATCGTCTACAAGGGGGTGGACGGGCACGGGCAGCTCGCGGCGGACCAGTACGCGCGGCTGGTGGACGAGCTGGAGGCGAACCATCAGGGGGCGCGCAACGCCGGGCGGCCGATGCTGCTGGAGGGCGGGCTCGACTGGAAGCCGATGGGGTTCTCGCCCTCGGACATGGAGTTCCACCGCACCAAGGAGGCGGCGGCGCGGGACATCGCGCTGGCCTTCGGGGTGCCGCCGATGCTGCTCGGCCTGCCCGGCGACAACACCTATGCCAATTACGCCGAGGCGCACCGGGCCTTCTACCGGCTGACGGTTCTGCCGCTGGTCGCGAAGACGCTCGCCGCTGTGTCGGGGTGGCTGCCCGCCCATTACGGCACGCCGTTCCAGATCAAGGTGGACGAGGACAACGTGCCGGCGCTCGCGGCCGAGCGCGAGGCGCTGTGGCGGCGGATCACCGACGCGGGCTTTCTCAGCGACGCCGAGAAGCGGGCGCTTCTGGGCCTGCCGAAGATCCGGGAGGCGTGATGAATGTCCGCACCCGCGGCGGCGGGTCGCGCTTTCTCTATGAACCCTTCGACGTGGCCTCGGCGCGCATCGACGTGACCGAGCGGATCAACGAGGAGCGCTGGGCGCAGCTCGAGCGGCGGCTCAACCATATCGAGACCATGCTCGACCGGCTCGAGAAGCGGATCTGGGTCGCCGTCTACGGCGCCGCGTCGCTGATCCTGACCGACATCGCCTACGGGCTGATCCGCATGACGATTTCATGAGAGAGGATCCGATGCTTCACCAGATCGGCGGGCCGGGCCCGCTGGAAACCAAGTTCCGCCGCTTCGACGGCGAGCTGGCGCTCAAGGACGGCGCCGGCATCGAGGGATACGCGAGCCTCTTCGGCGCGACCGACCAGGGTGGCGATGCCGTGCAGCCGGGCGCCTACGGCGCCTCGCTCGCGGCGCTCGCCAAGGCCGGCGGCAGCGTGAAGATGCTCTGGCAGCACGACCCGGCCCGGCCGAGCGGCGTCTGGGACGAGGTGCGCGAGGATGCGCGCGGCCTCTTCGTCAAGGGGCGGCTCTTGACCGAGGTGCAGGCCGGGCGCGAGGCGCTGGCGCTCCTGAAGGCGGGCGCGATCGACGGGCTGTCGATCGGCTACCGGACGCGGCGCGCCGAGAAGGCGGCGGTGGGCCGGCTTCTGCACGAGGTCGAGCTCTGGGAGGTGTCGCTCGTCACCTTCCCGATGCTGGCCGAGGCGCGGGTACAGGCGACCGCCTCCGACGAGGACGACGAGGCGGCGGACCTGGCGCGGACCCTCGCGGAGACCTTCCGCGAGGCCAGGGAGATGCTGGCGTGAGGCCCCGGCCTGAGGCTGGCGGGACAATCCAATCCAAGGAACGGATCATGAGTGAACCCGAGACCAAATCCCGGGCGGGGAGCCCCGCGCCGGCCCAGAATCCGCAGATGGAGGTAAAGACCGCCCTCCACGGATTTCTGAGTGAGTTCAGCGCTTTTCAGAACGAAATCAAGACGAAGCTCAAGGAACAGGAAACCCAGCTCGCCATGCTCGACCGCAAATCCCATGCCCTTTCCCGCCCCGCCCTCGCGCGCGCGGCCGACACCGAGACGCCCCACAAGAAGGCCTTCGCCGCCTATCTGCGCTCGGGCGATGACGGGGGCCTGCGCGGCCTGACCCATGAGGAGAAGGCGCTCTCGACCTCGGTCGCCGCCGATGGCGGCTATCTCGTCGATCCGCAGACCGCCGCCGAGATCATCGGCGTCCTGCGCTCCTCGGCCTCGATCCGCACCATCGCCAATGTGGTCAATGTCGAGGCGAGCGCCTTCGACGTGCTGGTCGACCATGCCGACATCGGCGCGGGCTGGGCGAACGAGACCGCAGACCGCACCGAGACCGACACGCCGAAGATCGACCGGATCTCGATCCCGCTCCACGAGCTGTCGGCGCTGCCGAAGGCGTCGCAGCGGCTGCTCGACGACGCGGCCTTCGACGTCGAGGGCTGGCTGGCGCAGCGCATCGCCGACAAGTTCAGCCGCGCCGAGGCGACGGCCTTCATCTCCGGCGACGGCGACGAGAAGCCGCGCGGCTTCCTGAGCTATCCGCAGGTCGACAACGATCTCTTCGCCTGGGGCTCGCTGGGCTATGTCCCGACCGGCACCGAGGGCGATTTCTCGGCGACCGAGCCGGCGGATGCGATCGTGGATCTCGTCTATGCGCTCGGTGCCCGCTACCGGGCCAACGGCACCTTCGTGATGAACTCGAAGACCGCCGGCGCCGTGCGCAAGATGAAGGACGCGGACGGGCGGTTCCTGTGGTCGGACGGTCTCCAGGCCGGCGAGCCGGCGCGGCTCATGGGCTATCCGGTGCTGATCGCCGAGGACATGCCCGACATCGCCGCCGGCACCTTCGCGATCGCCTTCGGCGATTTCCGCGCGGGCTACACGGTTGCCGAGCGCCCGGACCTGCGCATCCTGCGCGATCCGTTCTCGGCCAAGCCCCATGTGCTCTTCTATGCGACCAAGCGCATCGGCGGCGACGTCAGCGACTTCGCGGCGATCAAGCTGCTGAAATTTGCGGTCAGCTGAGGCGGGGGTTTCCCGGCCGATCTGACGCAGATGGCCGGTGCGGGCCTCGGCCCCGCCGGTCGGCACGCCCCCGCGTCTTCCAGTCGCTGCTCCTCCCTCCGTTCGGGCGGCGCGGGGGTGTGCCCCTGACCAGCAATTCGAGATGGCGCCATGACCGGCTATGTCCTGAAACCTGCCCTCGGCCGCGTGACCGTCGAGACCGACTGGTCGCGCGGATATCTGGCGCCCGGCGAGCGGGTTGCCGCCATCCTCGGCTGGGCGATCCACGGGCGCGGCGATGCCGCGCCCGGGCTGAGGGTGGTCGCGGCCCGGCTCGATGCCGGCCGCAGCCGCCTCACCGTCGAGGGGGGCGTGCCCGGCTGGGTGTTCATGCTGATCGTCCGGGTCGCGACCGACGCCGGCCGCGCGCTGGAGCGCGCGGTGGTGGTGCGCATCGCCATCGAGCCGCGCCCCGACTGAGAGCTGTCCGCGACCGCGGACGGCTCGCTCCGCCGGGTGCCTGGCGCCCGGTGCATCGGTCTCCCCGGGACACATGCCCGGCATCGCCCTGGGAGACCTCCTGCCGGGATCACGAAAATCCCTCGCCGGTCCTGTGGCCGTCCGTGTTCCCAAACAGTCTCCGAGGAGTCCCCGATGATCTTGACGGAATTGAGCGCCCCGCCGGCGGCGGCGGTGCCCGTGCGCGCCTTTGCCGAGCACCTGAGGCTCGGCTCGGGTTTCGCCGACGACGGCAGCCAGGACGCGGTGCTCGAGCTCTATCTGCGCGCGGCCATGGCGGCGATCGAGGCGCGGCTGGGGCGTGCGCTCCTGGCGCGGCCGTTCGTCTGGACGGTGTCGCGCTGGCGCGATCCGGCCAGCCAGGCGCTGCCGCTGGCGCCGGTCGTCTCGGTCGAGGCGATCACGCTGATCGGCGCGGACGGGGTCGAGACGGCGGTCGAGCCGGACCAGTGGTCGGTGCTGCGCGACGCGCAGCGGCCGCGGCTGGTCGGGCGTTTCGGGCGGAGCCTGCCGCGGATCCCGCGCGGCGGCCATGCGGAACTGCGCTTCACGGCCGGGTTCGGCGAGGCCTGGGAGGCGGTGCCGGCGGATCTGCGGCAGGCGGTCCTGATGCTCGCCGCGCATTTCTACGAGAACCGCAGCGAGGCGGGCACGGTGGCCGGATCGATGCCGTTCGGGGTGCTGGTGCTGCTCGAGGCCTACAAGGCGACGCGCATCGGCGGGAGCTGGGCGTGAGGGGCGTGCGGCTCGGCCGGGCGCTGGTGCTCGAGGCGCGCGAGCGCGTACCCGACGGCGCCGGCGGGTACGAGACCCGCTGGGTGGTGCGCGGCACGCTCTGGGCCGATGTGCGCGCGCGCACGGGGCGCGAGGATTTCATCGCCGCCGTGGCGCGGCCGCGGCTGCGCTACCGGATCCTGGTGCGGGGCGCGCCGGTCGGGGCCGCGTCGCGCCCCCAGGCCGAGCAGCGGCTGCGCGAGGGCACCCGGGTGTTCGACATCCTGACGGTCACCGAGTTCGACGCGGACGGGCGGTTCCTGGAGATCCTGGCCGAAGAGGGGGTGGCGGCATGAGCGCGGCCTTTGCCTTCGGGCTGCAGCAGGCGGTCTACGAGACGCTGGCGGCGGATGCGGATCTGGCGGTTCTGGTGGGCGGCGAGATCCATGACGCGCCCCCGGAAGTGCCGGCAGAGGCGCGGCCCGTCGATCACGTGACGATCGGCGAGGAGGTGGTGCGGCCCTTCGGGACCAAGACCAGTCTCGGCGCGATTCACGATTTCGACGTGACGGTGCATTCCAGCCGCGACGGGTTCGAGCGCGCGAAGCGGATCGCGGCGGCGGTCTGTGCGGCGCTGGTCGATGCGGAGCTGCCGCTCGACGCCGGGCGGCTGGTGGCGCTGAGGTTCCTGCGGGCGCGGGCAGAGCGGGGGCCGGCGCCGGAAAAGCGGCGCATCTCCCTGCGGTTCCGCGCCGTCGTTGACGAAGACACGTAATTCAATCCCTCGAAGGAGGAGCAAATGGCGGCGCAGAAAGGCAAGGACCTTCTGGTCAAGCTTGACATGGACGGCAGCGGTGATTTCCAGACCGTCGCCGGCCTCAGGGCGACGCGGATCACCTTCAACGCCCAGACGGTGGACGTGACCAACATCGGCAGCGCGGGGCGGTGGCGCGAACTGTTGGCGGGTGCGGGCGTGCGGTCGGCGGCGATCTCGGGCTCGGGCGTGTTCCGCGACGAGGCGAGCGACGAGCGGGCGCGGGCGATCTTCTTTGCCGGCGAGATCCCGGCGTTTCAGGTGATCGTGCCGGATTTCGGCGTGATCGAGGGGCCGTTCCAGATCACCTCGATCGAGTATTCCGGCAGCCACGACGGCGAGGCGGTCTATGAACTCGCCCTCGCCTCGGCCGGCGCGCTGAGCTTCACGGCGATCTGATGGCGAACCCGTGGCGCGGCGAGGTGCTCCTGTCGGTCGACGGGGTGCCGAGGGTCATGCGACTGACGCTCGGCGCGCTGGCCGAGCTCGAGGCGCGGCTCGAGAGCGAGTCGCTCGTCGAGCTGATCGGGCGGTTCGAGACCGGGGGCTTCAGGGTCGCCGATCTCGTGGCGCTCCTGGTCGCCGGGCTCGGCGGCGGCGGCTGGCGGATCGACGAGGCGGAGCTTCTGGCGAGCCGGATCGACGGCGGGCCGCTGGCGGCCGCCCAGGCGGCGGCGCGGCTGCTGAAGCTCACCTTCAGCGTCCCCGACGAGGGGGCGGCCGGGGACGAGGCGCCGTGAGGCGGATCGCCTGGGCGGAGCTGATGCGGCTGGGGCTCGGTCGGATGGGCCTCAGGCCGCAGGTCTTCTGGGACCTGACGCCGGCCGAATTCATGATGATGGCGGGGATCGAGGAGCGGCCGGAGGCGATGACCCGGCAGGGGCTCGACGTGCTTCTCGCCCGGTTTCCCGACAGGCGCGGCCCCCGCGCGGAAGAGGAGTGACCATGTCGGATTACGAGGCCGATCTCGGACGGCTGGAGGCGCAGCTCGCCGGGCTCGAGGGCACGATCGGCGGGCTCGAGGGCGTGACCGGTGCCTTCCGGCGCGAGCTCGATGGCATGCAGGGCAGCATGAAGGACGCCGGTCGGGAGACCGCGGGCCTCAGCCGGTCGATGACCTCGTCGGTGCGCGCGGCCTTCGACGGGGTGATCTTCGACGGAAAGCGGCTGTCGGACGCGCTGACCGGGGTCGGGCGCAGCCTGTCGGGGAAGGTTCTGAACCAGGCGCTGGCGCCGGTCCAGAACGCGGTCGGGTCGCTGCTCGGCGGCCTGCTGCCGTTCGCGGACGGCGGCGTGATTTCGGGGGGCCGCGTCGCGGCCTTCGCGCGCGGCGGCATCGTCGACGGGCCGACGCATTTCCCGATGCGCGGCGGTGTCGGGCTGATGGGCGAGGCGGGGCCCGAGGCGATCCTGCCTCTGGCACGCGGCTCGGACGGCCGGCTCGGGATCCGCGGGGACGGGGCCGGCGGACGGGCGGTCAACGTCACCATGAACATCTCGACGCCGGACGTGTCGGGGTTCAGCCGCTCGCAGAGCCAGATCGCGGCGGACATGAACCGGGCGATCGCGCGCGGGCGGCGCAATCTCTGACGCGGCGGCATTCCGGGAGGAGCGGATCATGAGTTTCCACGAGGTACGGTTCCCGGCAGCGGTGAGCCTCGGCTCGAGCGGCGGCCCGGAGCGGCGCACCGAGATCGTCACGCTGAGCAACGGGTTCGAGGAGCGCAACACGCCGTGGCGGCATTCGCGGCGGCGCTATGACGCGGGGCTGGGCGTGCGCTCGCTCGACGACCTGGCGGCGGTGATCGCGTTCTTCGAGGCGCGGCAGGGGCAGCTTCACGGCTTTCGCTGGAAGGACTGGACGGATTTCGCCTCGGGCCTGCCATCGGCGCAGGTCTCGGCGCTGGACCAGGAGATCGGCACGGGCGACGGCGCCACGCGGGTGTTCGGGCTGGTGAAGGCCTATGCGTCCGGGGCGCAGACGTATCTGCGGCCGGTCGCGAAGCCCGTCGATGGCACGGTCAGGGTCGCCGTGGGCGGCGCGCCGCTGGCGCCGGGCGATTTCGCGGTCGATCACGCGACCGGGCGGGTGACGCTCGATGCCGCCCCCGGGGAGGGTGTGCGGGTGACGGCGGGGTTCGAGTTCGACGTGCCGGTGCGCTTCGACAGCGACCGGATCACGACGAGCCTGGCCGGGTTCTCGGCGGGCGAGATCCCGGCGATCCCGGTGATCGAGGTGCGGGTCTGATGCGCAGGGTCGATCCCGAATTGCAGGCGCGCCTCGACGGAGGTGCCACGACGCTCTGCCGCTGCTGGCGTGTCGAGCGGCGCGACGGAGCCGTATTCGGCTTTACCGATCATGACGGCGATGTTGCCTTCGACGGCACGGTGTTCCGGGCGGCCAGCGGGCTCGATGCCGGGGCGTTGCAGGCGGGCACGGGCCTGTCGGTCGACAATGGCCAGGCGATCGGCGCGCTGACCTCGGCGGCGGTTTCCGAGGAGGACATCCGCGAGGGCCGGTTCGACCGGGCCCGGGTGGTGCAGTGGCTGGTGGACTGGTCGCGGCCGGATCTGCGGGTGGTGATGTTCGCGGGCGAGTTTGGCGAGATCCGGCGGGCGGACAACGCCTTCGAGGTCGAGCTGCGCGGGCTAGCGGATGCGCTGAACGTGCCGCTCGGGCGGACGATGCTGCGGACCTGCGACCGGGTGCTCGGGGATGCGAGATGCGGGGTCGATACGCTGCGGCCGGAGTTTTCGGTCGAGGCCGTGGTGGGGGCCGGTTCGGCGGGGGCGGTGATCGAGGTCGGGGGCGATCTTGCGGCCTATGCCGCGGAGTGGTTCCAGCAGGGCCATCTCGTCTGGCTCGACGGGCGCAATGCGGGAACGTCGCAGAGCGTGAAGGTGGACCGGGTGCTTCCGGGTGGCGCGCGGCAGGTGGAGCTCTGGCAGGAGCCACCGGCGGCGGTGCAGGCGGGGGACCGGTTCCGGCTGGTGGCGGGCTGCGACAAGCGCGCCGAGACCTGCCGGGCGAAGTTCGACAACTTCCTGAACTACAGGGGCTTTCCGCATATTCCGGGTGACGACTGGGTCACGGCCTATCCGAAGTCCGGCGGCCGTCACGACGGCGGGAGCCGGCGCAATGGCTGACCGGGGCGAGGTGATCGTTGCGCGGGCGCGGGCCTGGATCGGCACGCCCTACCGGCATCAGGCAAGCTGCCGGGGGGCGGGGACGGATTGCCTCGGCCTGCTGCGCGGGATCTGGCGCGAGATGCTGGGCGCGGAGCCCGAGGCGGTGCCGCCCTATACGCCGGACTGGTCGGAGCCGTCGCGGACCGAGGACCTGCTGGCGGCGGCGGGGCGGCATATGCGGTCCGTGCCGTGGGATGCGCGGCGGCCGGGCGACGTGCTGGTCATGCGCATGCGCGACGGCAGCGTGGCCAAGCATGTCGGCTTCCTCGCCCGTGCGCCCGAGGGGTTCGAGAGCTTCATTCACGCCTATTCCGGGCATGGTGTCGTGGAATCGCCGCTGACGCCGGCCTGGGCGCGCCGCGTCGCGGCCGTGTTCCGCTTTCCCGACGGGAGTAACTGATGGCAACGCTTCTTCTGTCCGCGGCCGGCGCGGCGCTCGGCGGGGCCGCCGGCGGCTCGATCGCCGGGCTTTCGTCGCTCGTGCTCGGCAAGGCGATCGGCGCGCCGCTCGGCTCGGTGATCGACCAGAAGCTGATGGGCCTCGGCTCGCAGACCGTCGAGACCGGCCGGGTCGACCGGTTCCGGGTCATGGGCTCGAGCGAGGGCCTGCCCCTGCCGCGCGTCTTCGGGCGGGTGCGGATCGCCGGGCAGATGATCTGGTCGAGCCGGTTCCTCGAGCGCGTGAACACCGAGAGCGTCGGCGGCAAGGGCAGCCGGGGCGGGGCGAAGGTCAAGCAGTACAGCTATTCGGTGAGCATCGCGCTGGCGCTCTGCGAGGGCGAGGTGCTGCGGGTCGGGCGGATCTGGGCCGACGGCCAGCCGCTCGACCAGAAGGAGGTGACCTTCCGGCTGCACCGGGGCACCGAGGACCAGCTGCCCGATCCGCTGATCGCGGCAATCGAGGGGGCGGGGTCGACACCGGCCTATCGGGGCACGGCCTATGTGGTGATCGAGGATCTGGAGCTCGCGCCGTTCGGCAACCGCATTCCGCAGTTCAACTTCGAGGTGTTCCGCCGGCCGGAACCCGGAGCGGGCGCGCCGCGCGCGCCGGCGGAGGATGTGCGCGGCGTGGCCCTGGTGCCGGGGACGGGCGAGTATTCGCTGGCCACCGAGAAAGTGCGCTTCCGGCGGGGCAAGGGAAACTCGGTCGTTCTCAACATCCATAACGACCGGGGGCTGCCCGATCTCGTCGCCTCGCTCGACCAGCTCGAGGCGGAGTTGCCGAACAACGAGGCGGTGTCGCTGGTGGTGAGCTGGTTCGGCGACGATCTGCGCTGCGGACGCTGCACGCTGAGGCCGAAGGTCGAGCAGGGGTATGAGGACGGCGAGGAGATCAGCTGGCGGGTCTCCGGGCGGCGCCGGGACACGGCGGATGTGGTCGGCAGGTTCGAAGGCCGGCCGGTCTTCGGCGGCACTCCGGCGGACAGGACCGTGATCCAGGCGATCCGCGAGATGCGGGCGCGCGGTCAGGCGGTGATGTTCTATCCGTTCATTCTGATGGACATTCTCGCCGGGAACGGGCTGCCGGACCCCTGGAGCGAGGCACCGGACCAGCCGGCGGTTCCCTGGCGGGGAAGGATCACGCTCGACCGTGCCCCGGGCCTCGGTGGCAGTTCCGACAAGACGGCCGCGGCTGCGGAAGAGGTCGCGGCGTTCTTCGGCGAGGCTCGGGCGGGCGATTTCGATCCCTCGGGCCATACCGTGGGTTATGCGGGTCCGAACGAGTGGTCCTATCGGCGGTTCATCCTGCACTATGCGCATCTCTGCGCTCTTGCCGGCGGGGTGGATTCGTTCTGCATCGGGTCGGAAATGCGGTCGCTGACGCAGATCCGGGACGGGGCCGCGAGCTATCCCGCCGTGCGCGCCCTGTGCGATCTGGCACGGGAGGTCCGCGCGATCCTCGGCCCCGGAACGAAGATCGGATACGCGGCGGACTGGTCGGAATATTTCGGGCACCAGCCGGGGGATGGATCGGGGGACGTGCTTTTCCACCTCGATCCGCTGTGGGCGCACGAGGACATCGATTTCATCGGCATCGACAACTACATGCCGCTGTCGGACTGGCGCGACGGGGCAGGGCATGCGGATGCCGCGGCCGGCTCGATCTACGATCTGGATTATCTGACGGGCAATGTCGCGGGCGGCGAGGGTTTCGACTGGTACTATGCCGATGCGGCGGGCCGGGAGGCACAGCACCGCCTCCCGATCGAGGACGGCGCCCACGGCGAGGACTGGATCTTCCGGTACAAGGACATTGCGAGCTGGTGGTCCAGCGCGCATGTCAACCGGATCGGCGGGGTCCAGCAGGGGACCTCGACGGCCTGGCGGCCGCGCTCGAAGCCGATCTGGTTCACCGAGCTCGGGTGCCCTGCGGTCGACAAGGGCACCAACCAGCCCAACGTCTTTCACGACCCGAAGTCGTCGGAGAGCTTTTTTCCATATTTTTCAAATGGCGCACGGGATGACTTCATCCAGTATCGCTATTTGCAGGCAATGTATCGCCACTGGAATGACCCGGCCAATAACCCGGTTTCCGATCTCTATGGCGGGCCCATGGTCGACATGGCCCGGGCCTTCGTCTGGGCATGGGACGCGCGTCCCTGGCCGGATTTCCCGGTGCGGCTGTCGACCTGGGTCGATGGCGAGAACTACGAGCGTGGTCACTGGCTGAACGGGCGTACGGCCCTCGCGGGTCTTGCCGAGGTGGTGGCGGAGGTTTGCCGCCGCAGCGGGCTCGAGGCGATCGACGTTACCGGGCTGCATGGAGCCGTGACCGGCTACACGATCACCTCGGTGGAATCAGGCCGCCAGAGCCTGCAGCCGCTGATGCTCGCCTATGCCTTCGACAGTCGCGCGGAGGGTGAGGTCCTGGCCTTCCGCAGCCGAAGCGGCGCGACGGTGGCGGAAGTCGAGGCCGAGGACTGCGTGCTTTCCGGCGCCGAGGGCGTCATCCGGCGTAGCCGTTCGCCGCTTCTGGATGCCCCCGGCCGCGTCGGGCTCGAGTTTGCGCGGGCGGATGCGGATTATGCGGTAGGCGCGGTGGAGGCGGCCTCGCCGGAGGAGGCCGAAGCTCATGTAGCGCAGTCGAGCCTGCCGATCGTGATGTCCGAGGCGGCGGCGCAGAGCCTGGTCGAGCGCTGGCTCTCGGAGGGACGTGTCGCGCGCGAGACCATGGCTTTCGCACTGCCGCCGTCGCGCCTGGAAATCGCGCCCGGTGACGTCATTGCCGTCAGCGGCAACGGCAGGAGAGACCTGATCCGCGTCGACCGTATAGAAGAGCTGGGGCATCGCGCGATCGAGGGGGTGCGGGTCGAGCCGGGGGTCTATGTCGCCCCGGCCTATCGTCTGGTGACGCCGCAGATGCCGGTCATCGAGGCGCCGGTTCCGGTGCACGCGGAATTCCTCGATCTGCCGCTTCTAAGCGGCGACGAGGTGGCGCATGCACCCCATGTGGCGGTCACGGCGCGCCCGTGGCCGGGGCCGGTCTCGATCTGGTCCGCGAGCGAGGACTTCGGCTATGGGCCGAATGTCGACGTGATGCTGCCGGCGGTGATGGGTGAGACGCTGGAGCCGCTGGCCTCGGGCCGGGCCGGGCTCTGGATGAATGTCACTCTGCGGGTGCGGATCGGGTCGGGGAACCTGCAGACCCGCAGCCGGGAGGAGGTGCTGAACGGCGCGAATGCCGCGGCACTTCGCTGGGGAGGTGCCGGTGACTGGGAAGTGTTCCAGTTCGAGCGCGCCGAGCTCGTCGGGCCGGGGGAATATCTGCTCGGGCCGCTGCTGCGCGGGCAGGCGGGGACCGATGCCGTGGTTCCCGATGTCTGGCCTGCGGGCACGGATTTCGTTCTGCTCGATGCCGCGCCGGTCCAGATCGACCTTCCGTCATCCGCCCGCGGGCTGGAGCGGCATTTCCGGTACGGACCGGCGGCCCGGGCATATGACGACCCGAGTTACAGCCACCGCGTCGAGGCCTTCGCCGGCGTCGGCCTCCGGCCATACCGGCCGGCCCACTTTGCGGCGCAGCGCCTCGGGTCGGGCGACATAGCCCTGAGCTGGATCCGGCGGACGCGGATCGACGGCGATTCCTGGCAGGGGGCGGATGTGCCGCTCGGAGAAGCGGGTGAGCTCTATCACCTGCGTATCCTGGCTGCCGATGGGCGCGTTCTTCGCGAGGTTTGGCCGGGAGCGTCACGTGCGAGCTATGTCGCTGCGGATCAGGTCACGGATGGCGGCCTCGCGCCGCTCGTCTTCGAGGTAGCACAGGTGTCCGACCGGTTCGGTCCCGGACCTTATGAGAGGATTTCGTTCGATGACTAGGACGGCCCAACTCGATCTTCCGCTGGTTCAGCCGGCACAGGCGCAGAAGCATGTCACGGTGAACGAGGCCCTGGCGCGGCTCGATACGGTGGCGCAGCTGCGTGTTCTGTCCGCAGAGCAGGTGGCGCCGCCAGCCACTGCGCAGGAGGGCGACGCCTACCTGCTGCCCGAGGGCGCGAGCGGTGCATGGGCCGGACATCGCGGCAAGATCGCCGTCCGCAGCAACGGAGGATGGGTGTTCGTTACTCCGAAGGCCGGCTGGCGGGGATGGGACGAGACGCTGCGCGGCTTTCGCACATGCTTCGGCGCGGGCTGGGTCGCCGATGCCTTCGCCGTTTCGCCCGGAGGGGCCGGGACGCAGTTCCGGATAGTGGAGTTTGATCATGTGATTGCGCCGGGGGCGACCAATGCGACGCTGGTCCCCATTCCCTCGGGCGCGCAGGTGATCGGCGTCACGGGTCGTGTTATCGAGACGCTGAGCGGCGCCGGCCTGACCGGGTGGCGGTGCGGGGTTGCGGAGTCGGATAACCGCTACGGGTCCGGTCTTGGGGCGGCCAGGAACTCGTACCTGCGGGGGTTGAGCGGAGCGCCTGTCACCTACTACTCGGATACCCCGCTTCAGTTGAAGGCCGAGGGCGGGAGTTTTTCTGCCGGTACGGTACGGCTTGCGCTGCATCTGGTTGAGTTGGAGCCGCCACAGAGCGTATGATACGGGCGTGGGGTCTGCGGATAATTAGCGGGTTGATTTCCCGGCGGGGGAGGACGATTCTATCACGCAGACCATCGTGCGTGGGACGAAATGGCCATGACTGTGATACAGGCAAATATTCCCAGCCTCGACCGTGTCTGGGACGTGATCCGACGCGAAGCGGGGGAGATGGCCGAGGCAGAGCCCCTGATGGCGGCTCTCGCGCATTCGGCGATTCTGCACCATACCAGCTTCGATCGGGCGCTTGCCTTCAGGCTGACACAGAAGCTGGCGTCTCCCGAGATGAGCGAGCTGATATTGCTCGATCTGGCGGAGGCCGCCTATTCGGCGGATCCGCAGCTCGTTGCCGCTGCCCGGGCGGATATCCTGGCGGTGTTCCACCGCGATCCGGCCTGCCACCGGTATCTTCAGCCGTTCCTGTTCTTCAAGGGATTCCAGGCGGTCCAGTGCTACCGGCTCGCTCACTGGCTGTGGGTGAGCGGGCACCGCGATATGGCGTATTTCGTCCAGATGCGGACGTCGGAGCTCTTTGGCGTCGATATTCACCCGGGCGCCCGGATCGGGCAGGGGATCATGATCGACCACGCTCATTCGATCGTGATCGGCGAGACGGCGGTCGTCGGGGACAATGTGTCCATGCTTCATTCGGTGACCCTCGGGGGCACCGGCAAGGAGGACGGTGATCGCCATCCGAAGATCGGGGACGGCGTGATGATCGGGGCCGGCGCGGCCGTTCTCGGCAACATCTCCATCGGCCATTGCAGCCGCATCGCGGCGGGATCGGTTGTGCTGCGCGATATCCCACCGTGCAAGACGGTCGCCGGCGTTCCGGGGCGTATCGTCGGCGAGGCCGGTTGCGCGGAGCCGGCAAAGACCATGGACCAGCGTTTCGACGACGTGGAGTGATCTTGCCTCACCCAAGGGTCAGGCAAGCATAGCCATCGGATTCTCCAGGCCGGTCTTGATCGCCTCGAGAAAGCTCGCGCCGAGTGCTCCGTCGATCACGCGGTGATCCACCGACAGGGTCAGCGACATGACGGTCGCAGCGGAGATCTCGCCGGACCCGGTAACGACCGGTTTGCGGACGCCCGCACCCACCGCCAGAATCGAGGCATGCGGCGGGTTGATCACCGCATCGAAGCTCTCGACCCCCATCATACCGAGGTTCGAGATCGCGAAGCTTCCCCCCTGATACTCATGCGGTGCCAATCGTCTGGCCCGCGCGCGACTGGCCAGGTCCTTCATCTCGGTGGAGATGGCGGAGAGCGTCTTCGTGTCCGCGTCGCGGATAACCGGGGTGAAGAGGCCGCCTTCGATTGCGACGGCGACGGCGACATCGGAGGCGGTGAAGCGCAGGATCCGGTCCTCGGCCCAGACGGCATTGCAGTCGGAAACCTGCTGGAGCGCGACCGCCGCGGCCTTGATGATGAAGTCGTTCACCGAGAGCTTGACGCCCCGGCCTTCAAGCGCCGCGTTCATCTGCTGGCGAAACGCGAGCAGGGGGTCGAGCACGACGTCGCGACGAAGATAGAAATGCGGGATGGTCTGCTTGGCCGTCGAGAGCCGTGCTGCGATCGTGCGGCGCATGCCGTCGAGGGCGACTTCCTCGAAGCTGCGGTCCGCATAGAGTTTCCTGACAGCATCCGCATCAGCGGAAGCGGGTACCGGGGCACCGGTGCGGGCGGGTGGCGCGGCTTCGGGTGCCTTGGCCGCAGCGGGTCGGGCGGCGACCACGTCGTCCTTGACGATCCGCCCGTTCGGGCCGGAGCCCGCGATCTGGGCAAGATCTATTCCCCTCTCGACCGCTATTCGCCGCGCCAGGGGCGTGGCAAAGAGCCTTTCCGTGCCGTTGCTCGAAGGGGCCGCCTGCGGCCTGGCCGAGGGCGGTGGGGCCGTTGGCTCGGGAGATGCGGGCGCGGGGGCAGCAGCCTTGGCGGGCGCCGGCGCTGGCACCGCCACCGCCGCTGCCGACGGGACCTCCAGCTCGGCGGCATCTTCACCCTCTTCCAGCAGCACGGCGATCAGGTCGTTGACCTTCACGCCCTCGGTGCCCTCCGGGACGATGATCCGGCCGATCGTGCCTTCGTCGACGGCCTCGAATTCCATCGTGGCCTTGTCGGTCTCGATCTCCGCGATCACCGCGCCAGCCGCAACCTTCTCCCCCTCCTTGACGAGCCATTTCGCGAGCTTACCCTCCTCCATCGTCGGAGAGAGCGCGGGCATCAGGATGTTGATCGGCATGATCGGGCTCCTCAGCGATAGGTCACGGCCTTGACCGCGGCGACCACTTCGGGGACCGTGACAAGGGCGAGCTTCTCGAGGTTTGCGGCATAGGGCAGGGGGACATCCTTGCCGGTGCAG
>CAZESN010000030.1:0-18484 GCA_964514775.1 uncultured Rhodovulum sp.
CTACTTCCTCGACGACATCACCGGCTGGATCCTCGAGCTCGACCGCGGCCGCGGCCTGCCCCACGAGGGCAACTACTCCGCCTGGCTCGAGCAGAAGGCCAAGCGGCTGGAGCACGAGGCCCGCGAGGACAAGGCCCGCCAGAAGACCCTCAGCCGCGAGCTCGAATGGATCCGCCAGGGCGCCAAGGCCCGCCAGGCCAAGCAGAAGGCCCGCATCAACGCCTATAACGAGCTCGCCTCGGTCTCCGAGCGCGAGAAGATCACCAACGCCCAGATCGTCATCCCGAACGGCCCGCGCCTCGGACAGAACGTGATCGACGTCGAGGCGATCTCCAAGCACTACGGCGACCGCCAGCTGATCGAGGGCCTGACCTTCGCCCTGCCCCCCGGCGGCATCGTCGGCGTGATCGGCCCGAACGGCGCCGGCAAGACCACGCTCTTCCGCATGCTCACCGGCCAGGAGGCGCCCGACACCGGCACCATCACCTACGGCGACAGCGTCAAGCTCGCCTATGTCGACCAGTCCCGCGACGCGCTCGACCCGCAGAAGACCGCCTGGGAGGAGATCTCGGACGGTCTCGACGTGGTCAAGCTCGGCGACGCCGAGATGAACTCCCGCGCCTATTGCGGCGCCTTCAATTTCAAGGGCTCCGACCAGCAGAAGAAAGTGGGGCTCCTGTCCGGCGGCGAGCGCAACCGCGTCCACCTCGCGAAGCTCCTGCGCACCGGCGGCAACGTCCTCCTCCTCGACGAGCCCACCAACGACCTCGACGTCGAGACCCTGCGCGCG
Organism: uncultured Rhodovulum sp.; assembly: GCA_964514775.1. Lineage (GTDB taxonomy): Bacteria > Pseudomonadota > Alphaproteobacteria > Rhodobacterales > Rhodobacteraceae > Amaricoccus. The sequence continues at coordinate 791 of CAZESN010000030.1, forward strand.
CTCGAGGACGCCCTCGACAACTTCGCCGGCTGCGCCGTGGTGATCAGCCACGACCGCTTCTTCCTCGACCGTATCTGCACGCACATGCTGGCCTTCGAGGGCGACGGCCATGTGGAATGGTTCGAGGGCAACTTCGAGGACTACGAGGCCGACAAGATCAGGCGGCTGGGCCCGGATGCGGCAGAGCCGAAGCGGATCAGGTATAAGAAGTTTGCGAGGTGATGGCCGCTACTCAGACTTCGTTGTAACTGCAGAGGCCGATCTCCGATGCCAATCTTGGTCCCGTGAGGCTAGGCGATTCGGCCCAAAGCGATGTTGCAGGTGACGAATCGGCGATCTTAGATCGTCGAGTTTGGCCGCCAATATAGCACCTTGATCTTCGCTTAGCTCAAGTAGATCGACCACATCTTTCAACTCGGACCAAGCACGGAAGATCTCGCGCAACGCGGGATGGTCACCTGTAATTTGCCGGCTACGCATCCTGATATCAAGTTCATCGAAGCGCTTTTCGTAGGTTGCAAACATGCGATTTTGCTGCCTAGAAAGCTCTAATACTTCCTCTAAGATGTCTTCGGTGGCTTTTTTTCCAGATCTAGGCTTTTCACCTTCAGATTGTTTGTACTTTGGAACCTCCGAAAGGCTGTCATTGAGCTTTGGCCACCACACATCAAATATTTCATTTAGCCTTGGTTCACTTAGGCACTTATCTCCACAAGCCTGATTCAACCCCCCCACAAGCTTTTTAGTGTCATCTTTTTCGTATATAGTTGATTGAAATTGAAGTATGGGCCCGTTCACCTCCGACCGCTTTAAATCAAAAAGGAAGGGCGATACCCTGCTACTATCCATGGCCTTAGATAGTGCTCCTGCTTCAAAATTCAGCCAAGGTGCATGGATATTATCCTTGGTTAAGCAAAGAATACCATATGATGAATCCGAGAGCTCCTGCGCAATATCTTTACTCCATCTGGCGCCTTTATCGATATCTTCAGAGGAAACATACGGCTCAATTGCTTGAATAACGTTGGGCAACCAGTCTCGAAAGCACTTCGCTACTTTGTGGCTCGTATCGCCCGACCAACTTATGAAAACTTTCATACCCGCCCCCCTGATTGAAAAGGAACTTAACACAAGAAAGTGGCCATGCAACCTCGAGGCGAAACCGGCGCCACTCGTCCTCCAATGCCCGCCTAAGCAGAAGTTAAGATGGAAGGACGGCCCCCTGCGACACGGATTTTCACCGCTGTTTGCTTCCGCGGCGCATGAGTTCCGATCAAACTGCGCCCTCGCATAAACGGGAGATCGCCCACCATAAACCTGCATTCAGTCCAACAATAACCCGCATTATAAGGCCGGCCAGGATCTCTTCGACCTCGGCTTCGCCGCCTTCCAGCCCCTGACTTGGGAGGCCGAGCCCAAGATCGCCCTCGTCAACATGCGCCTGCCGGAATCGCTTATGGCGGCCGTCAAGGCACGCGCCGCCGAGCGCGGCATCCCCTACCAGCGCCTTATCCGCGAGAGCATCGAGCAGGCGGTACGGGGTAACTTTTGTTGACTGCGATCCCCTCCTGTATCTTCGCCCCATGACCGCCCGCCTCATCCTCTCCGAAGCCGAGGCTTCCCTGTCGCCACGATCACGACTTGATCACCTCCCGTGTCACCAGCCAGCCCCCCACACACACCAGACTTTACCGAGGACGATCCGGCTCCAGTTCGGCAATCCCGGTTTGATCGGATCGGGTCCAGGCGAGCGTGCCCGCGCACGTTAACGAAGCTTTCCTAATGGTTACCTGTCCGGAATTTCCATTTGATATCAGCACATTGAAAAATGGGCACGCGTGCCCACCCTGTGCCGGGCACACTTTCACCGGCACGACCCTCATCCTAACCGATCTGGCGGAGACCGGCCTCGCCGCATCGCCGGGGCTTCGGGACCCGATTGCGCGGGGCCGGCGCCGGGGATGGGGGCCGGGCTTCACGAGATCCCTTCATCCCGCCGCCATCACCGCCTAGCATGGCCCGCAGGACCTCGCCCCGGGGGCGAGGCTGTCAGGGAGAGGCTCCGATGAAGATCACGGTCGATATCGACTGCACCCCCGAGGAAGCCCGCGCCTTTCTCGGCCTGCCGGACGTCAAGCCGATGCAGGACCATCTCATGCAGGAGATCCAGGAGCGCATGACCGCCAGCCTGCGGGCCATGACCCCCGAGGACATGCTGAAGACATGGCTGCCCCCGGCGATGAAGGGCTTCGAGGACTGGCAGCGGTTCTTCACGCAGATGGGCGGAACCCGGCGGGAGTGACCCGTCCCGGCCGAGGCTCAGGTCAGCATGATCCCCCCGTCCACGGGCAGGGTATGGCCGGTGATCATCCGGGATCCGAAGGCGAGGAACAGGATCGCCTCGGCCAGATCCTCGGGCTGGTTGCGGCGTTTCAGCAGGGCCGCGTCGAGCGCCGCCTGCTTCTGCGCCTCCGTCCACTCCACCGCCCAGGGACTGTCCACCGCCCCCGGCGCGATCGCGTTCACCCGCACCTCGGGCGCCAGCGCCCGCGCGAGGTCCCGGGTGAGGTTCACGAGTGCCGCCTTGCCGGCCGAATAGGCGATGCTGCTCCCGACCCGGCCGAGCCCCGCCACCGACGCGGTATTCACCACCGCCCCGCCCCGGGCGCGCAGGCTCGCCGCCGCCGCCCGGGTGCAGCGCCAGACGCTGACCAGGTTGACGTTCCAGATGTCGCTCCAGAGATCCTCGGTCAGCACGTCGAGTTCCGAGGGCGCGATCAGGCGCCGCGTCGCCGGGGTGCCGGCGTTGTTCACCAGAAGATCGAGGCCCCCCATCTCCGCGATCGCCGCCTCCACCATGGCCTCTGCCTCGCCACCAACCCCGACATTCCCCGGCGCAGCCACGATACGGCCCCCCGACACCCGCAGATCGGCCAGCGCCGCCTCGGCCCGCGCATCGCCCGGCAGATGATTGACCGCAACCGTAGCCCCCGCTCCGGCCAGCATCCGCACCGTGGCGAGACCGATCCCCGAGATCCCGCCCGTCACCAGCGCACATTTTCCGTTGAGATCATATCGGATCATCGCGGCGACACCCGATCAAGACGGCCGAGCAGCCGCGCCGGCACGGCCGAACCAGGTCGCCGGATGGTGGTCTTCACTCGATACGTGCATAGACTGCGCGTCATGCTGTCCTTTTCCCTTTCATGGCTCGTTCGTTTTCCGGGAAGGCCCGGTCAACATAGTGCAGCTGCCCGCAAGCATGTTATCTGTGATATCAGCTTGCAGGCCGCATATCGGTTGTCAATGCATGTGAGGAAGCCCCCGTGTCCGCGCTGAACGACCTCGCGCCGGTCGAGAGAAACTCACTGTCCGACAGGGTGTATCAGGATCTGAGGCGGCTGCTCATGTCGGGACGGCTCCTGCCCGGCGACAAGCTGTCGCTGCGTGAAGTCGCCAAGGCCCTCGGCGTGTCAGTGATGCCGGTCCGCGATGCCGTGAACCGGCTGGTGACGGAGCAGGCGCTCCTGCCCGCGCCGAACCGGGGGTATTACGTCCCGCACATGACCCCTGAGGAGTTCCGCGAACTGGCGGACATCCGGATGGAGATCGAGGGCTATGCCGGGTCGCAGGCAGTGCTGCGCCATACTCCGGAGGATCTGGACGAGATCCGCGCGGAAGAGCTCCGCTACCACCTGCTCTGTCACACAATCCAGCCAGACACAGCCGAGGCGGTGTCGAGCAACATGCGGTTCCATTTCCTCGTCTACGCGGCCGCGCGCATGCCGCGGCTTCTGAGCATCATCGAAGCGCTCTGGCTGCGCGCGGGGCCGATCATCTTCCTCGAGACGGGGCTCATTCCCGAGCGGCTCGTCACCGGGCGATCGTTCCTGCGGCACGCCGAGATGGTCACGGCACTGGAGACCGGCGACACCGCCCTCATGCGCGCGGCAATCGCCGGCGATATCGGGACCACGGCCGAATACATCCTCAACAGCAACAGCCTTACCCTCAACCGCCACCCTCAACACGGCTAGGCTGCCGTCCTCACCGGATCGCCGCTGCCCTCTTCACCTGCCGCGTCTTGCGGAGGAACGCCGCGACGAAGATAGCGGTCAGGATCAGCACGATGGTCGGCGCCGGGGCGCTGTCGAGAAAGAAACTCGCGTAGACGCCTGCCAGCATCGCTAAGAGACAGACGACCACGGCGACGACCAGCATGCGGCCCAGACTGCGGACCATGAGAAAGGCGATGGCCCCCGGCGCGATCAGCAGACCGACGGCGAGGATGAGCCCCGTGGCGGACAGAGTGGCGACGATGGTCAGCGACAGGATCGCCAGGAGGCCGTAATGCAAAAGCCCAACCGGCAGGCCCGAAACCCTGGCCTGCGCCGGATCGAATGCGTGCAGCATCAAGTCCTTCCATTTCAGCAGCAGCACCAGCGTGACGAAGGCGCCGATCAGGCCGGCGGTCCACAGATCTCCGGACTGGACCCCCAGCATGTTGCCGAACAGGATGTGATCGAGATGCGTATCCGACGTGATCGACGTGTAGAGAACGATCCCGAGGCCGAACATGCCCGAGAATACCACCCCCATCACCGTATCCTGCTTCACCCTGCTGTTCGCCGAGAGGTAGCCGGTGGCGACGGCCGTGAACATGCCGGCGGCAAAGGCACCGACGATCAGCGGGATGCCGAGGATATAGGCGAGCACGATCCCCGGCAGCACCGCATGACTGACCGCATCACCCATCAGCGCCCATCCCTTGAGCACGAGGAAGCAGGAGAGGAGCGCCGTCGGCACCGCGACGATGGCCGCGATCAGGAAGGCGTTCCGCATGAAGCCGAACTCGAAGGGAAGCAGGACCTGGTCGATCACGGCGCCACCCCGTCTTCGCGCAGCGCAAGTGAGGCCTTGCGGCGGGCAGCGCGGATGCCGTGCTTCGGTGCCCAGACGAAGGCCGCGAGGAAGACGAGCGTCTGGAGGCAGACGATGATGCCCCCGGTGGCACCGTCGAGGAAGAAGCTCAGGTAAGCTCCGACGAAGCTCGTCGTCGCACCGATCGCCACGGAAAGCGCGATCAGGCGCGGGAACCGGTCGCAGAGGAGATAGGCCGTCGCCCCCGGTGTCACGACCATGGCGATCACGAGAAAGGCGCCGACCGTCTGCATTGCGGCCACCACGCAGGCCGAGAGCAGGATGAAGAACACGGCCTTGAGCAGGCTCGGGCGCAGACCGATCGAGCGTGCGTGGCTTTCGTCGAAGAAGACGACCATCAGGTCCTTCCACTTCGCCAGCAGCACCGCGAGCGACACGAATCCGATGATCGCGAGCTGCAGCGTGTCCGTGGGCGTGATCGCGAGGATGTTCCCCATCGTTATGGTCTGGACCGACACCGACATCGGGTTGATGGAGACCATGAAGAGCCCGAGGCCGAAGAAGGAGGTGAAGATGAGCCCGATCACGACATCGACCTTCAGCCCAGAGCGGTCCGACAGGAAGAGCATCGCTCCCGCCGCCAGCCCACCGGAAATGAAGGCACCGAGCGCGAAGGGCAGGCCAAGGATATAGGCGCCCGCCACGCCCGGCACGATGGAGTGGCTGAGCGCGTCGCCGATCAGCGACCAGCCCTTGAGCATAAGATAGGCCGAGAGGAAGGCACAGACCCCGCCGACGAGGGCCGAGACCCACATGGCATTGGTCATGTATCCGTAGGCGAAGGGCTCGGCGAGCACGCTCATCGCTCGCTCTCCCCGACCCCGTCGAGAGTATGGGTGCGGTCGCCGTACTGCACCAGGGGCCGTTCGTCGTCGGTCAGAACCGAGACATGGCGCGGGTCGTCGTCATCGTGGAGCGCGCTTCCGCTCAACGTGAACCGCCGCAGCACGCCGCCGAAGGCGACCTCGAGGTTGTCGTGAGTGAAGGTGGTCTCGGTCGGGCCGTAGGCGAGCACCGTGCCCTTGACCAGCACGACCCGGTCGCAGAATTCGGGCACCGCGCCGAGGTTGTGGGTGGCGACCAGCATCACCCGACCCTCGGCCCGGAGCTCGCGCAGGAGCGCGATGATCTGCTCCTCGGTCTTCACGTCGACGCCGGTGAAGGGCTCGTCGAGCAGGATCACCCGCCCGTCCTGCGCCAGCGCACGGGCGAGGAACACGCGCTTCTTCTGGCCCCCGGAAAGCTCGCCGATCTGGCGGTGGCGGTAGTCCTCCATGTTGACCCGGGCGAGTGCCACGTCCACCGCATCGCGGTCCGCCTGCGATGGCCGGCGCAGAAATCCCATGTGGCCGTAGCGGCCCATCATCACCACGTCCTCGACCAGTACCGGGAATGACCAGGCGGCCTCCTCGGCCTGCGGCACATAGGCGACGAGGTTGCGCCGGAGCGCCTCGCGGACCGGCAGACCCAGCAGGCTGATCTCGCCCGCCGAGACCGGAACGAACCCCATGATCGCCTTGAAGAGCGTCGACTTGCCCGCCCCGTTTACGCCCACGAGCGCGGTCACCGTGCCGCGCGGGATTTCGAAACTCGCGTGACGCAGCGCGGTGTGGCCGTTGCGGTAGGTCACCGTCACGTCCCGGGCGGCGATCCCGCCGCCCGGCTCGCCTCCGCCCCCATCCGTCGGGTCCGCGGTTGCAATCCGGCTGTCGCGCATCCTGTCCATGTCTGTCCTTTGCCGGATCGGGACGGCAGCCCTTGAACGGAAAACCCGCCGCGCCCGGAGACGCGGCAGGCGAAGTCGACCGACGTCGGTCTCAGCTCGCGCCGGCCTCAAGGCCCGCCGCTATGGTCTCGGAGGTCACGCGCAGCAGGTCGAGATAGGTCGGCACGGGGCCGTCGGGCTCGGACAGGCTGTCCACGTAGAGCACGCCGCCGTAGTGCACGCCAGTCTCGCGCGCGACCTGCTCGGCCGGGGCGGTGTTCACCGTACTCTCGCAGAAGACGACCGGGATGTCATGCTCGCGGACGCCATCGATCACCGCCCGCACCTGCCGCGGCGAGCCCATCTGGTCGGAGTTCATCGGCCAGAGGTAGAGCTCATGCATCCCGAAATCGCGCGCGAGATAGGGGAAAGCCCCCTCGCAGCTCACCAGCCAGCGTTGCGCCTCTGGGATCCGGGCGATCCGGTCGCGCAGCGGCTCGATCGTCGCCCGCAACTCGTCCTTGTAGGCCGCGGCATTGGCTGCATAGACCTCGGCATTCGCCGGGTCCTGCGCGGCGAAGGCCCTGGCGATATTGTCGATGTAGATCAGCGCGTTGTCGAGGCCCATCCAGGCATGCGGGTTCGGCTTACCGTCATAGCTGCCGCCCGCGATCGGGATAGGATCGATGCCTTCGGTCAGCGTGACCGACGGCACATCCCCGAGATTGGACAGGAACTGCGCGAACCAGAGCTCGAGATTCATCCCGTTCCAGAGGATCAGGTCGGCGCCCTGCGCACCCACGATGTCCTGCGGCGTCGGCTCGTACCCGTGGATCTCCGCGCCGGGCTTGGTGATCGAGACCACGTCGGCGGCGTCCCCGGCCACATTCTGCGCGATATCGGCGAGAACGGTGAAGGTCGTCACGACCTTCATCCGGTCGTCGTCGGCCATCGCCACGCCAGAGAGGAGCACGACCCCCACTGCCCCGCCGGCAAGGCGCACCATAATCGAAGACATCCGAAGTCCCTTCCTGCTTACTGATCCCAATTAACGTAAATGCAAATCATTTGCAATAGTCAAGCGGGAACTGACCCCATCGCACCGCAAGGCATGGCCCGCCCGACCACGACCCTCCCGAAACGTTTCAAATTCGCGTGACTCCGGGCTGCGCGGTGGCGGATGGTGGCTTCATGCGTATCCGCATGCCCGTCATTCGGCATAGATTGACGGCGAGGAGGACAAAGCCATGCTGACGAGGCGTTCCCTGTTGCAGGCCGGCGTTGCCGCCCTGTCGATCACCGCCAGCCTCACTGCGCGCCTGCCCGCCGCCAGCGCAGCCGGAGGCTTCGCCGTCACCCGCACGGACGAGGAGTGGCGGGCACTTCTCTCGCCCGAGCAATATGACGTCCTGCGCCAAAGCGCGACCGAATACCCCTACACCAGTCCCCTGCTCGAAGAGCATCGCCGCGGCACCTTCGCCTGCGCCGGTTGCGGACTCGATCTCTTCTCCTCGACCACCAAATACGACAGCCGTACCGGCTGGCCGAGCTTCTGGGCGCCGCTCGACAATGCCGTCGGCACCCAGGACGACACATCGCACGGCATGATCCGCACCGAGGTGCATTGCAGCGACTGCGGAGGCCATCTCGGCCATGTCTTCGACGACGGCCCGCCACCGACCGGGCTGCGCTACTGCATCAACGGACTGGCCCTCGCCTTTACCCAGCTGGCCGCCTGAGCGACGGGATCCGCATGGAATTCACCCTCTTCCTCCTCGCCTATCTCGCCGGCGTGCTGACCATCGTCAGCCCCTGCATCCTGCCGGTGTTGCCCTTCGTCTTCGCCCGGGCAGGACAGCCCTTCGTGCGCAGCGGCCTGCCGATGCTCATTGGCATGGCAGTGACATTCGCGCTGGTCGCGAGCCTCGCCGCAGTCGCCGGGGGATGGGCGGTAGAGGTGAACCGCTACGGCCGCTTCGCCGCGATGGCGGTGCTCGCGATCTTCGGCATCCTCCTGATGTTTCCAAGCCTTTCGGCACGGCTGTCGAGGCCTGTCGCGGACCTCGGCGCCCGGCTCTCCGACACGGCCGAACGGGATATCGCCGCCGGCCGGGGAACGGTCGGACCATCGCTCCTGCTCGGGGTCGCGACAGGCCTTCTCTGGGTGCCCTGCGCCGGTCCGGTGCTCGGGTTGATCCTGACCGGGGCGGCAATCCACGGTGCGAACGCCGAAACGACGACGCTCCTCCTTGCCTATGCGGCAGGCGCCGCAACCTCGCTCGCGCTCGCGCTCCTGGTCGGCGGCCGGGTCTTCGCGGCGATGAAGCGCACCCTCGGCACCGGCGAGTGGGTCCGGCGTGGCCTCGGTGCCGCGGTGCTCGCCGCCGTCGTCGCGATCTCACTCGGCCTCGACACCGGCTTCCTGACGCGTGTCTCCGTCGCCGGCACGACGACGCTGGAACAGGGCCTGCTCGACGTCCTCCAGCCCGACGCCCGCCCCGATCCCGCCATCGCGATGACCGGCGGCCCGGCCATGGCCGCCGGACCCGCGATGATGGCAGGGCCGGCGATGACGCCCGCTGGCCCCGCGATGATGGCCGCCGGTCCCGCCATGACGGCACCGGGACCCGCCATGATGGCCGGAGGTGCGGCGATGATGGCCGGACCGGCGATGACCGGGGACGGCGGCGGAGGTGCGGCGGAGGCACCGGCGGTTGAGGGATTGCTGCCCGCCCTTGCAGGCGCCGTCGAGTGGCTGAACTCGCCACCGCTGACCGCCGAGGAGCTGAAGGGCAAGGTGGTCCTGATCGATTTCTGGACATACTCCTGCATCAACTGCCTGCGCACGATTCCCTACGTCCGAGCATGGGCGGAGAAATACGCGGATGAGGGGCTCGTGGTGATCGGGGTGCACACGCCGGAATTCGCCTTCGAGAAGGACATCCGCAACGTGCGCCGCGCGATCGGCGATCTGGAGATCGACTATCCGGTCGCCATCGACAACGACTATGCGATCTGGCGGGCTTTCGAGAACCGCTACTGGCCCGCGCACTACTTCTTCGACGCCGAAGGACGCCTGCGCCATCGCCATTTCGGCGAGGGCGGCTACGACACCTCCGAGCGCATGATCCAGCAGCTTCTGGCCGAAGCCGGGCTCGATGCGCCCGCCGCGGACCTCGTCGCGGTCGAGGCCACCGGCGCGCAGGCTCCTGCCGACATGGCCAACGTACTCTCGCCCGAGACCTATGTCGGCTACGAGCGGGCCGAGAACTTTGTCTCGCCCGGCGGTGCGGTCCGCGACGCAGGCCACACCTACGAGGCCGGCGATCCGAGGCTGAACGAATGGGGCCTGACCGGGGGCTGGACCATCGGCCGAGAGCATGCGGCGCTCGACAGCGACGAGGGGAGCATCGTCTTCCGCTTCCGCGCCCGCGACCTGCATCTGGTGCTCGGTGCCGCGGAGGACGGGGCGCCGTTGCGGTTCCGTGTGACCATCGATGGGGAGGCGCCCGGCGACGATCACGGCATCGATGTCGATGCGAACGGTGAGGGCGTCGTGACCACTCAGCGGCTCTACCAGCTCATCCGCCAGAAAGGGCCGGTCGACCGCGACCGCACCTTCGAGATCCGCTTCCTCGACCCCGGGGTCGAGGCCTATGCCTTCACCTTCGGCTGAGACCTGCCAGGAGAGGACCGATGAACCACGCATATACCTCGGACCGCGTCACCCGCCGGGGCCTCCTCTCGCTAAGCCTCGGCGCCGCTCTGCTGGTCGCTACAGTCCCGGCCCGCGCGCAGGAAGGGATCGAGATCCCTGCCCCGACGCTCGACCCGCCAGCTGGGGACCTCGGCGTGGCACTTCTCGCGGGCGGCTGCTTCTGGGGCGTGCAGGGCGTGTTCCAGCATGTCGACGGTGTCCTGAGTGCCGTCTCAGGCTACGCAGGGGGCGATGCGCATAACGCCCACTACGACAGCGTGGTGACCGGTACGACCGGCCATGCCGAGACGGTAAAGGTCACCTACGATCCGGCGAAGATCAGCTATGGCGAGATCCTCGAGATCTTCTTCTCGGTGGTCCATGATCCGACCCAGCTCAACCGGCAGGGACCCGACATCGGCCCCCATTACCGCTCCGCCATCTTCCCACTCGACGCGGCACAGGCCGAGTTCGCCCGCGCCTATATCGCCGAGTTGAACGCCTCCCGGGTCTTCGATGCGGCGATCGTGACGAAGCTTGAGCCGGACCGGCCGTTCTACCCGGCCGAGGAATACCATCAGGACTTCATGGCGAAGAACCCGACCCATCCGTACATCGTCTACCACGACGTGCCGAAGGTCTCGAACCTCCAGCTCCTGTTCCCCACGCGCTACCGTCAGGACCCGGTACTGGTGGCGGAGACAGCAGCGCCGGATTGATCCTTGCGCCCTGGCATTCGCGGAGCCACGCGGCAGGAATTGTCATCGGGAAAGTCGCGAGCGCTGCGCAGTCTTTACTGAATGCGTTTCTCGAAACCGAATGCACAAAGTCCTGCAATCCATAGTCAGCTTCACAAGCCGCGATACCTTCGGAAGATACGCCTTGCTTTTCCGTCCGCCTGCCGCCATATGTACGGCGCGACGTTATCACGATCCTTTGCTGTCTCCGTTACACGGCTTCAGTCCTGCGATTTTGCTGAACTGAGCCAAGCTGCCGCACCCTGCGGGCAGCGCACAAACAGGAGACATCACGATGGCAAACGGCACCGTGAAATGGTTCAACGCCACCAAGGGTTTCGGCTTCATCCAGCCCGAGCGCGGCTCCAAGGACATCTTCGTCCACATCTCGGCGCTTGAGCGTGGCGGCATCACCCATCTCGACGATGGTCAGGCCGTGACGTTCGACGTGGAATCCGGTCGTGATGGCCGCGAGTCTGCCACGAACCTCAAGCTCGCCGGCTGACCCGGCCGCGCCTCGCATGCGGGGCGCCATGACGGGTATCATACCCTCCGGCTGCACCTACCGGTGCAGCCACTCGACCCTCAGATCGCCGCCCAGTCGCTGAACCGCCAAGGTTCCGGGGCCGGGCGCGGCGGCTTCGGGTGCGGGTGCGGTTTTGCCTTTGCTCGCATAGTTTGACTCTGCATCCACTGCTTACGCACCATCATGTGTGCGGCTGTGGATAACATATGTCATTTCGGCCAATTAGGTGACTCAGACGAGCCCGCTGGCCATCCATATACCCCATAGCGTTGCTCCACGAGCACATAGGCCGCGCAAGAAGCAAGCCGCTTCGCCGGCCTCCCATCAAGAAATTATCGAGTGATACCAAATTCTTGGCCACCGCGCGCAAAGCCTCGGGCTCAGCGACAGAGACCTGCGTGCAGTTCACCCGGCCCCGATGCAACTGGCGGTCAGCCAACGGGCAGGCGTCGATTCTTCGCTGGCGGACCACCTGGCGGTAGCCCTCCCCGACTTTGGTGAGGACAGCTCCGCCAGTCGACGACTGGTCGCCGCCGGAATAGGCATCGGCACAGGGTCGTCTCAGTGGCAGGCCGCCGCCCGGCTCACGACATTGAGCCGAAGATGCCGCAGGCACTCGTCAAGCGCCAAGGGCTAAGCTCCGACAACCCCCCGTAGCGGTCCGCCGGCTCAGTTGAACTGCAAGTTGACCCCGGCGAAGACCTGCCAGTCCGGCTGGCCGGGACCGTCGTCGGCAATGCTGACCTGGGGCTCAATGAAAGCGTTGTAGACGATGCGCTCCGTCGCGATGACCCGGCCGAGGCCAAGGCCGACAGGCACGGAGTAGGCGTCGTGCTCGAAGTCGTAGGTCCAGGTGCCGGAGCTGCGCAGATACCATCCACCCCCGAGCTGCAGGAGCCCGACGGGCTGGAAGGCACCGGTGCTCACGTCGTCGCGATCGCTGTCACCGGCCACACTGGCCTGCCAGGTCAGCAGATAGCCCCACTGGAAGGCCTTGTTCCGCGCATCGAAGAGGACATTGGCGAGACCGAGCGACCATTTGCCGCTACCGAGCGCGTCGTCGGAAGCGGTGGGGATGGTGATCTGCGGCCCGATGCCGAAGCTGATCGCAGGATTGCCGGTGTCGATGATCCAGGCGGCGAATGCGTTGAAATCGCCGAGTCCGAACTCACGATCACCGTCCGCAAGCGGCAGGCTCGAGACCGGAAGGCTGAAACGGGCGAGCCAACTCGTCTCGCCGAAGGTGAGCGGACGCGCATAACGCGCCCAGGTCACGTTGCCCGGGCGCTCGATTCCGGTCAGCTCACCGATATAGTAGTTGTGGTTATTGAAGGCCGAGACATCCGCCAGCGGGTTGTTCGCGCGGGTCAGCGCATCCTGCTGTGCGATCGCCGGAAGGCTCGGGCACAGCAGTGCGGCGGCGATCAGAAGTATCTTCACAGGAACCATGGTTCAGCTTCCTATCGGATGGTCTGTCAGACAAACGGGCTCCCCGGCCAATGAGTCCGTCCGCAGCGTGGGCAACAAACACGTCGGTCGCGGGATCAGTCAGACCGCCCACCTCGATGGCGCATGTGTCACCGAAGGATCTCGACCGCCGGTCGCACCCAGCTCCCGTCGAGCGCCGATGCCTCGGGCAGATAGAGACGCAGAATCGCATAGAAGCCGCGGTCCGGCGCCGGAAGCCAGTTCGCCTCCAGCTCCGGCCCGGGGCTCTCGTGCTGGAGATAGAGCACGATCTCGCCCGCCTCGTTCCGCTTCAGCTCGTCGAGCATCGGTGTGTTGATCAGGTAGCGGTCGATGGGATTGGCGACGAGGAACTGGTCCGGCTGGCCGTACATGGTGATCGACCAGAAGGCATTCGCTGGCGGCAGCGCGTCGGCCGCGAACCGGATCGCGTAGGCATGCGCGGCCCCGTCGAGCGGACGACCCTCGCCGTCGGCGACATACAGGATGTAGAGCGCCTCTTCTGCCGAGTTGCCGTAGATGCCACCAAATGCCGCCACGGCACGGTCCATGTAGCGGTCCTTCATGAACTCCGGCGTGCCGAAGATCTTGGAGGAATCCACGAGCTGCATGGAGGCCTCGCGGATCGCGGCCTCGCCGGGAACAACGAGCGCGCGCATCGCCTCAGCGGTCTCCTCACTGAGCCCGGCCGGCGGCCATGTCGCGCCGGTACAGAGCCCGAGAGCCGCGAAACGCTCGCGCAGCGGATCCTCCCAGGCGAGCGGCGGGGCAAACGGCATCAGGAAAGCGGCGATCTCCCAGAAATTCGAGAAAAGCAGCTCGTCGTCGATGGCCGGCCAGTCAAGCTCGGGAGAAGGCGCCGGCGCAGGAGTTCCCGCAAACGCCGAGAGCGACTGTACCCCGTAGCCTGCCTGAACTGCCTTGACCTTCTCGATGTCGGCCGGGTCGAACACCTGCGTCCGGACCAGCCCGAGTCCGAGCCAGGTCGGCAACTCGATGACCCGCCTGATGCCCGCGGGAACCTCGCCCTCCCAACCCGGGCCGGTGATGAGGAAGTCGCCGCCGCCGTTCCCGTCCACCCGCGTGCCTAGATAGTCGACGTTGTGGGTGTAGAGATCGACGATCTGCATCGAATAATAGCGGCCCGCCTCGATCGGCGGCATCGTCACCACGATCGGCTCGGCGCGCAGGTCCATCACCACGAAGGAATAGGGCGTGTCCGAATTCGGCGTGATGATCGCCGTGTCCGCGGGCGTGTAGACCCGGTCGACGTTGGTGATGGTGTTGAACGGCCCCTTGTACTGGCTGCCGCCCGGCTCGAGCGCGTACTGGTAGAGCGTCAGGTAGTTCTTCACCATCGGGAAGGCGTAGACGAAGGCCTCCTGCGCCAGCGCCGCAGTGTCGTCCTGCGCCCGGGCCTGCAGGCGGGAAAGGGCAAGGGACGCGGCGGAAAGCTTCAGCAGCATGCGTCGGTTGACGGTCATGGTCAGCGTACCTTCTCGAAGGGGGGCGGTGCCCAGCCGCCGCCCAGTGCCTCGGGCAGCGGCGAGTAGAGCCGCAGGGTCGGCTGGAACGAGCCCTCGGGGGCGGGAAGCCAGTTCGCTTCCCTGTCCGGGCCGGGGGACGAGGCCTGCACGTAGATGTCGAGCGACCCGTCGGCATTGAAGGCGAAGTCGCTGTAGCTGCCGACCGCGAAACGGTCGATGGGGTTCGGGACCTGGAAGCCCGTGTCGTCGTACATGGTCAGCGACCAGAAGGCCGCGGCCGGCGGCAGGCCCTCGGCGGGGAAGTGGAGGACGTAGGCGTTCGCGCCGTCGAGGGGCGCGCCCTCGCCGTCCACGAAGGCAAACGGATAGATCGCGTCCTCGGGCAGGTTGGCGCCGAGCCCGCCCATCGTCACCAGCGCCCGCTGCATGTAGCTCGTGCCGTAGGTGCCGATGTTGCGGCGGTTCACCCGCCAGGTTCCCATCTCCTCGCCGTTGCGCAGAACCGCCTCGGGCATCGCGGCGAGCTGGTCGGCTACGGCGCGGTCGATGGTCGCGGCGGCATCGGGCGACAGGGCGGCGGCATCGAAGCGCTCGCCCGGCGTGAAGCCGAGCTTCGCGAGACGCGCGAGGATCGGCTGGTCGTTCGGGTGCGGCGGGATCGTCTCCATGATCCCGGCAAGCCGGGACAGGAACTGGACGCCGGTCATCGCATGGACCTGTTCCAGGGGCGGCGTCACGTTGTCGACCGCTTGGTCGACCTCGCCAGCCGGAGCCGCGTAGTCGCCGCCCCAGGCCGAGAGCGGCGTGAGACGGTACTGCGCCTGCACCGCGCGGACCGCATCATAGTCGGCCGGCCCGTCGGTCTGGGTGCGGCCGATGATCCAGACCAAAGGGGTTGGTGCGTCGATACGTGCGACGCCGTCGGGAAGCTCGCCCTCCCAGCCCAGTGCCACGAGCCCATAATCTCCCGCGCCCTGCCCGGTTGTGCGGGTGCCGACGACGGCGAAGACATCGGTCCACATATCGAGCATCGGCAGCAGGTAGTAGCGATCGCCCATGTCGGGGACCGAGACGATCACCGGCTCCGCGCCGAGGTCGAGCCATGCCAGCGAATAGAGCGTGTCGAAATTGTAGCGCACCACGTCGCGCTCGTCGGCGGCCGGATAGGCGCGGGCGTGGGCGAACTGGTTGATCGGCGCGCGCATGTTGATCGTTCCGGCGTCGGGCACGTTGGTCGCCTGGCGCATCGTCGCGTCCATGGTGACGATAGGATAGCCGTAGAGCCAGGCGTCACGGGCGATCGCATAGATCTCGTCCCGCGACGGCTGCGCGACCGCGATGCCGGCAAAGAGGGGCAGCAGAGCCCCGACTGCGGCCCCAAGACTGGACCACGACTTTACCACCGTCGTCATTCCACCGGCTCTGCGACCGGGAAGGTCCAGCTGCCGTCCAGGATCGCGGCCTGGGGCCGGTAGAGCCGGACCAGGTAGTTCCATCCCTCGGGGGTCGGCAGGCAGTTTACTGTCCCGGTGTCGCAGCCGCCGAACTGGATCGTGGTCGTGCCGTCTTCCGACTTCGCCGCCGTGACGTTGTTGAAGGAATACGCGTTGAGGTCGTTCTGGGTGTAGTAGCCGTCCTTGTCATAGACGGTGACCGACCAGAAGCCGTCGACCGGCACCTCTCCGACCGTCAGCCTGTGGACCGCCGCGCCGTCGTTTCTCTCTGGGACTACGTTGAGATAGAGCGCGTCCTTCTCCGGATTCCCGCCCCATGCATAGGCCGCGCCGAGCAGGTGACGGACCGGGTCGACGACGTCCTTTGCCCCGAACATCCCCCGCGTGTCCGGCAGCATCGACGAGAGCGCGAGCAGATGGGCGCGCACCGCCGACTGGCTCTCCATGTCCCACTCCGGGACCTCGAACGTGCCGGTACCCGCGTGGGTGAACTCCAGCCGGTCCTGAAGCGCCTGCACCGCCTTCACATCCTCGGGGTCGGTCGGATCGACGAGGATGCGGATGCCGACGAGGACGTAGCGGGTGCCGACGTTCTCGCGGGTCAGGTCGTAGGTCCCGGGCTCATAGTGGACGAAGGGCGTGTAGTGGTCCTCGCTGATCGCCTGAAGCGAGATGAACCGGCCGCCGGTGTCGGGCAGCGTCACCGTGGCGGGGCCTGCGTCGAGATCGAAGATGATCGCCGAATAGAGCGTGTCGCGGTTCAGCCGGATCACGGTCTGCCTGTCGAGGGGCGACGGCTCGCGGGTGTGGTCCCAAGCCTCGAAGGCGCCGCTCTGCGCGATCCCGCCCATGAAGAGGTCCGACTCCGCACGGATGAAGTTGTCGGTGGTGACCTTGACGGGCTCGGCGATCGCTGGCGATGCGGCGACCAGGGCCACGAGCGCCAGAGCGGCGAAGTGTCGTATCATTGGGTTTCCTCTCAAGGGGGCGCGCGCAGCCCGCGAACTGTAGGTCGAAGCCGAAGGACCGCTGGTCCGCCTCGCCAGTGTGCTCGGTCGCCCGGGCAACGAGCACCACGGCATGGCGGCATGCAACCGGAGCCCCCGGAAGGACCGGCAGAGGTTCTTTCCAACCGATAGCATGATTCACCTTCCGCCATAGCCGTGCTCCGGCCCTTCCTAGCGGGCTTCGCGGGGCAACTCTGCTCTGATCCGGACAATCTTTGTGGATGCATGCGACAGCCGGACCGCAGGTCTAAAGACGCGGCACGGCATGACGGAGACCGTACAGGACCTGAAGCGGCGGCGCTCCCGGGGGCGCGCCTACCCTACCCGGTAGTTCGGGCTCTCGCGGGTGATCTGGACGTCGTGGACGTGGCTTTCGCGGAGCCCCGCTCCGGTGATGCGCACGAAGGTGCAGCCGCCGCGCATCGCCTGGATCGTGCCGTTGCCGGTGTAGCCCATCGCGGCGCGCAGGCCGCCGACGAGCTGGTGCACCACGCCCGCGACCGAGCCCTTGTAGGGAACCTGGCCCTCGATGCCTTCGGGGACGAGCTTCTCCTCGCTCGCCTCCTTCTGGAAGTAGCGGTCTGCCGAGCCGCGCGCCATCGCCCCCACCGAACCCATGCCGCGGAACGACTTGAAGCTGCGGCCCTGGTAGAGGATGACCTCGCCCGGCGCC
>CAZESN010000031.1:0-18342 GCA_964514775.1 uncultured Rhodovulum sp.
CTCACCGGTCTCGTGATAGATGCCGATGATCCGCCGCGGCCCCATGCCGATCCGCCGGATCACCCGCGCGACGAGCGGTGCATCGGCCCCCTCTGCCACCACCATCCGCCCGAGCAGCCGGTCGCCCGCCCCGAGCGCCGGGTCGTCACGCCGGGTCTGGACGAGGATGCGCGGCGCGGCGCCGTCGCCCTCCCATTCCGCGGGCTCGGCCCAGAGGTCGCCCTCCGCGTCAGGCCCCGTGACCCGCAGCACCAGCACCGGCGGCAGCGCATCCTGCGGCCGCATCTGGCGCCGGCGGCGGGCGATCAGGCCCTTCTCCGACATGCGCGCGAGCAGCGCCTTGAGCTCGACCTTGGCCGCGCCCTTCAGCCCGAAGGCGCGGGCGATGTCGCGCTTGGCGGTCAGCGTGGGGTTCTCGCGCATCCAGGCGAGAACCTCTTCCTCGGAGGGCAGGTGTTTCATCCCTCCCGACTATCATGCCGCCCCGCGCCCCACACGGGGAAAATGCCCCCGTATCGCTCAGGCATCTGGACCGGCGCGAGGAAACCGGCTGTTATGGAGAGAATGACGAACAGGGGGTCCGCCGTGATGGACTTGCATCGGTGACGGAGCCGGCGAGGCGCCTGCGCAGCATGGGTGACGCCAGCGGAGCCGTCCTGGCCGCACTCCAGGCCGAGGCCGGCGCGATCCGCGACCGCCACCGGGGCCGCGCGATCAGCTATTCGCGCAAGGTCTTCATCCCGCTCACCACCATGTGCCGCAACACCTGCGGCTACTGCACCTTCGTCCAGGCGCCCGGCACGCCCCGCGCCACCTACCTCACCCCCGACGAGGTGCTCGACATCGCCCGACGCGGCGAAGCACTCGGCTGCAAGGAGGCGCTCTTCTCGCTCGGCGAGCGCCCCGAGCGCCGCTACCCGGAGGCCCGCGAAGCCCTCGCCCGTCTCGGCTACACCACCACGATCGACTACCTGGTCGACGCCTGCCGGCTGGTGCTCGACCGCACCGCGCTCATCCCGCATGTCAACGCCGGCACGCTGACCGAGGCCGAGATCGCCCGGCTGCGCGAGGTCTCGGGCTCGATGGGCATGATGCTGGAGACGGCGTCGAAGCGCCTGATGCGCCCCGGCATGCCCCACCACGCCTGCCCCGACAAGGCGCCCCGCCTGCGCCTGCGCACCATCGCCGACGCGGGCCGGCTGGGGGTTCCCTTCACCACCGGCATCCTGATCGGCATCGGCGAGACCTGGGAGGAACGCCTCGAGAGCCTCGCCGCCATAGACGCCCTCCACCGCACCCACGGCCACGTGCAGGAGGTGATCGTCCAGAACTTCCGCGCCAAGCCCGGCACCGCCATGGCCGACTGGGCCGAGCCCCCCCGCGAGGACATGCTGCGCACGCTGGCGGCCGCGCGGATCATTCTCGACCCGTCGATCAGCCTCCAGGCCCCGCCGAACCTCGAGGAAGCCTTCGAGGACTATATCGGCGCCGGCATCAACGACTGGGGCGGGATCTCGCCGCTCACCGCCGACCACATCAACCCCGAGCGCGCCTGGCCGGCGCTGACCGAGCTCGCACGCCGCACCGCCGCCCGCGGCTACCGGCTGGTCGAGCGGCTGACCGTCTACCCCGAGCACCTGGGCCATCTCCCCGCCGGCATCGACGCGGCCCTGGCGCGCCTCGCCGGCACCGACGGCCTCGCCCGCGAGCAGGTGCTCGGATGACGGACACTGCCGCCCCCACCGGCGCCAGCCCGGAGATCCGCCGCATCCTCGAGCGCGCGCTCGGCGGGCACGAGGTTTCCCGCGACGACGGCGCCCGCCTCTTCACGGCCGAGGGTCCCGACCTCGACGCGCTCCTGCGCACCGCCGACGCCGTGCGCCGGGCGCGGGTGGGCGAGCGGGTGACCTTCGCCACCGTGCGCAACATCAACTTCACCAACGTCTGCTACATGGCCTGCCGGTTCTGCAACTTCGGCGTGCGTGCCGACGCCAGCGGCGCGGAACTCCTGAACCTCGACACCGTCTCCGACCGGGCTGCCGAGGCCTGGGCGCGCGGCGGCACCGAGGTCTGCATCCAGGGCGGCCTCCACCCCGACCTGCCCGGCGACCACTACCTCCGCCTCGTCGAGGCGGTGAAGGCCCGCGTGCCGCAGATTCACGTCCATGCCTTCTCGCCCTTCGAGATCTGGTACGGCGTCCGCAAGAGCCGCATGGACCTCCACGACTACCTCCGAGCACTCAAGGACGCCGGCCTCGGCTCGATGCCCGGCACGGCGGCCGAGATCCTCGACACCGAGATCCGCCTCCAGCTCACCCGCAACAAGCTCTCCGCCGACGAGTGGGAGCGCATCATCCGCGCCGCCCATTCGGTCGGCCTCCGCACCACCGCCACGATCATGTACGGCCACATCGACGGCCCCGCCCACTGGGCCGCCCATATCGACCGGATCCGTGCCATCCAGAAGGACACCGGCGGCTTCACCGAATTCGTGCCGCTCGGCTTCATCCACGAGAAGACCCGCCTCTATGCCGAGCACCCCGACGCCCGCCCCGGCCCCACGGATGCCGAGAACCTGCGCATGCACGCGGTCGCCCGGCTGATGCTCGCGGGCTGGATCGACAACATCCAGGTCTCGTGGGTCAAGCTCGGGCCGCGGATGGCGCGGACCATGCTCGACTGCGGCGCCAACGATCTCGGCGGCACGCTGATGAACGAGAGCATCTCGCGCGCCGCCGGCGCCGCCCACGGCCAGGAGATCACACCCCGCGAGATGGTGCGCATCATCCGCGCCGCCGGTCGCATTCCGGTCCAGCGCACCACCCTCTACGGCACGGTCGAGGACTACACCGACCACGACCCGCCCGAGATCCCGCCGCTGGTGCCGCGCACCTGCGGGGCGAGCCCCATATCCTTCCTCGACGCGGCCCCCGCCGGATGACCACGCCTTTCGACCGCGTGCTCCTGCTCGCCGGCGGTGTCGGCGGCGCGCGCATGGCCGAGGGGCTGAAGCACGCCCTGCCCCCCGGCGCGCTCACCGTCATCGCCAATGTCGGCGACGACGAGACCTTCCATGGCCTCCATGTCTCGCCCGACATCGACACGATCATCTACACCCTCTCGGACCGCATCGACCGCCGCCAGGGCTGGGGCGTGCGCGACGACGCGCTGCGCGCGCAAGGCGTCCTCGCCGAGCTCGGCGCGCCCGTCTGGATGCAGCTCGGCGACGCCGACCTCGGCCTCCACATCTGGCGCACCGAACGGCTCGCCGCAGGCGCGCCGCTCTCGCAGGTGACGGCCGAAGCCGCCGCGCGCCTCGGGGCCGGCGCCCGCATCCTGCCCGTCACCGACGACCGCCTGCGCACCCGCCTCCTGACCGAAGACGGCTGGATGGACTTCCAGCCCTGGTTCGTCGGCGCCCGCTGCGCGCCGGCGGTCCGCGAGATCGCCTATGAGGGCGCCCCCGCCGCCCGCCCCGCCCCCGGTGTCATTGAGGCGATCGCTGCGGCCGACCTGATCGTGATCGCCCCTAGCAATCCCTTGCTCTCCATCGACCCGATCCTCGCCGTGCCCGGCCTGCGCGCCGCCCTCGCCGCCGCGACCGCGCCGCGCATCGCCGTCTCGCCCCTGATCGGCGGCAAGGCGGTCAAGGGCCCACTCGCCCGCCTGATCGCCGACCTCGGCCTTCCGCCCGGTGCGCGCGGCGTCGTCGGCCGCTACGCCGGCCTCATCGACGGCTTCGCCCTCGACCCCGGAGACCGCGACGGCGTCAGCGGCCCCGCCCTCCTCGCCACGGACATCCTCATGCGCGGCCCGGCGGACGCCACCCGCCTCGCCCGCGAGATCCTCGCCTTCGCCGGGAGCCTCGCCCGATGATCCCCGCTATCGCCATCCTCATGAAGGACCCGGCCGAGGCCAAGACCCGCCTCGCCCCCGCCCTCGGCTATGATGCCCGCGAGCGGCTTGCCCTCATCCTCTTCGAGAACACCCTCGCCTTCGCGCTCGACACCGCCGCCGGCGGTCCCGTCGGCGTCGTCACCGCCTCGCCGCGCATCGCCGGGATCGCCCGGTCGCTCGGTGCAGCCGTCGTCCCCGAGACCGCCCCCGGCATCAACGCCGCCGCCGAGGCCGCCTCCCGCTGGGCCATCGGGATCGGCGCGCCCTCGCTCCTGATCCTGCACGCCGACATCCCCACCTTCGTCCCCGCCGAGTTCGCCGTCCTGCTCGATGCCGCCCCGGTCGCGATCGCGGAATCCCGCGACGGCGGCACCAACGCCCTGCTGCTCACCCCGCCCGACGCCATCCCCTTTCGCTTCGGCCCCGGCTCCGCCGCGGCCCATGCCGCCGAGGCCGGGGCACGCGGCCTCACCGCGCGCCGCCTGCGCCTGCCCCGTCTGGGCGAGGACATCGACCGCCCCGAGGACCTCGCCCCGGGCCCCGCCGCCGGCCTGACGCTCCATCCCGTCCCCGACCTGCCCGAGATCGCCGCCGGCGACGACCTCGCCGCACTGATCGCCGCCCGCACTGTGCTCGCGCCGGGCGACATCGTGGTCATCGCCCAGAAGGTCGTCTCCAAGGCCGAAGGCCGGATGCGTGCTCTCGACGACTTCGCCCCCTCGCCGCGCGCCCGCGAGATCGCCACCGAGATCGGCAAGGACCCCCGCAAGGTCGAGGCCATCCTGAGCGAGTCGAGCGATGTCCTGCGCGCCCGCCGCCAGCCTCCCGACGGGCTCCTGATCACCCGCCATCGCCACGGCTGGATCTGTGCCAATGCCGGCATCGACGAATCGAACCTCGGTCCCGGCCGCGAGGGCATGCTCCTCCTGCTGCCCGAGGATCCCGACGCCTCCGCCCGCGCGATCCGGGCCGGCCTCGAGACCCGTCACCCCGGCCCGATCGGCGTCATCGTCACCGATACCTTCGGCCGGCCCTGGCGCAACGGGCTCGTGAACATCGCCATCGGCACGGCCGGCGTGCCGGCGCTCATAGACTGGAGCGCCCGGACCGACGCCTACGGTCGCGGCCTCAAGGCCACCCTACCCGCGCTCGCCGACGAGATCGCCGCCGCCGCCGGCCTCGTCATGCAGAAGGATGCCGGCCTGCCGGTGGTGGTGGTGCGGGGCCTGCCCTGGCAAGACACGCCGGATGCCTCCGCCCGCGACGTCCTCAGACCCCTCAGCCAGGAGCTCTTCCAATGACGATTGCCATCCTCGGCGGCACCGGCCCGCAGGGCCAGGGCCTCGCGCTCCGCTTCGCCCGCGCCGGCGTGCCCGTCGTGCTCGGATCGCGCGAGGCCGAACGCGCCGAGGCGATCGCCACCGAGCTCAACGCCCGCCTCGCCGACGAAGGCGCCTGCTTCGTCTCGATCCGCGGTGCCGGCAACCGCGCCGCAACCGAGGCCGCCCCCCGCATCGTCCTGCTCGCCGTCCCCTACGCCGCCCATGACGCCACGATCGACGCCGTCGCCGACCTGCTCGCCGGCCGCATCCTCGTCGACATCGTCGTGCCCCTCGCCCAGGGCAACCCCCGCGCCTACGCCCCGCCGCCCGAGGGTTCGGCCACCGAGGCCGCGCAGGCCCGGCTCGGCGAGGCGGTCCCGGTCGTCGGCGCGCTCCACAACGTCTCGGCGCATACGCTCGGCGACCTTTCCCGCCCCATCAACTGCGACATCCTCATCGCCGGCGACGATGCCGCCGCCAAGGAGGAGGTCCGCGACCTGATCGTGCAGCTCGGCGTCGAGGTCTACGACGCCGGCCCGGCGACCAGCGCACGCTGCGTCGAGGCAATCACCCCGATCATCATCCGCCTCAACATCTCGAAGAAAGTCCCCTTCTCGCATGCCGGCATCAGGATATGGCCGCCGCGCGATCCCGCAGTATAGTCGTATTCGCGGCACCGGTGCCGCCAAGGCCGGGGAGGGCTGAAAAGAATGGAATTCGGCATCACATTCAAGGGCTTCGTCGACGCCGACCGGGCGCGCTACCTGGTACGAGCCGCGGAGCACGCGGGGTTCGAATACTGCTGGTTCTACGATTCCCACATCCTCTGGCGCGACTGCTACGCGGCCATCGCCATGTGCATGGAGCACACGCGCGAGATGCGCTTCGGCCCGCTCGTCACCAACCCGGACGTACGCGACTGGTCGGTGGCCGCCTCGCTCTTCGGCTCGCTCGCGAAGCAGAGCGGCGGACGGTTCGAGATCGCGGTCGGCCGCGGCGACAGCTCGCGCCGGGTGATGGGCTTCAAGCCCGCGCCGCTCGCCCGCGTGGCCGAATTCATCGGCAAGACCAAGGCGATGGTGCGCGGCGACGAGGTCACCTACGACGGCTCTGCGACACCGGTGCAGTTCACCTGGGCCGAAGGCTACGAGCTCCCGGCCTGGATCGCCGCCTATGGCCCCCAGGCGCTGAAGACCGCCGGCGAGCATGGCGACGGCGTGGTCCTCCAGATCGGCGAGCCAAGCCTCTGCAAGTGGTTCACCGACCAGGCCATCGCCGCCGGCCGCGCCTCGGGCCGCGACATGTCGGGCTATCGCTCGATGGCGGCCGCACCGGCCTATTTCGGCGACCGCGCGGCGGCGATCGAGGCGACGCGCTGGTTCCCCGCCATGGTCGGCAACCACGTCGCCGACATCGTCGAGAAATACGGCGCCGACAGCGACCTCGTCCCCGCGAGCCTGACCAGCTACATCGAGAAGCGCCGCGGCTACGACTATTCCAAGCACGGCCAGAGCGACAATCCGTACCTCGACTTCATCACCGAGGACGTGGTCGAGAGCTTCTGCGTGCTAGGCGAACCGGCCGAGCACGTCGCCAAGATCCGCGACCTCGAGGCCGCCGGCGTGACCCAGTTCAACATCTATCTCGACAGCGGCCAGGAGGAGGAGATCATCGCCACCTACGGCCGTGAGGTGATCCCCGCCTTCCGCTGAGCTTTCCCCCTCGATCTCCGGGCACCGGCCCCTTATCGAGGGGCCGGGCGCCCCTGTGCCGCGCCCGATCTGTCGACGGACCGCGGACATGACTGACCAGAACCTCATCCTGCGCCTCTCCTGCGAGGACCGCCCGGGCATCGTCGCCCGGGTGACCACCATCATCGCCGCGCAGGGCGGCAACATCTCCGAGAGCAACCAGTTCTGGGACCGGGCGAGCAACCGCTTCTTCATGCGCATCGCCTTTACCGTCCCCGGCTCGACCGACGTGGCCGGGCTCTCCGCCGCGCTTGAAGCCGCGCGCCGGGACCTCGGGCTGGAGATGGAGATCGCCGACGCGGACCGCCGGCCGCGCATCATCCTGATGGTCTCGAAATTCGACCACGCGCTCCTGCACCTGCTCTACCAGATCCGCGTCGGCTGGCTGAAGGCGGAGGTCGCGGCAATCGTGTCGAACCACGAGGACAGCCGGCGGACCGCCGAGCTCGAGGGCATTCCCTTCCACCACTGGCCGGTCACCCGCGAGACCAAGGCCGCGCAGGAAGCCCGTCTCGTCGCGCTCGTCGAGGAGACCGGCGCCGAGATGGTCGTGCTCGCGCGCTACATGCAGGTGCTCTCCGACGATCTGTCGCGCCGGCTCTCAGGCCGGATCATCAACATTCATCACTCGTTCCTGCCGAGCTTCAAGGGCGCCAAGCCCTATCACCAGGCCTTCGAGCGGGGCGTGAAGCTCATCGGCGCGACCGCGCACTACGTGACCGCCGACCTCGACGAGGGCCCGATCATCGAGCAGGAGACCGAGCGTGTCAGTCACGCGATGACCGCCGAGGACTTCCTGGCCGTCGGCCGCGACATCGAGAGCCGGGTGCTCGCGCGGGCGGTGCGCCGGCACCTCGAAGGCCGCGTCATGCTCAACGGCCGCAGGACCGTGGTGTTCTGACCCCGGACCATGCGCAACGGCCTCCTGCCGGCGCGCCGCGACAGGCCGGCGCGCGGACGGGGGCATCCGCGCGCAAACGGCAGATCATGTCCTTGGTGTGAGAGGCGCCAACCCGGGCGGCAGGATCTGCGCCGCACGGCGCGACGGCACTCGCCGTCGTGCCCCCGCCCGCGATCCCGCGCCGCGGACCGGAAGAGCGTCAGATCAGCAGGACCTGGGTCCCGACCTTGGCCCGGTCATAGATCTCGATGATGTGTTCGTTATGGAGGCCAATGCAGCCCGACGACGACTGGCGCCCGATCTTGCGGATGTCGTTGCCGCCGTGGATCAGATAATACTGCCAGCTCAGGTTCAGCGCCCGCACGCCCAGCGGATTGTCGGGGCTGCCGGCCTCGACCCGCTCCGGCAGGCCCGGCGTCCGCTCGCGCATGTTCGGAGTGGGCGCCCAGCTCGGGTTCGGCCGCTTCAGCACCACCTCGGTCCGCCCGCGCCGCGTCAGCTCGTCGCTCAGCGGCACCGAGGTCGGATAGATCCGGTAGAACCCGTCCTCGCCCCAGTAGTGGAGAACCCGGTCGTCGATGACGCAGAGGATCGCGTCGTTCTTCAGCGTCGGGAAATGGTCACGCCAGTCCTGGGTGCTCAGGCCCGAGATGCGGCGGCGCAGGTTGCCCGCGCCATCGGTGATGAGGTCTTCGGCCAGCGAGGGTCTCGCGGCAACCGCGGCTCCGGCGGCGACGAGGCCCGCGGCAAAGCCGCGGCGGGAAATGGACGACTGCATCGATACTGCCCCTTCGGCTTCCTGTCTGTGCAGGACAGATAAGGTATTTCGCATGTTCCCCGAGCCGGTTCAACTCACACGGGTGTGTTCGCCCCTCCGACCGCGTCCGGTGGCCGAGGAAGGGCGGGCTTTCGCTGGCGGGGGCGGAGGCTTAGATTGCCGGGATGGCCGATCTCTTCGATCCCGCACCCGACGCCCCGCACCCGCCGCCCTCCGCTCCCGGGCCGGCGGCGACCCAACCGCTTGCCGACCGGCTCCGCCCGGCGCGGATCGAGGACGTGGTCGGCCAGGACCATCTGCTCGGGCCCGAGGGCCCGCTCGGCCGGATGCTGGCCGAGGGCAAGCTTGGCTCGATCGTCTTCTGGGGGCCGCCCGGGGTCGGCAAGACCACGATCGCGCGCCTGCTCGCCGACGCGACCGACCTCGCCTTCGTCCAGATCAGCGCGATCTTCACAGGGGTGGCGGATCTCAAGAAGATCTTCGAGGCCGCCCGCCTGCGCCGCTCGAACGGGCGCGGCACCCTGCTCTTCGTCGACGAGATCCACCGGTTCAACCGCGCCCAGCAGGACGCCTTCCTGCCGCTGATGGAGGACGGCACCATCGTGCTGGTCGGCGCGACCACTGAGAACCCGTCCTTTGAGTTGAACTCGGCGTTGCTGTCCCGCGCCAGCGTCCTCACCCTCAACCGGCTGGATGCGGAGGCGCTGGAGCGGATCGCCACGCGGGCTGAGGCCGAGCTCGGCCATCCGCTGCCGCTGACCCCGGATGCCCGGCAGGCGATGATCGGCATGGCCGACGGCGACGGCCGCGCCTTCCTCAACCTCGTCGAGCAGGTCGCCGGCGAGAGCGGGACGCTCGACGCCGGCGACCTGTCGCGGCGGCTTACCCGGCGGGCGGCGCTCTTCGACAAGTCCGGGGACAAGCATTACAACCTGATCTCGGCCCTGCATAAATCCGTGCGCGGCTCGGATCCGGACGCGAGCCTCTACTGGCTCGCGCGCATGCTGAAGGGCGGCGAGGATCCACGTTTCCTGGCCCGCCGCATCACCCGGATGGCGGTCGAGGACATCGGCCTCGCCGATCCGCGCGCGCTGACCCTCTGCCTCGACGCCTGGGAGACCTACGAGCGGCTCGGCTCGCCCGAAGGTGAGCTCGCGCTGGCCGAAGCGGTCGTCTATCTGGCGCTGTCGCCGAAATCGAATGCCGTCTACCGCGCCTTCGGCGCCGCGATGAAGGCAGCCGCCGAGACCGGATCACTCGCGCCGCCCAAGCACATCCTCAATGCCCCCACCCGGCTGATGAAGTCCGAGGGCTACGGTGCCGGCTACGTCTACGACCACGACACCGACGAGGCCTTCTCCGGCCAGGACTACTTTCCGCCCGACATGGAGCGCCGCCGGTTCTACGAGCCGACCGAACGCGGCGCCGAACGCGAGCTCAGGAAAAGAGTTTTGTACCTTGCGGAAGAGCGCGCTAGGGTAAACAAATCGGAATGCGACTAGCCTGCCGGGATGGGCCGGTCGCAGGCCTGCGGATACGGCTCGGGGGGGAACAATCGCGAGGATCGGACATTCGGACGGCCCGGACCTGATTCGGCTGGTCTATGTCAGCGTGGCCTCGCGCCCGCTCTCACAAGGTGAGCTCGACGATATCGCGCGGGTCTCCCGCCTCCGGAACCAGCGCTCCGGCCTGACCGGGTTCCTGATCCACCAGGGCGGCCGCTTTCACGGCGTGCTCGAAGGCCCCCAGCGATCGCTCTTCGCGCGCATGGAGGTGATCATGGCCGATCCCCGCCATCAGAAGCTCGCCGTCGTGCGCGAGAACGCCGTGGACGAGCGGCGCTTCCAGAACTGGAGCATCGGCTTCCTGCCCGAATCGGGCGACCCCGAGAGCGACGATACCGCCGTCGAGTTCCTGCGCAGCCTCGCCTCCCGGCTCTGAGCCACAACGTTAATCGTGTTGCGACTTTTTTCCAGATCCTATTGACTCACGCTTTCGTTATGGTTGATCTCAACACTACCTGTTTCAGTGAGAGCGACGTCGATGAGGGGCAGCGACGCGGCGCTGGTTGAGTTTTGCTTTGTCTCCAGGCTGGCCGATGGCCTTCCTGAAGCAGCACTTCTGCGATTGGCGCGGCAAACGGCACAGCACAACCGTCTTTACGGACTGACCGGCCAGATCCGGTTCGACGGCTCCAGTGTTTCACAGGTCATCGAGGGATGCTGGTCCGTGGTCATGCCGCTGGCCGCGCGGATCGTGACCGACCGGCGTCACGAGGCGATCTCGATCACCGCCTTCCAGACGATCCGCGCACGGCGCTATCGCGAATGGGGCACCGCGGGCCTCGACGGCAGCTTCGCGGAAGGGCTCCTGGCCCGGGCATGGGACGCGAAGGTCGCCATGCTCCCCCTCACCGTCTGCCGGCTTGTTCACGACCGCAAGGCGCGAATCACGGTCCCCTGAGCACCGCTTGACATTCGTCGCCCGCAGCGGCCTTTGAGCGGCGAACCCTGCCGGATGCCGCCCCCATGTCCCACCCTCGCCCGAACACCCTTGCCCCGGAGCGGTCCCGTTGAGCGGCGTCCAGACCCTCACGCTCGGGCCTGACGCCGCCGAGCAGCGGCTCGACCGCTGGTTGCGCCGGCTGCTGCCGCATCTTCAGCAGGGCCGGATCGAGCGGATGTGCCGCAAGGGCGAGATCCGCCTCGACGGGGCCCGGGTGCGGCCGGCCACGCGGCTGGCCGAGGGGCAGGTCCTGCGCCTGCCGCCGATCCCCGAGCCGGCCGAGGAACCGCCGGCCCGGCCACAGGCCGTCGTCAGCGAGGCGGATGCGGAGATGATCCGCGCCTGCGTGCTCTGGCGCGACAATGACCTGCTGGCGCTGAACAAGCCTCCGGGCCTTGCCGTGCAGGGCGGATCGGGCCAGCGGCGGCATGTGGACGGGCTCGCCGAGGCGCTGCGCTTCGGGGCGGACGAAAAGCCGCGGCTGGTGCACCGGCTCGACCGCGATACCTCCGGCGTGCTGGTGATGGCGCGGACCGGCCGGGCGGCGGCGGCGCTGGCGCGGACCTTCCGCAGCCGCGATGCGCGCAAGATCTACTGGGCGGCGGTGGCGGGACTGCCGAACCCGCGGGCGGCGACGATCCGCTACGGGCTGGTCAAGGCGCCCGGCCACGGCACCGGCGGCGAGGGCGAGAAGATGCTGGCGGTCCATCCCGACCAGATCGCCGCGACCGAGGGCGCAAAGCGCGCCACCACCGACTACAAGGTGATCGAGGCGGCGGCGCAGCGAACGGCCTGGGTGGCGATGAGCCCCATCACCGGGCGCACGCACCAGTTGCGCGCCCATATGGCGGCGATCGGGCATCCGATCATCGGCGACGGCAAATACGGGACCAGCGGGCAGGAGAACCTCGGCAGCGGCTGGGGCGCGCAGCTCGGCGGCGACGTCAGCCGCAAGCTCCACCTCCACGCCCGCTCGCTGCGCATCCCGCATCCGGTCACCGGCGCGACGCTTTCCTTCACCGCCCCCCTGCCCGAGCATATGGCACGCACCTGGGACCTCTTCGGCTGGAACCCCGCCGATGCCGCCGCCGACCCGTTCGAGGACGAGGAATGAGGGAGTGTCCGGGTTCGGACAAATCGCCATGCATCTGAAATCAAAAGACAAAGCCAACGCCATTAACCCGGACGCAACCTTTTCCGGACCGGTCTCCGGCAGCGGAGGGCACGGCCGTGGCGACTGACCTGCGCCTCGTCGTCTTCGACATGGACGGCACGCTGGTCGACAGCCAGCACCTGATCGTCGCGGCGATGACCCATGCCTTCACCGAAGTCGGGCACCCCGTCCCCGGGCGCGACGACATCCTGTCGATCGTCGGCCTGTCGCTGCACGAAGCGGTGGACAGCCTTGCCCCGCATCTGCCGGGGACCGAGACCGACGCGCTCGTCGCCTCCTACGTGGGCGCCTTCGTCGCCCAGCGCGAGGCGGGGGGCGATGCGGCCTATGCGCCGCTCTATCCCGGCGCGCGCGCGGCGCTGGAGCGGCTGGCGGCGGAGCCCTGGACCCTGCTCGGCGTGGCGACCGGCAAGGCGCGGCCCGGGCTCGTCCACACCTTCGAGACGCACGGGATCGGCGACTTCTTCGTCACCTCGCAGACCGCCGACCTGCATCCGTCGAAGCCCCATCCCTCGATGCTGCTGCAGACCCTGGCGGATACCGGCTGTACGGCCGAGCGGGGCGTGATGGTGGGCGACACCGAATTCGACATCGCCATGGGCCGGGCCGCGGGCTTCGCCACGGTGGGCGTCGCCTGGGGCTATCATCCGCGCAGCCGGCTCGAGGCGGCGGGCGCCGACCTGGTGATCGAGAGCTTCGACGCGCTCGACGAGGCGCTCGCGCTGATCGGGGAGCGGCGCCGATGAGCTGGGCGCCGTCCAGGCGGTTCTGGACCGAGGTCGCCACGCGGCCGGTCGACGGTGGCATAGCCATCGAGCTCGACGCGCGACCCCTGCGCACGCCCGGCCGCGCCCCGGTCGTGGTGCCGGGCGCCGCCCTCGCCGAGGCCATCGCGGCGGAATGGGCGGCGATCGACGGCGAGATCCGGCCCGAGGCGCTGCCGATGACGCGGCTCGCCAACACCGCCATCGACCGCCTGCCGGTACAGCGCGCGGCGGTGATCGAGGCGGTGGCCGCCTATGGCGGCAGCGACCTCCTCTGCTACCGGGCGGAGGCGCCCGAGGCGCTGGTGGCGCGGCAGGCCGAGACCTGGGACCCGTGGCTTGCCTGGGCGCGACGCGAGCTCGCCGCACCGCTCGTCGCGATCGTCGGCGTCATGCCGGTTGAGCAGCCGCCGGCGAGCCTCGCCGCACTCGAGCGGGCGGTCGGCGAATTCCCGGCCTTCGAACTGGCCGGGCTCGGCGAGCTCGTGACGCTTTCGGGATCGCTGGTGCTGGGGCTCGCTGTCGCGCGCGGCGCGATCACGGCGCCGGAGGCCTGGGCGATCTCGCGGCTCGACGAGCACTGGCAGGCCGAGCAGTGGGGGCAGGACGCGGAGGCCGAGGCGGCCGCCGCCCGCAAGGAGGCGGATTTCCTGCGCGCCGCTGCGTTCATCGCGCTCGCCGCGGGTGGCTGATCCGGTTTCCGGGTGATCGCTTAGAGATTGGGTCGCGTCTTTTTCTTTTTGCACGATTTGACCGTTGTCAAATCGTGACGCGCCTGCCTGCCCCCGGCAGGCGCGTTCCGCGCCGCCCAGGCAGGCGCGCCACGATCCCCGGTCTTCGCGCCCTCCATAAACGAAGCGGACGGCCTCCGCGCTCGCGCCCTCCGGCCGTGGACCGGGGCGAGGCAATGCCTCGCCTTTTCCGGTCCCGGGAGGGACGGCCGATCCCGTTCCAACGGGCCGCCGATCAGATTTGAATATGTTTTGCCCAATTGCCTTGACGGTTCCGACACATGAGCCGTAGGCTCGGGGCATGTCGGCGGTGCGGGTGGCACCCCAAGCGGTCCGCGTCGTCTGCCTTAGAAACAAAATACAGACCGACAGGAGACGGAATTAATGCGCAGATCACTGTTCATGGGCACGGCGCTGGTCGCCGGCGTCCTGGCGGGTGCGGCCTCGGGCCAGACGCTGGCCGATGTGAAGAACCGCGGACAGCTCAAATGCGGGATCAACACCGGTCTCGCCGGTTTCGCCGCGCCCGACGACACCGGGCGCTGGGGCGGCTTCGACGTCGCCTACTGCCGGGCGGTGGCCGCGGCGGTCCTCGGCGACGGTGACGCGGTCGAGTTCGTGCCGACCACCACCGTCACCCGCTTCGAGGCGCTGTCCTCGGGCGAGATCGACGTCCTGTCGCGCAACACCACCTGGACCTTCACCCGCGACGTCGACCTGAGCTTCACCTTCATCGGGGTGAACTACTACGACGGCCAGGGCTTCATGGTCCCGGCCGAGCTGGGGGTGGGCTCGGCGCGCGAGCTCGACGGCGCCACGGTCTGCATCCAGACCGGCACCACCACCGAGCTCAACCTCGCCGACTTCTTCCGCATCAACGGCATGAGCTACGAGCCGGTGCCGATCGAGACCAGCGCCGAGGGCCAGGTCCAGTATCTGGCCGGCGCCTGCGACACCTACACCACGGACGTCTCGGGCCTCGCGTCGATGCGCTCGACCTTCGACAGCCCCGACGCGCATGTGATCCTGCCCGAGATCATCTCCAAGGAGCCGCTCGGGCCGCTGGTGCGCCAGGGCGACGACCAGTGGGCGGACATCAACCGCTGGGTGCTGAACGCGCTGATCGTGGCCGAGGAGCTCGGGATCACCCGCGACAACGCCCTCGACCTCGCCAAGACCGGCGCCGAGAACCCCGAGGTCGGCCGGCTGCTCGGCCTCGAGGGCGAGTATGGCGGCATGCTCGGGCTCGAGAACGACTGGGCGGCGAACGCGATCGCCACGGTCGGCAACTACGGCGAGCTCTTCGACGAGCACCTCGCGCCGCTCGGCCTGCCGCGCGGGCTGAACGCCAAGTGGAGCGAGGGCGGCATCCTCTTTGCGCCCCCGTTCCGCTGATCGCCCGCACCCCGGTGCCGGCGCTCCCTGTGCTCCTCCTCCGCGGGAGGGGCACGCCTTCAACGCGCATGCAGCCGCATGCGTGCCAGCGCGGAGCTGAAGGGCATGGTGGCCGTCTCGAACCCTGAGGGGGGAGGCGGCTCCCGCCTCGCCCGCCTCTTCTATTCCGGCCCGGTCAGGGCGATGGCGATCCAGGTGATCGCGCTCGGCGTGTTCCTCTGGGGGATCGCCTGGCTCGTGGACAATGCGGTCGCGAACCTCGCCGCGCAGGGCCAGGTGTTCAGCTTCCGGTTCCTGTCCCAATCGGCCGGGTTCGACATCAACCAGCGGCTGATCGAGTACGATTCGCGGATGAGCCACGGACGCGCCG
The DNA here is from genome assembly GCA_964514775.1 of uncultured Rhodovulum sp. Lineage (GTDB taxonomy): Bacteria > Pseudomonadota > Alphaproteobacteria > Rhodobacterales > Rhodobacteraceae > Amaricoccus. The sequence continues at coordinate 15,589 of CAZESN010000031.1, forward strand.
CGATGGTCGGCGTGCTCAACACCCTGCTCATCGCCTTCCTCGGCTGCATCACCGCGACGATCGTCGGCGTGGTCGCCGGCGTCCTCCGGCTCTCGTCGAACTGGCTGGTGGCGCGGGTGATGTCGGCCTATGTCGAGGTGTTCCGCAACATCCCGGTGCTGATCGTGATCCTGACGATCTACGCGGTGATGACCGAGCTGATGCCGCCCCCGAACGCCTTCCGCGGCGAGGGCGCCACGGCGAGCATGGCGCTCTGGGATTCGGTCGCGGTCACGAACCGGGGCATCTACATCCCCGCGCCGGTCTGGGGACCGGGGTCCTGGGTGCTGGGGCTCGTGTTCCTTGCCTCGATCGCCGGGGCGGTCTGGTTCGGCCGCTACGCCAAGGCGCGGCTCTATGCGACGGGCGAGCAGCTTCCCGCCTTCCGCATCCAGCTCGCGATCCTGATCCTGCCGGTGCTCCTCGTCTTCTTCCTGCTCGGCCGGCCGGTCGGGCTCGAGGTGCCGGAGCTGCGCGGCTTCAACTTCCAGGGGGGCCTGCACCTGCGCGGGCCGTTCGTGGCACTCTGGTTCGCGCTCTCGATCTACACGGCGGCCTTCATCGCCGAGAACGTGCGCGCCGGCATCCAGTCGGTGTCGAAGGGCCAGTCCGAGGCCGCCTTCAGCCTCGGGCTCACCCCGCGCCGGACCATGCGACTGGTGATCCTGCCCCAGGCGCAGCGGGTGATCGTGCCGCCGCTGATCTCGCATTATCTCAACCTGACCAAGAACTCGTCGCTCGCGATCGCGGTCGGCTACATGGACGTGACGGCGACGACGCGGATCACGCTCAACCAGACGGGCCGGGCGATCGAGGCGATCCTGCTCCTGATGGCGTTCTACCTCGTCGTGTCGCTCTGCATCTCGGGGTTCATGAACTGGTACAACGCCCGCATTCGGCTGAAGGAGCGCTGAGATGGCCGATGCTGCGAACCGGCACGACATCGCCTTTGTCCGCCACCAGCCCCTGCCCGAGACCGCTCCGCCGGCAACGCAGGCAGGGGTGGTGCGCTGGATGCGCGACAACCTCTTCAATTCATGGTTCAACGCGATCCTGACGATCGTCATCGCCTATGTGATCGTGCGGGGGGTGACCGGCATCCTGCCGTGGTTCACCAATTCCGTCTGGAATGCGAACAGCCTCCAGGAATGCCGCGAGATCGCCTCGGGCGCGTGTTTCGCGGTGATCCGCGAGCGCTGGCAGCAGTTCCTCTTCGGCTTCTACCCCCGGGCCGAGTACTGGCGGCTGATCCTCGCCTTCGCCTGGATGTGCGTGGCGATCGCGCCGGTCCTCTTCCCCAGGGTGCCGCGCAAGCTCTTCTGGGCGACCGCCCTCTTTCCCTTCGGCGCCTACTGGCTCGTCTGGGGCGGGCAGATCTGGCCGGCGGTGATGGCGCTCGCGGCGGTCGTGCTCGGGTTCCTCGCCTACCGCGCGCTGAACGCGCGCCTCGGCTTCGTGCCCGCGGCGCTCATCGGCGCGGCGGTGGCGATCGCTTGGACGAGCGTCGTGGCCGGGCCGCTCGGCTCCATGCTGGCCTCCGTGCTGCCGGTGCGGCTCCAGCCCGTGGCCTCGCGCAACATCGGCGGCTTCACCCTCACGCTCATCATCGGCGTCACCTGTATCTCGATGTCGCTGCCGATCGGCATCCTGCTCGCGCTGGGACGCCAGTCGAAGCTCTTCATCATCGTCACGCTCTGCACCGGCTTCATCGAGTTCATCCGCGGCGTGCCGCTGATCACGCTGCTCTTCGTCGCCTCGGTGATGCTCGCCTATTTCCTGCCGCCGGGCACCAACTTCGACCTGGTGCTCAGGGTCATCATCATGGTGACGCTCTTTGCCTCGGCCTATATCGCCGAGGTGATCCGCGGCGGGCTCGCCGCCCTGCCCCGCGGCCAGTACGAGGCGGCGCAGGCGATGGGGCTCGACTACTGGCAGGCGATGCGGCTCATCGTGCTGCCCCAGGCGCTCAAGATCTCGATCCCGGGCATCGTCAACGTGTTCATCGGCCTCTTCAAGGACACGACGCTCGTCGCCATCATCGGGCTGCTCGATCCGCTCGGGCTCACCACCGCCGTCCGGGCCACCACCCAGTGGAACGGCGTGGTCTGGGAGCTCTACGGGTTCGTCGCGCTCATCTTCTTCGTCTTCTGCTTCGGCATGTCGAAATATTCCCAGGCCCTGGAGCGCCGCCTCCAGACCGGATATCGCTAGGAGAGGGTCATGGAGACCATCGAGACCGACCTCACCCCCGTCGACCGCGAGGCGTTGCAGGTATCCGACGAAGTCGCGATCGAGATCAGCGGCATGAACAAGTGGTACGGTCAGTTCCACGTGCTGCGGGACATCGACCTGACCGTCTGGCGCGGCGAGCGGATCGTGATCTGCGGCCCGTCCGGCTCGGGCAAGTCCACGCTGATCCGCTGCATCAACCGGCTCGAGGAGCACCAGAAGGGCCGGATCGTGGTGGACGGGACCGAGCTCACCTCGGACCTGAAGAACATCGACCGGATCCGCTCCGAGGTCGGGATGGTGTTCCAGCATTTCAACCTGTTTCCGCATCTGACCGTGCTCGAGAACTGCACGCTCGCCCCGATCTGGGTGCGCAAGACGCCCAAGAAGGAGGCCGAGGAGACGGCCATGCACTTCCTGCGCAAGGTCAGGATCCCCGAGCAGGCGGGCAAGTATCCCGGCCAGCTCTCCGGCGGCCAGCAGCAG
>CAZESN010000032.1:0-4833 GCA_964514775.1 uncultured Rhodovulum sp.
CCTGTCGTCGTCGGCGACCGAGCGCCACAGGAAGGCGGGCACGCCCTTTTCCTTCACGCGCTTCAGGACCGCCGGCACGCCGGCCTTGCGGAAGTACTTCTGGGCGAGCACGTCCGAGGCGACCTGGCTCCAGCCCTCGGGGACCTCGAGCGCGTCGAGGCGGAAGACGGTCGACCCGTCGGGATTGCGGATCTCTGAACTCGTCGTGCGAAAGGCCAGGGCCCCGTAGGCGCCGGTCTCTTCGGTGGTGAAGCGACGTTCGATCTGCATCTTCTCTATCCCTGGCTCTGCCCGCCGTGAGAACCCTCCGCTTGGGCTCACACACCAAATGTTGTGCCGGTGTCATCCGGAGACCCTAGGAAGACGCCGAATATGGGGGCCGGTCAACCATAAAATCTGCCAATCAGCGCAGATATTGTGGTTGACACGGGCAGGCCCCACTAGAGCTTGTTAATCTTTGATTCTATCTCAGGTTGAATGTCAGTGATCGCCGGACGAGGCGGACCCCACGGCCGGCCGCGACGACGGCAGGGCCGGCCACCGAACGGGCACGGCCCGCCCGTCGCGGAGCGCGCGACCGGCCACGCGACACCGCCCCCCCCCCCGGACGGTCCGGGGCCGCGCGCCGCCCCTTCGCAATGCCGCCTTTTGTCCCCGTCGCGATCAGGATAGTCATGGCAGGCTCCCGCCGATCATTACGGCATCACCCCGCCCGGCCACCCGTGCGGCATCGCTCGGACAATTCGACCAATGACAGCGACAGTTTCATCAGAGGTTCGCCCCCGGTTCTTCATGGCCGTCCTGCTGGCGCTCAGCGTCGCGCATCTCCTCAATGACACGATCCAGTCGCTGATCCCCGCGGTCTATCCGATCCTCCGCGACCGGTTCGCCCTCGACTTCATGCAGATCGGACTGATCACCCTGACCTTCCAGATCGCGGGCTCGCTGCTCCAGCCGGTCGTGGGGCTCTATACCGATCGCCGGCCCCTGCCCTATTCCGCGGCCGTCGGGCTGGTCTTCACCGTCTGCGGCGTCATCGGCCTCGCCTATGCCTCCAGCTATGCCCTCATCCTGGTGTCCGTCGCCCTGATCGGCACCGGCTCGTCGATCTTCCACCCCGAGGCCACGAGGTCGGCCCGCTACGCCTCGGGCGGCAGGCAGGGTCTGGCGCAGGGCATCTTTCAGGTCGGCGGCCAGATCGGCGGCGCGATCGGCCCCCTGCTCGCGGCCTTCATCATCGTCCCGCGCGGCCAGCACAGCCTGGCGCTGTTCGCCGCCATGCCGCTGCTCGCCATGGTCCTGATGACCGTGACGGCGCGGGTCCACAGCAGCCTGCGGGCGAACTTCACCGCCATGGCGGATGCCAGCCAGAGAAGCGGCGCCGGCCGCCCCGCGCACAGCCGGACCAGGATCCTGGTGGGGCTCGGCGTGCTCACCATCCTGATGTTCTCGAAGGTCGCCTATCTCGAGAGCTTCCGCTCGTTCTACACCTTCTACCTGATGCAGCGCTTCGACGTCTCGATCTCGGTGTCGCAGGTGATGCTGTTCGTCTTCCTCTTCGCGTCGGCGGCGGGCGTGCTGCTCGGCGGCATCCTCGGCGACCGGATCGGCAGATACCGCATCATCTGGATATCGGTGCTCGGCCCGCTGCCCTTCACCCTCCTCCTGCCCTATGTCGACTTCTTCTGGACCGGGGTCCTCTCCGTGGTCATCAACCTGATCATGGCCAGCGCCTTTGCCTCGATCATGATCTACGCGATGGATCTGGTCCCGCACCGCGTCGGGCTGATCGGCGGGCTGTTCTACGGCCTCAACTTCGGCCTGGGCGGCATCGCCGCGGCGATCCTCGGCACCCTGGCGGACCGCATCGGGCTGGAGCCGGTCTATGTCATCTGCTCCTTCCTGCCCCTCATCGGGCTCCTGACCTGGTTCCTGCCAAGGCTCGAGCACGGGCGCTGACGCCCCCGCAGGGGCAGCGCCATCGACAATGAGGCGCCGGACGGTCTACTGGTGCCCGCAATGCCAGAGACCGCCGGGCCGGCGGCACGACAGGACCCGTTCCCCAGGATGCGTATCAACCCGGTGATGATGTGATCAGCTCGCAATCCCCGGCGACGGCGCCGGCCCCCTGGACGAACCACGTCCGGGAGACGTTCCTCCTCGGCCTGCCCCTGATCGCCGCGCAGCTCGCCCAGACCGCGCTGAACGTGACCAACACCCTCGTCCTCGGCCGCATCGGCCCCGAGGAACTCGCGGCATCCGTCCTCGGCTGGCAGCTCTTCTTCGTGATCTGGATGTTCGGCTCGGGCTTCGGCTTCGCCGTCATGCCGCTGGTGGCCGGCGCGATCGGCGCCAAGGACCCGCGGGGCGGGCGGCGCTTCGTGCGCAGCGGCCTCTGGATCGGCTTTGCCTATGCCGGGATCATGATGATCCCGCTGTGGAACGCCGAGGCGATCTATCGCGCGCTGGGACAGGACCCCCATGTCTCCGCCCTCGCCGCCGACTATCTCGGGGCGCTGCAATGGTCGCTGTTCCCCCAGCTCACCATCGTCGTCATGCGCTCGTTTCTCGGCGCCCTCTCGCGCCCCGGCATCGTGGTCGTGGCCCTGCTCCTCGGCGTCGCGATCAACGCCGGCCTCAACATCCTCCTCGTCTTCGGATGGGCCGGCATCCCGGCGCTCGGCATGCGCGGATCGGGGCTCTCGACCTTCATCTCCACCTGCTGCATCGCGCTCTTCCTGGCCGCCTATGTCTGGCGCCACCCGGCCCTGCGCGGCCAGGAGATCTTCGTGCGCTTCTTCCGGCCCGACCTGCCCGCCATGCTCGAGGTGTTCCGGCTCGGCTGGCCGATCGGGACCACGGTCGTCGCCGAGGTCGCGCTCTTCAGCGCCACCGCCTTCATGATGGGCATGATCGGGCCGATGGAGCTCGCCGCGCACGGCATCGCCCTCCAGCTCAGTGGCCTCGCCTTCATGATCCCTCTCGGCCTCTCCTCGGCGACCACCATCCGGGTCGGCCACGCCTTCGGCCGCGGCAGCCGCCCGGACGTGACGCGCGCGGCGGTGACGTCGCTCGGGCTCGGCCTCGTCATCGCCTGCCTCTCCGCGCTGGTCTTCCTGACGCTGCCCTACACGCTCACCGGCTTCTATCTCGACATCGAGGCGCCCTCTTCGGCGAGCGTCGTCCCGCTGGCCGTCTCGTTCCTCGCGGTCGCCGGCATCTTCCAGATCGCCGACGGCGTCCAGGCCCTCTCGAGCGGCGCGCTGCGCGGCCTGAAACAGGCGCGCGTGCCGATGCTGATCGCGCTGGCGAGCTACTGGGGGATCGGCGTACCGACCGGCTACGGCCTCGCCTTCATGGTGGGATGGGGCGGCGTCGGCATCTGGTGGGGACTGGCGATCGGCCTCTCCGCCGCCGCGATCCTCATGACCGGATATCTCTACATCCAGGTCCGGCGATCGCCGTTCTGAACACGGCCCCGGCAGGGCGCCGCCCCGGCCTCAGTCGAAGATCGGCGGCGGCAGCGGCTTGTCGTGCAGCACGTGATAGTCGCTGAGCATGTCGATGATCTGCAGCCGCGAGCGCGCAAGATGCGCGTGCAGCGCCGCCGCCGCCATCCCGACCCGGCCGCCCCGCATCAGGTCGAGCACCTCCAGATGGTCGGTCAGGAAGGTGTCGACGATGTCGAAGTTGGTGTGCCGCGCCGCCAGGGCCTCGTTCTTCTGGCGCAGGATGAACTGGATGTACTTGCCGCAGACATAGGTGGGGATGGTACGGCGCAGCGCCTCCGGGATCTCGCGGTTCGGACAGAAGGAGAGGACGTTGCGGTGCATGTCGGCCTCGAGCATGTCCACGTCCTCGACGCTGAGCCGGGCCTGATTTTCCCGCGCCGAGATCAATCGCTGGCGGACGCCCTGCAGCTCGGCCGGAGGAATTCGGCCGGCCGCCCCTTCCAGCGCCACCGGCTCGAGCAGCATCCGCATCTCGTAGAGGTTGCTGCACCGCTCCGCATCGAACGGCACGATTTCCCAGCGGCCGGCCTGGCGGTCGACGATCCCCATGCTCTGGGCGCGCAGCAGGAGCTCGCGGACGGTCCGGCGGTCGGTCCGGAAATGCCGGGCCATCGCCAGCTCGTTGACCCGCTGGGGGCTGCCGATCGAATGGAGGATGAGGCTGTGCTCGACCTCGAAATAGAGCTTCTGGGCCGCGCCGGCCGCGGAGATGTCGTCGTCGATCGCCAGCATCTCCGGCGTGAGGGTGATGCGCCTCAGCGCCCCGTTCCGGCCGACGATATGACCCTGATGGCCGTCATGGGGCGTCAGCAGGCCCTGCGCCTCGAGCTGCCCGAACGCCATGCGCACCGGCGACCGGCTGGAGTCGAACAGCGCCGCCACATCCGCCACCTTGATGACCGCCCCGGCCGGGATCTTCCCCGAACGGATCGCCCGTTCGAGGAAGTCCGCCACGCGGCGATATGCAGGGGTCTTGGCCAATTCGGCTCCTCAGGTGATCGCTCCGATCTGCCACGGGACGAACTCGTTTATCCCGTAGTCATGGATCTCGCTCAATGTCCGATCGCCCGAGGCAGTTGCAATAACCTTCTCGAAGATCGCGGTGCCGGCCTCCTCGATACTTTCACGCCCTTCGACGATTCCACCGCAGTCTACGTCCATGTCGTCGCTCATATGCTCAAACATGACTGTGTTGGTCGCGACCTTTATCGTCGGCACCGGCTTGAAGCCCGAGACCGAACCCCGGCCGGTGGTGAAGACCAGCATGTTGCAGCCGCCCGCGATCTGGCCGGTCACCGCCACCGGGTCGTAGCCGGGCGTG
>CAZESN010000032.1:4843-17649 GCA_964514775.1 uncultured Rhodovulum sp.
TGTCCATGAACACGAAGCCGGTGCGGTCGATGGTCTCCGCGTATTCGTAGACGGCCTCCATCGGCATGGCGCCGCCCTTGGCGACCGCGCCGAGCGACTTCTCGAGGATGGTGGTCAGACCGCCGAGCTTGTTGCCGTGCGAGGGGTTGTTGTTCATCTCGGCGCCGTTGCGCTTGGTGTATTCCTCCCACCAGGCGATGCGGTCCATGAGCTTCTGCGCGACCTCAGGCGTGCGGGCGCGCGAGGTGAGCAGGTGCTCGGCGCCGTAGATCTCGGGCGTCTCGCTCAGCACCGCCGTGCCGCCGTGGCGCACGAGCAGGTCCGAGGCATAGCCGAGCGCGGGATTGGCCGAGATGCCGGAATAGCCGTCCGAGCCGCCGCACTGGAGCGCGAGCTTGAGCTTCGAGAGCGGCTGCTCGGTGCGTTCCGTGCCGCGCAGGCTCTCGCAGATCTCGTTGATCATTCCGACCGCCGTATCGATGGTCTTTCGCGTGCCGCCGAGCTGCTGGATCGTCATCGACCGCAGATAGGGCCCGTCGTCGAGGCCGTACTTGTCCTGGATCTTCGAGATCTGGTTCACCTCGCAGCCGAGGCCGATCATCAGGATCCCGGCGAAGTTCGGGTTCCGCGCGTAGCCGGCGAGGGTGCGAATCAGATAGGCATAACCCTCGGTGTCGAGACCGATGGCGCAGCCCTGCCCGTGGGTCAGCGGCACCACCCCGTCGATCCAGGGATAGTCCTTGAGGCCGCCGTTGCGGTTGAAGTGATCCGCGATCGCATGGGACACGGTCGCCGAACAGTTCACCGACGAGATGATCCCGATGTAGTTGCGCGTCCCCGCCTGGCCGTCCGGGCGGGAATAGCCCATGAACGTGCGCCGCTCCGCCTCGGGAATGAACGCGATCTCCGGCACCGCCGACGAGAAGTCATGGGCGACGCTGCTGTCCTGCATGGCGAGATTGTGCAGATGGACATGCGCGCCGGGCGCGATGTCTTCCTTCGCGATCCCGATCACCTGCCCGTACTTCAGCACCGGCGTGCCCGCGGGAATCGGCCGGATGGCGATCTTGTGGCCGCTCGGGATCGCCTGAAGCGCCACCGGGCCGACCGGGGCGCAATCGGCCCCCTGTGGCACCTCGTGACGGGCAACGGCGACGTTATCCTTTGAATTCAGCACGATAAGCGACGGATCCGTCGCCTGCTCCGTCTTGATCCCTGCGCTCATGGCTGACCCTCTCAAAAGCAAGTTGACTTTGCGCTCAAAAGCCATTTCATCACGCGGCAGGGCTTGTCAAGCTCGGGAACGGCTACCCACGCGAGGAGGGATGCACACTTGGGCTACACGTTCGATTTCAGCTTTTTTGGCTCCTATACCTCTGAAATCATAAGCGGAATCCGTCTCACGATCTGGATGACCCTCTGCACGATCGTGCCCGGGTTCCTGATCGGCGCCGGCTGTGCCGTGGCGCGGATGAACGGCCCCCGCTGGCTGCGCAACATCGCGGTCTGCTATGTCGAGGGCATCCGCAACACGCCCCTCGTGATCCAGGTCTTCTGGCTCTTCTTCGGCCTCGCCGTGCTCGGCGCGCGCATCGGGCCGGTGCCCGCGGCGATCATCGCGCTCGTCATCAACACCGGCGCCTATTCCGCCGAGATCCTGCGCGCGGGCCTCCAGTCGATCCCCAAGGGCGAGGTCGAGGCGGCGAACTGCCTCGCGCTCTCGCGCTGGCAGACCTTCTGGTACGTCGAGCTCCCGCAGGCGACCGAGAAGGTCTATCCCGCGCTGATCAGCCAGTTCGTGCTGATGATGCTCGCCACCTCGATCATGTCGCAGATCTCGGTCGAGGAGCTGACCGGCGTCGGCTACCAGCTCCAGTCGATCACCTTCCGCGGCTTCGAGGTCTATCTGGTGATCGCGGCGATCTATCTCTGCCTCGCCACCGGGCTGCGCTTCCTGATGTTCGGCGCCGCCATGCTCGCCTTCCCGCGGCTGCGCCGGCTGGGAACGCCGCTGTGATCCGCCGGACCAAAGAGGGGAACTGACCAATGTTCATGGGTGTCACAACGGCCCAGTACCTGTTCCTGCTCCAGGGTCTGGGATGGACGATCGTCATCTCGGCCATGGGGTTCATCGGCGGGACCGCGCTCGGCCTGCCGATCGCGCTGGCGCGCTCGTCCCAGAGCCGCGCCCTGCGGCTCCTGTCGGGGGCCTATGTCCAGATCGTCCAGGGCATTCCCCTGCCGGTCATCATGTTCGTCGTCTTCTTCGGCATGAGCATCTACGGCTTCTCGGTCAGCGCGCTCAGCGCCGCGGCCGTGGCGATGTCGCTCTTCTCCAGCGCCTACATGGGCGAGATCTGGAAGGGCTGCCTGCTCGCCGTCCCGCGCACCCAGCGCGAGGCGGCGGAATGCCTCGCCCTCTCGCCGGCGCAGTCCTTCCTGCATGTCATCATGCCCCAGGCGCTGCGCATCGCCGTGCCGCCGACGGTCGGCTTCCTCGTCCAGATCGTCAAGAACTCGTCCTATTCGGTGGTGATCGGCTTCTTCGACCTCACCTACTCGGCCAAGGTCCTCAACAACGCGACCTTCCAGCCCTTCGTCATCTTCACCTTCGCTGCGGCGCTCTATTTCGTGGTCTGCTTCCCGCTGTCCTTCCTCGCGCGTCGTTTCGAGCTGAAACTCCTGAGGAAAGCAGCATGAGCCACCCTCCAGCCAGCCCCGCCAGCGCGGGCGAACCGCTCGTCTCCTTCCGCGGCGTCCGCAAGAGCTTCGGCTCGCTCGAGGTCCTGCGCGGCATCGACCTCGAGGTCCTCTCGGGCCAGGTCGTGGCCCTGATCGGCCGCTCCGGCTCGGGCAAGAGCACCGCGCTGCGCTGCATCAACGCGCTCGAGCCGATCACCGGCGGCGAGCTGCGCGTCTGCGGCTACGACCTCCACCGCGAGAAGCCGAACCTGCGCCTCCTGCGCCAGGAGGTCGGCATCGTCTTCCAGAGCTACAATCTCTTCCCGCACCTGACCGCGGCCGAGAACATCACCCTCGCGCCCCGCAAGGTGAAGAAGCTCAGCCGCGACGCCGCACGCGAACTCGCCCGCGAGGTGCTCGAACAGGTCGGCCTCGCCGACCGGATGGACAGCTACCCCGAGCAGCTCTCGGGCGGCCAGCAGCAGCGCGTGGCCATCGCCCGCTCGCTCGCGATGCGCCCCAAGCTCATGCTCTTCGACGAGGTCACCTCGGCGCTCGACCCCGAACTCACCGGCGAGGTGCTGCGCGTCATCGGCCAGCTCGCCGCCTCGGGCATGACCATGGTGATCGTCACCCACGAGATGGCCTTCGCCCGCCAGGTCGCGGACGTGGTCGTCTACATGCACGAGGGGCGCGTGCACGAAATGGGGCCGGGCAGCATCCTGGTCTCGCCCCGCACCGAGGAACTGAAACAGTTCGTCGGCAGCGGACTCTGACAACCAAAAACCCACGCAGTTCAACGGAGGAAACCATGACACATACCACCCCGCGCCGGGGCTTTCTGGCCGCGGCGCTCGGCATCGCCGGCGCCATCGCCACCATCGCCCTGACCCCGGCCCCCGCCAGCGCCAACGCGCTCGACGAGATCCGCAACCGCGGCGCGGTGCGCATCGCCATCGACATCGCGCATCCGCCCTACGGCATGCTCGACGGCACCGCCCAGCCGACCGGCCTCGACGTCGAGACGGCGCAGGCCATCGCCGAGGACCTCGGCGTGCGGCTCGACATCGTCCAGGTCTCCGGCGCCAACCGCGTGCCCTTCCTGCTCGCCAATCAGGCCGACCTCGTCGTCTCCTCCTTCTCGATCACCGAGGAGCGCAAGAAGGTCATCTCCTATTCCGAGCCCTACGGCATCATCCCGGTGGTCCTCGTCGGCCCGGCCGACCACGAGGTGAACGACTTCAGCGACCTCGCCGGCCAGTCGATCGCCGTCGCCCGCGCCACCACCTCGGACATCGAGCTCACCCGCGCCAACGAGGAATCGGGCAACGTCGCGCGCATCGTCCGCTTCGAGGACGAGGCGACGACCGACACCGCGCTCGTCACCGGCCAGCACGACTTCCTCGTCGGCGCGCCGGCCTCGGCGCTCGGCATCATCGAGCGCAACCCGGCCCGCAACCTCGAGATCAAGATGCAGCTCGCCGCCTATCCGATGGCCGTCGGCCTGCGCCAGAACGAGCCGGAGCTCCAGGCCTGGATCGACGAGTGGGTGATCGAGAACCTGCGCAACGACAAGCTGAACGCGATCTACAAGTCCTACTTCGGCTACGACCTGCCCGAAGAGATGCGCAACCGCTGAGCGCGCCTGCGCGGCGCCTCCGGGAAACGGGGGCGCCGCCGTCCGGGCGGAACGCCGCCCGTCCCGGCTCCGGCCAGCTCCCCTACCCCGCCTGCCCGGCCCGCTCGGGCCGCGCCAGGCCGGCGCCAAGGGGATCGTCCTTCGGCAGATAGAGATGACAGCGGACCCGCCGGTCCTGGCCCGCCTCGATCATCGGCGGCTCGATCGCCCGGCAGAGGTCCGACGCATGGGCGCAGCGCGGCGCGAACCGGCAGCCCGGCGGCACGTTCAGCGGCGACGGCACCTCGCCCCCGAGCTCGACGCGCTCGCGCCGCACGCCCGGATCGACGTTCGGGATCGCCGCCATCAGGCTCTCGGCATAGGGATGCAGCGGCGTGCGCAGCACCGGGAACGCCGGCCCCTCCTCGACCACCCGACCGAGATACATCACCCCCACCCGGTCGCAGATATAGCCCACCGTGGCGATGTCGTGGGAGATGTAGAGGACCGCGAGCCCGAGGTTGCGCGACAGATCCTCGAGCAGCTCCAGCACCCCCGCCTGCACCGACACGTCGAGCATCGACACCGGCTCGTCGGCCACGATCATGTCGGGCTCCATCACCAGCGCCCGCGCGATCGCCACCCGCTGGCGCTGGCCGCCCGAGAGATCGCTCGGGAACCGGTCGAGGAACTCGTCGGCCGGCAGCCGCACCAGGTCGAGCACCCGCGCCACCCGCTCGGCCCGTTCCTCGGCGCGGCCGATCCGGTGGATGACGAGCGGCTCCTCGATGATCTGGCCGACCGTCAGCCGCGGGTTCAGCGACGAATACGGGTCCTGGAAGATGATCTGCGCCTTGCGCCGGTACTGCTTGAGATCGCGGCCGCGGATATGGGTGATCGGCTCGCCCCGGTAGAGGATCTCGCCCGAGGTCGGCTCGTGCATGCGCACCAGAGTCATGCCGAGCGTCGACTTGCCGCTGCCGCTCTCGCCGACGAGGCCGGTGATCCGGCGCTCGCGGAGCTCGATGTCGATGCCGTCGAGGGCCCGGGCGACCACGCCCTGCCGCCCGGCCAGCGCCGAGAAGATCCCGGTCCGCGCCGCGAAATGGGTCTTGAGGCCCCGCGCCTCGACGACGGCGGCTCCGGCCTTGGTATCGCTCACGCGGCAGCCTCCCGGGGACGCCAGGTTTCGGGTTTCAGCGCGGCGGCGCGGAACGCCTCGGCGCGGTCGATATGGTGGCAGGCGGCGGTATGGGCCGCGTCCGGCCCCGCGAGCACCGGCGCCGCCGTCCGGCAGATCTCCGTCGCGAAGGGGCAGCGGTTGGCAAACCGGCAGCCGGGCGGCGGGGTCAGGAGGTTCGGCAGCGACCCCGAGATCGAGATCATGGGCAGGCGCTCTCCCTCCACCTCCGGCAGCCGGGGAAAGGCGTTCTGCAATCCCATCGTATAGGGATGCAGCGGCCGGGCGAGCACCTGCCGCGCCGGCCCGTATTCGACGACCTTGCCCGCATACATGACCGCGACCTGCTCGCAGGTCTCGGCCACCACCCCGATGTCGTGGGTGACGAGGATCATGGAGCGGTGCAGGCGCTGCTGGATCGCCCGGATCCGCGACAGGATCTGGTCCTGCATGATCGGGTCGAGCGCGGTCGTGGGCTCGTCGGCGAGCAGCAGCCCCGCGTTCAGGCTCAGCGCCATGGCGATCACCGCCCGCTGGCGCATGCCGCCCGAGAACTGGTGCGGAAACTCCTTCAGACGCGCCGCCGGCAGGCCGACGAAGGCAAAGAGCTCCTCGGCCCGCGCCCAGGCGACGGCGCGGGGCACGTCGACATGCGCCCGGATCGATTCGACGATCTGGTCGCCGACCCGGAACACCGGATCGAGCGAGTTCATCGCGCTCTGGGTGACGAGCGCGATCTGCGTCCAGCGCACCTTGCGCAGCTCGCGCGCGCCGAGCCCCACGAGGTCGCGCCCGTCGAGCAGGACCTGCCCGCCCACCGTGGCGCCATCGGGCAGGAGCCGCATCAGCGCCTTCACCGCCGTGCTCTTGCCGCAGCCCGATTCGCCGACGAGGCCGAGATTGCTGCCGGGCGCGACGTCGAAGGAGACGTCGTCGACCGCGCGGAACGGCCCGCGCTCGGTGCGGTAGGTGACGCTCAGGCCGCGCACTTCCAGCCGGACCGGGGGCCTCGCGTCGAGGGTCGCGCGCAGCGTGTCGAGATCCATCGCCATCGGCCTACCTCCGCCTCAGCCGCGGGTTGGTCTGCTCCTCATAGGCCCGGCCGATCAGGTAGAGCGCCGAGATCAGCATCACGAGCGCGATCGACGGCGGCCAGACCCACCACCAGGCGGTGCGCAGCATGCCGCTGGTGAAGGCGGTGTTGAGCATCTGCCCCCAGCTCACCACCGTCGGGTCGCCGAGCCCGAGGAAGCTGAGGCTCGCCTCGGTCAGGATGGCGAAGGCGACCGACATGGTCACCCAGAGGAAGACGACGCGCGCCACGTTGGGCAGGATGTGCTTGAGGATGACATGGAGATGCGAGGCGCCCGCCGCCCGTGCCCAGCGCACGTAGATCCGCTCCCGCTCGGTCAGCACCGTCGAGCGGATGATCCGCCCGCCGTTGCGCCAGAACAGGAGCACGATCACCAGGATGATGTTCTCGATGCTCGGCCCGAGCAGGCCGACCGCGACGATCGCGAAGGGCAGCGTCGGGATCGACAGCGCCACGTCGGTGGCGCGCATCAGCACGTCGTCGACGATGCCCCCGAAATAGCCCGACAGCACCCCGATCAGCGTCGAGATCAGCCCCACCGCGAGCGCCGCGACGAGGCCGACCCGGAACGCCACCCGGAACCCGTAGATGAGCTGCGACAGCACGTCGTTCCCGAAGGCGGTGGTGCCGAGCAGATGATCCGCCGACGGCGGGTCCAGCCGCCGCAGCCGCCCGGTCTCGGTCAGCGCCGCCTCGAACGGCGGATAGGGCGCGATCCAGGGCGCGAAGATCGCGATGGCGGCGAAGGCGCCGACGATGACGAGGCCGGCGAGCGCGAACCGGTCGCGCATCATCAGCCGCAGCGAGGCGATCAGCGGCGCCAGCGCCCCGAAGCGCAGGGGGGGCCGGCGCGCGGTCCGGGCGGCGGCGGCGGAGGACGAGGGATCACGGCTCATCTGTACACCACCCTCGGGTCGAGCTTGCCGTAGAGAAGGTCCGCGCAGAGGTTCGCGACCACCACAAGGACGGCCATCAGGAAGAACGCGGCCTGCGCCAGCGGATAGTCCTGCCGGGTCACGGCCAGCACCAGCTCGCGCCCCACCCCCGGCCAGGAGAACACGATCTCGATCACCACCAGCCCCGCGACCGTCTCGGCCAGCGCCGGAAAGAGCCAGGTGATCAGCGGCAGGAGCGAGTTCCGACCCGCATGCCAGGCGATCCGCCCCTCGGGCAGCCCCTTCGCCCGCAGCAGCTCGACATAGTCCTCGGTGCGGTTCTCGACGATGCCGCTGCGCATCAGCAGGAGGTTCTCCGGCAGGAAGAAGATGACGACGGCGATGAGCGGCAGCACCAGATGGTGCAGGAACTCCAGCGTGAAGTACCGGCCCACCCCCTCGCCGCCCGAGGCGCCGCCCATCCCGAACCCCGGGAACCAGCCGAGCGTGCTCGAGAAGACCGCGAGCAGCGCGATCCCGATCACGAAGCTCGGCGTGCCGCGGATCACGGTGGCGATGAAGATCCCCGAGCGCTCCACCCGCCCGCCGCGCGGCGCCCAGCCGACGATCATCCCCAGCCCGGCGCCGATGACGGCGCCGAGGACAAGGCCGGGAACCGCGATCCAGAGCGAGTTGACGATCAGCGGCCAGAGCACTTCCCAGACCGGCCGGCGGTAGAAGAACGAATTGCCGAAATCCCCCTGCGCCAGGTTCACCATGTACCGCACGTACTGGTCCCAGAGCGACCCGGTCAGGCCCCACTTCTCCATCAGCGCCTGGCGGGCCGCCTCGTTCATGCCGCGCTCGACCATCATCGCGGTCGGATCGGCGGGCATGACCCGGAACATGAAGAACATGATCGTTGTGACGACGAAGATCACCAGTATCGACTGGGCAAGACGTCGCAGAATGTAGGCTCGCATCTCGCCCTGTCCCTGTGCTCTGGCGCGCTGGGCCGCGCCCCCGGCGCGGCCCCGATGCTGGCTGGTCCTACCGGGCCGGCGGATAGTGCAGGCGGCCCGCCGAATCCCAGCCGTAGCCGGCATCGGCGAGGATCTGCCGCGCCCCCTCGATGTCGAAGGCGACGGCCCCGAGATCGGGATGATGCCAGCGCTCGAGCTGGTTCGGCACCGGGCCGCTGCCCGCCAGGATCGAGAAGCCCTGCAGCGCCTCGATGACCACGCGCTGCTTGTTCGTGGCCATGCGCAGCGCCTCGCGGAAGGCGAGATCGTCGAACGGCGCCTCCTGGTTGTTCACCCAGACGAGCTGCGAGGCATGCGTCGGGATCTCCATGAAGTCGAGGTGGTCGTACTGCATCGACAGGTCGCTCATCGCGGCGACCGGCAGGACCGTGGTCGCGATGTCGCCCACGCCCTCGATCATCGCCGAGCGGATCGCATCGGCCTGGCCGAGCGCGAGGCGCCGGATGCCGTCATAGGCGGGGGCGGCGAAGTGATCCGCATGCGTCGCCAGCTCGTGCAGCTCGTTGACCCGCCAGGTCACGAAGCTGAACGGCCCGCTGCCCACGACCGCCTTGTCGGCCACGATGTCGCGGTCGACGATGTCGCCCTCGTAATCCGCCCAGACATGCTCCGGCGCGATGAAGAGGAAGGTGAGCGAGTTCGGCACGAAGCTCGCGTCGGGCTCCTTCAGGAACACGTCGAAGCTGTGCGCGTCGACCTGCTCGACGCGGTCGATGTTCTCGACCCGCGCCACCATCGCCGGCGGCTGGACCTCGACCGCCTTGGCCAGGGTGAAGACGGCATCGGCCGCGGTGACCGGCTCGCCGTCGTGGAAGGTCATGTCGTCGCGCAGCGTGATGCGCAGCGTCGTGTCGTCGAGGAACTCCCAGGATTCCGCCGCCCAGGGCAGGATGTCGCCGGCGGCGTTGCTCTTGGCGAAGGTGTCGTAGATGAACCGGATCCAGCCGACCGCGCTCTCCTCGGCGAACGGGTTGTAGCCGTTCACGTCCTCGAGATACGCCCAGTCGAGGATGCGGTCCTCGGTCAGCGGCCGCGCCTGCAGCCAGGGATCGACCGGGCCTTCATGCGGCGCGATCGGCGCGGGGCTGGTGATGTTCTCCCATTTGTCGGCGTTCCAGAGCATCCCGTAGAGGCTGTGGCTCACCGGCCACCAGGGCGCCTGCGCGTGGTGGATCTCCTGGAGCCGGCGCACGGTCTGGAGCCGCTCCTCGGGGTTCACCTGCTGGCGCTGGAGCGTGGCGAGGGCGGTATAGTCCTCGTCGCACCACTTCGACGCGTTGCGCCGCTGGCCGCAGGCCGACGAATCGTAGAGCCAGTAGGTCGGGTCCATCCGGTCGGGATCGGCGCCCACGACCACGACGGCCATGTCCTCGAGACCGCCGCCGACGTTGATCGTGGCGACGAAGGTGCCGAACTGGATCGGCTGGAGCTCGAACTCGAGGCCGAGCTTGCGCCACTCGTCCGCCAGCACCCGCGCCGACTGCTCGTGCTCCACACCGATGTCGGCGGCGTAGTAGACGAGGCTGACCGGCGGCACGGGCGCGCCGAGCTCCTGGGCCAGCGCGCTGCCGCCGCCGACGAGGGACAGCCCTCCGGCGAGCGCGGACACGCCGCCCCGCCACCGCATTTCGCAGTTTGTCATATGGATCCTCCCTTGTCGGGAGCGCTGGCTTGGGCGCCCCCAGATTCGTATGCGCGACGTTGACCGGCGCCTTTTTATCGATTTTTGCCCGAAAATAATCTTTGTCAACCAAAGATTCGATGATTATACAAAAGATATGGAGAATGCAGTTCTATCGATAAAATCGCCCTACCCGTCCGGCGCGGGCATGGCGATGGCGTCGGGGCCCTTACGGAGGATGCAGACATGACCGACATCTCCATGGCGGATGACGGCGGCACCATGACCGAACGCGCGGTCGACCTGCTCCAGCGCGATATCCTCTCGGGCCAGCTCGAGCCGGGCCAGAAGCTGACGGTCGGCGACCTCACCACCAGCTACGGCATCGGGGCGACTCCGATTCGCGAGGCGCTGTCGCGGCTCCTGTCGCACAACCTCATCACCGCGAACGGCCGGCGCGGCTTCCGCGTCCGCGAGATGAGCCGCCAGGACCTCGCCGACATAACCCATGTGCGCTTCGTCATCGAGCGCGAGGGCATCCGCCTGTCGATGCTGCACGGCGGCGACGAATGGGAGGCGTCGATCGTCTCCCATCTCCACCGCCTCCGGCTCTTCGTCGAGCGCGCCGGCCCCAGCTTCGGCGAGGGCGGCGAGGAATTCGACACCCTCCACCGCACCTTCCACGCGGCGCTCCTGTCGGGCTGCCGCTCGCCGAGGATCACCGAGCTCGCGTCGAACCTCTACAACCAGGCCTATCGCTACCGGCGCATCTCCATGAGCCGCCTGGCGGACCCCGAGCATTTCGTCGCGATCCACCGCACCCTGGCCGACGCCATCCTCGCGCGCGACACCGAGCGCGCCGGCGCCCTGCTCCAGGATCACCTCAACTCGACCCTAAGAACCGTCTATGCCGGCACGTCGGACGAATAGCCGCGTCGCCTCCGGCCCCAAGCACCAGGGAGGAACCATGACCGATCTCAACGCAACGCACGACCCGTCCAGACGCAGCGTCATCGCCGCGGCCAATGCGCCCGACACAGATTTCCCGATCCAGAACCTGCCGTTCGGCCGGTTCAGCCGCACCGCCGACGGGCCGGTCCTGCCCGGCGTCGCCATCGGCGACCATGTCCTCGATCTCGCCGCCGCCCTCGGGGCCGGCGCCTTCTCCGGCGAGGCCGAGCGGGCGGCGCGGGCGGCGGTCGACGGCCAGAGCCTCAACGACCTGCTGGCGCTCGGCAACGGCGCGGCCTCGGCGCTGCGGGCGCGGCTCGCCGACCTGCTCGACGCGGCGGGCGGCACCGGCGTCGACCTCGGCGCGGCGCTGGTGCCGATGTCCCGGGTGACGCTGCACCTGCCCTCGCAGGTGCGCAACTTCACCGACTTCCTCACCTCGGCCTCGCATTTCCGCCGCCTCGGCGCGACCGGCGAGCTCACGCCCGCCTTCATGAGCCTGCCCCTCGCCTATCACAGCCGGGCGAGCTCGGTGACGCTCGGCGGCGAGGTCCCGCGCCCGCATGTCCAGAGCTCCGACGGCGACACCGTGCGCTTCGCCCCGACCGCCGAGATGGACTTCGAGCTCGAGGTCGGCGCCTATGTCGGCACCGGCAACGCGCAGGGCGACCCGATCCGCATCGGCGACGCCCCCGACCACATCTTCGGCTTCTGCCTGCTCAACGACTGGTCGGTCCGCGACATCCAGCGCTGGGAAAGCGTGCCCCTCGGCCCGTTCCAGGCCAAGAGCCTCTCGACGATGATCTCGCCCTGGATCGTCACCGAGGAGGCCCTGCGCCCGTTCCGCACCGCGGCCGAGACCCGGGGCGAGGGCGAGCTCGCGCCCCTGCCGCATCTCTCGCACCCCGACGACCAGCGCCGGGGCGGCTACGACATCACCCTCCAGGCCCTGATCTCGACCGCCGGCATGCGCGCGGCCGGCGCCGCCCCGCACCGGATCACCGCGACCAACCTGCGCCACCTCTACTGGACCTTCGCGCAGATGTTCGCCCATCACACCGGCAACGGCTGCAACCTCCAGCCCGGCGACCTCCTCGCCAGCGGCACGGTCTCGGGACCGGAGCCCGGGGAAAGGGCCTGCCTCGCGGAGATCACCCGCAAGGGGCGCGACGCGTTCTCGCTGCCGAACGGCGAGACCCGCACCTGGCTCGAGGACGGCGACGAGATCACCTTCACCGGCCGGGCCGTCCGCGACGGCTTCGCCCCGATCGGTTTCGGGACCTGCACCGGGCGCCTGACCGAGGCCGTCGCCTACTAGCCCCCCGACAGCAAAAGGCCCGGATCCCCGCTCGGGGGATCCGGGCCATGTCCGGCACCCGGGGCGCGCGTCCGGCTATTCGGCCGGAACCGCCGCCTTCCCCTCCTCCGGGGCATGGTCGGGATGCGAGATCAGCGTGTAGAACATCGGCACCACGAAGAGCGTGAACACCGTGCCGATCATCAGCCCGGTGAAGATCACCAGACCCATCGCGTTGCGCGCCGCCGCGCCGGCACCGCTCGCGATGATGAGCGGCACCACGGCCAGCGCCATGGCCGCGGTCGTCATCAGGATCGGGCGCAGACGCACCTTGGCGCCGGCGACGATCGCCTCGCGCCGCGTCAGCCCCTGCTCCTCGCGGAGCTGGTTCGCGAACTCCACCATCAGGATGCCGTGCTTGGTGATCAGGCCGATCAGCGTGATCA